>DASREH010000155.1:0-4487 GCA_035652195.1 Candidatus Udaeobacter sp. | reverse complement strand
CGAGTACATAGAGAAGCAGCGCGGTTCACTGCCGCCAATAACCAACCCTGACGAACCGCTACAGCTTGACTCCTTGGGCCTGGTTCGCCTGGTTGCGTTTCTGGAAAATGACTTGGGTATTCGGATTGAGGACGAAGAAATCATCGCTGAGAATTTTATGACCCTCCGACGGATCGGCCAGCTACTTGCGCCTAAAACGGCGGCAATTCCCGTTGCGGCGCAGCGTGGATTAACGCATTTACAAATGTAGCCGAGACTAACCGCGCCTTTTTAAAGCAGCGCGAGCTGGAGACGATCCGCCATATGGGAAAGGATCAGCCAGGCGCCCCGGACGTTTTAGACGTTCGAGAACTTTGCCTGAGAAAATCCGTATCATGACTTAGTGAACGAGCAGGATTTGCCGCTGCGCGATGCGCGACCTTGCCAGGGTAAGGTTCAAGGAATAAGCGGCACCATTGTCGTCGGGATGACCGTGTATAGTTGGAACGCCGGTTGCTCAAAGCAACCCGGTACGAACATTGTAAAAATCACGGAAACGAACTACCGGGACAATCGAGACTTGTGTATGAAAGTCATCGCTCAGGCGTTGCTATCCCTTCCTGCGGGATCTTACACAGTTGTTTACCATACAGACCCAGTGCCCTGCGTGATGGATTTCCGCATTTACAGTAAGGGGTGTAAACTACGGGTGACATCGTTTGCCAAAGAAAGTATCAATCGGATAAAGCTGCCAGCAGTTCTGCGTATCGTGGTCGATTAAGGATCGCCGCCGCGAGGTGTGCGCTCTCTTTCGAAACACTACAACGATTCGGCACGCAACGTGTGTGAGAGATAGGCGGCCCGGTTTAAAAGGTTCTACTGCTCGTTAGGTATTCGCGCACTGAGAGGCCTAAATTCCCGGTGATGAAAGTGAGGATAAGATCGATCACCCCGAGCTTCCAACCGAAGTCCCAGAAGGCTATCGCGACCAGTCCGAAGCAGATCAGGACCAATACTCCGTGAAGGATTTGTCCAGCGATTCGGGAGAAGAACCCCTCTGCGTGGCCAAATATGACCCCAGTGATCGCACTTAGAATCGATGTGCTGATAATTAGCGGCACCACACAATCTCCAGACGCACGTGACATTGCACGATCAAGCAAGATGCATACCGGATTTGAGAATACGTCTCAATATTGCCAAGCGGATGTTACTGATGACTTTCTGCCTCATCTAGGTGCAATGAAACTCTTGCCGCCAAGCAAAATGGCGTAAGTGATCCCGACTGTTCGTAAAATAGTCCGACTACTCCCGCGTAGTGTTAGTGGTGGGAGAATCGCGAGCGCCGCTCACTCTGTCTGCCGATGCCAACGAGACGTACGGGACTTCTCTCGCGAATGCACAGTAGATCGAGCTGGCGCCACAAAATAATCGGTCGTCCTTTCGCAGTTTTAAAGCTTGCTCTTTCCGGCCGGGATCCCTCGTAGAGATTCGATGACGAGTGCTACGCTACCGTTTCGCGTCACTGATCTCTTTGTTCCAATCTTCGAAAATCACGCGGCGCGGCATTAACGACGGCCCGTACAAACCCAGATCCGAAACGTTCAAGCTGAGTGGGGGATGCAGATAAATTCCGCGTTGTGCATCGAACCGGTATGAGTAATCTGTCGCTCTCGCAGGTCTGTGACGGAGCGGCCTGAAACGATTTTGCACCGTTAGCTCAATTGGCAGAGCAAGTGACTCTTAATCACTGGGTTGCAGGTTCGATTCCTGCACGGTGCATTCCATGTTTCACGTGTTGAGGTACTTAAATACGTCATACATTTGAGAATCGTAGCCTCATACGTAGCCATTAGTCGCCAAGGTGCTGCCGGTTGGCGAGATCGTTGCAAAAGAAAACTGTACTCAAGACGGTCTGAGAAAGTAACTTTGAATCGCTTCTTTGAAGACAAAATTCGGGACGTAATCGGAACGATTAATTTGCTGAGAGTTGTTTGGGGCAGTGGATGTAATATGGGCTGAAGCGCGTGGACTCGGCTTAGCACTGTTTACAAACCGCTTCAATGTCATGAGTTGCACAGTGATTTTTACGAAACAAAACACGAGTTCGTTAGGCCGTTTCTTTTGCACAGGCTTGCACAGTTTTCGCGCAAACGGCTACGCCGACCGTAGCGAATGACCGCGGTACGCGCGGAGAGTTTGCTTGTAGCGTCCAGGCTGATCAAGTCATCAAAAACAGAAAGGTCGGCGACACGACCGATTTGTGGATGAAGTCCACCTCACGCCCTTGGCGGGAAATAGCCTCACCTTGTCGGCGACGGAATCGGAGTCGGAATTTTTTGACTTGTGCTTTTCGCGCTGCAGCTTCTCTGGCTGCTCGCGCTTTTCGCGCTGCTTGTTCAGCCGCGCGATGCGGAATTGGCGTGAACGGTGCCGAATGAACGGAGTAAAGCTTCGCTTCGGCATAATTCAGCCGGGATAGCGCATCAGTGTCGTTCGGCTTTAGCTGAAGCAGTGTGCGAAAATCATCTGCCGCCTTGGCGTACTGCTGCATCAATCGGTACGTGGGGCCGCGCTGACGATACGCTTCCGGATCCTTCGGCCGCGTCGATCACTTTGCTAAAATCAGCGATTGCCTCGTTATATTTGCCAAGATTTCTGTAGGCGTAACCTCGGCGCTCGTGCGCACCAATATCGTCGGGCGACGCCTGGATTACCTTCGAATAATCCTCTGCCGCCTTATTCCATTTCTGTTTCTGGAGAAATGTGTCCACCCGGGTCCCGTCGCGATCTTGCCCAGGCCAGGTCAGGCGCTGTAAATGCAAATGCAACTGAAAGTCCAGCAATCACGAAGTTTGTGAAGATCGAATTCATTTTTGCTTGGGTTTACTTGACGATGATCGTGCCTTTCATGACCGGGTGAAATGTACACGTATACGGAAAATTTCCTGCTTCCTTAAAGGTATGTTGCCAAGCGGCGTCAGAGGCGATTGACCCAGAATCGAACGTGGCCGAAGTGGCCGTATGCGGCGTGATATCATCGTTTTTCCATTCTACGGTATCCCCTTTCTTAATTTCAATTGTCGCAGGAGAAAATTTCATGTTTTTCATAGCCACATGCACGATCAACGGCGCGTTGGCGTCTGCAAGCGTGGCCTGGACGGCGCTAGCAGAAGCAGTGTCCCTTTGAACAGTCTGCGGATTCGACTGGGCTGCCGGCGGGTTGCTCCGATCCGCGTTCGTGGCGGTAAAGTCGGCGCCCTGGCGGGCCACGAAAAATCCGGCAAAGAAGAAGATGATCCCGCAAATGACCAGCACCCGGAGTGAGAAGGGCTTGATCGTAACGAGTCCGCCACGTTGCTCATGCGGAATCGCGGTGTGCAGCTTTTGCACATTTTGCTCTTCTCCGTAATCGACCGCCTGACGGTCGCGCTGCAAGCTGGGTTGGTTCATTCGGAGAAGCCCCGCGGGCCCGAAGTCCGCTCTCCATGGAGCGGACTCGGGACACGGGTCAACGCTTGTGGTGCCCGCTGGCATTTATTTGTTCAGCGATTTCTGAAGAGTCTTCGCGTGCTCCAGATGAGATTCGAAGATCGGTTTGCCGGTTTCCAGGAGCGCTTTTAGTTCCGCGTTTTTGGCGTTTGGCAGCAGGACCGTGTTGAGGGCATCAATGACCGACGTGTGATAGGTGACTTCATTGTCGACGTAAGCCCTATCGAACTCGGCACCGTGCATTCCCTTGAGCTTGGCCATCATCTTGTCGCCATCGGATTTCAAGCTCTTGCTGGTGTCGCTCGCTTCCGGCGTCAGATTGATTTTTTTGGCGAGGGCAGCTGCCTTCTCGTTTACAGCAGTGTGGTCGCGAATCATGGTCTCAGCGAAAGCTTTCACTTCCGCGTTCTTTGTCTTTTTCACGGCCAACTTACCGTAATCCACGTCAACCGTGTCGGCCGTGAGCACGATTTGGGCGATCTGGGCATCGTTAGGCGGCGCGGCTGCGGGCGTGGTTTGGGCGTGAACAGTTGTGAACGCCGCCAGAACGGCGGCTGTAATCGTGAGTGCAATGATCTTTCGCATGGGAAGGTTCCCCTGTTTTTGTTTTTGGTTTGGTTTTAGTTTGGTCATGGCACTAGTTTATTGTTAGGCGGTCTTGTGACTAAGACTCAGATTGGATCGTTTCGATAGTACTACGCTATGTAAGTGAATCGTGACGCGGAGCGAACCCGGCGACTTGAAAACGACGTGGATCACCTAGCTCCGAAAAACGACGAGTTCGCCATTCGACATCGTTTAAGCCGACGATGAAAAGTGAACCACATGGAATAGCCTGCAGAACAATGCTTCGGACCGGTATCACGCCGATGCCGCTGGTTCTTCGATGCGCGACGGATACTCTGGCTTATTGCCAGCTTGCTGCTGGTGGGGTATTGCATACTTCGCCGCGATTTTCTGCTTATCGTGGTGCAAGGATTAACATCACCGCCATCTTCATGACTATTATTCTTGCG
>DASREH010000154.1:0-7116 GCA_035652195.1 Candidatus Udaeobacter sp. | reverse complement strand
GGCACAAGGATGGCAACGGCGCTCAAACCGGCCAGCACATAGAACATCCAGATCAGCTCCTCGGCGCGCCGCATGTGTTCATCAAGCCAGGCCCCTCCGTCTTCGTCGGTCATCGATAAAACGCGGTCGTAACCTTCCTCGCCAAATTCGTAAACCGGCCACGCGGAAGCAGAGCTAATGATTACCAGCGCCAGGGTGGCGATTTGCGCGCGCCGGCTTCTCAAGATCATGGCAAGCACCAGTCCAATCAAACCAGTGAGCAACCCATAAACCGGCAGCGGATTCAGCAGCACGTGAATGTATTCGGGTTGCTGCAAATCGCGCATCATGTTCGCGGCTAACCACGTCGTGAGCATCATCTTTCCAAATCGTTAGTCACCATCCCTGGCCCCCGAAGGGAATCCACGATCATAAGCTGCCTTGCCACTGAGTACCACAAACCTGAGCGGTTCGTGCGGCCTGGTCGGGCAGGTATTTTTGCCAGTTGGCAATGGTGAAATGCCACCACTCCGTTCGCAAACCCCAGAAGCCTCCGTTGCGCATCGCGTTCTGCAATAAATGAACATGTGCGCGAACATCGGGATGTGGCCCGAGATACCGCCACATTGCAGCCGGTGTGAAATCGTCGAAATCACTGGGCATGCGCACGGCACGATTCCATGTGTCGATCAAGGTCACATCAATGGCGACGCCCCAGCTATGCAGTGAACCGACGCCAGTCTCGGGATTGGCCACGTAATCGCTATTGTGTGACAGCTGCCAAAGCTTTTCCTGCACGGTTGCGGGCCGGTACGCGTCCCAGATTTTGAGCCCAAATTGATACCGCCGCAGAAACGCCTGTGCTTTAGCCAAACCAGAAGCGACTTCGGGCCTGGCGAGAGCACACATTCCTTTGGGATATAGCGGGTGTCCGACAAGATTATTTCGGCCCGCGTACCGCAGTTCTACAACGATTGTGGGATCAACCGATCGAATATCCACCAGCTGGCTGCCGCCGTTTGCGTTCAAAAATGGTGCCGCGATCGTCGTCGCGGCGATGAATGCAAAAGTAAAACGTCGCATTTACACGGGTCAGAACTCTGCAACAACCTGGGAGGCCTCCGTTTTTGCCAGACGTTCAAGAAGAACGCGAGCGCTATTTTCAGGCATGTCGAACCGCAATTCCAGGTTTGTAGCGCTCGCCTTTTGTATTTCCGGCGGTCGGGTGTAAAGCAACAGATCTGAGTTGGGCAGGCGCAGCCATTGCTGTGGATTGTCACGCAAATTTCGCGCGATATCGGCCGCAGTTTTGGCAGTGTCCACTTTGATAAACACCCTCGCTTTTATGGGATTTTGCAGATTGACAGCAAGACCCAGTAATTGGGAAGCCTGGAGTAATTCGGGCGTGAAAATTGGATTGAAAATACGCGCGAGATCGGGCGGATCGCGCGAAATAAGTCGCAACGTGCTTTCGCGATCGAGCGCCTGAAAACGGTCAAATAACTGGCCGGTGATTTTGAGATCCGGCTTCATTCCGAGACGCACCAGCACCAGTTCCTCCACAGCTGCTGGTGTTCCGACGGCCAGTGTCGCGGGCCCAACTCTGGCGACCGCAAAATCAGGGGGCCGCTCCCAAACGGGCAGGCCGCTGACCGTACGTTTGTTGAAAGCCTTGTCCTCCGATACGACCCGGATGACCTTTGGCGCGCCCCGGCGCGATTCGACGAGGATGAACTCGCGCTTCTCACCAGCTTCGTTGGTTGTTATTGCGCGGGTAATTCGTGACGCATCGCGAGGCAGATTTAACCCCGGCGTCAAAGCAGCCGCGCCGATTAATGCCGGCCATAATGCGGGCTGATCCTTGCGCCAGCGCTTGGCCAGGTCTCCCCGTTCAAACTGATCTGAGTTGATTGACAGGATGGTGTCAGTTTCCTGCGGCAACCATTCACGGCCTCTTGGTGATTGGAAAATGACAAGCAAAGTAATTGCGAGCAGAACCAGCACCGAGACAAGGCTGAAATAAAATTTTCGCAGCTCCTGTTTGTCAATCTGGCTTGAGAGCGAGGCCAGCTCGGCCTTGTGCGCCAAATGCCGATCGACTGCCTCACGGCGGCGATGCGCTTCCGCCAAAAGCTGCGGTGCGTTCGGCGGAGCAACGCCCTGCGCGGCCAGATGCCTGCCGATATTCAAATACGCAGGATTTTTTCGTTCCTCGACGGTCTGGTGGCGTGCCCGCGCGTTGCGCACTGCCTCTTGCTGGCCGTGAATGTTGTCACTCAGTTTGCGATCGCGCGCTTCAAACTCGCTGCGGGCGCGGGCGATATTTTTTTCAACTGCAGCAAGTTCCGCTTCTGCGGCATTCAGTTTTTCCCTGGCCAAATTTGCAGCCTCCGCGCTGCCAAGACGCGCCCGCACCAGTTCTGCACGCGCTTCCGGCAGTCGCGCGCGTCGAGTGCTGATGCTGCTCGATCGCGCCTCTAAATCAGTCGGAGCGGGATTTAACGCATGCAGATCGGAGAGTTGTTTCAGCAAATCGCGATCGGCAGCCTCATTCTCCTGAATCCGGCGGTCGATCGCGGACAATTCGCGCTCACAGACCTCAACGTTGCTTTTTGTTTGGTTGCGTTTTTGGACGAGGGGCTTTTTTTCCGCTTCCAGCTTGGCGATCGCTTCGGCTTGTTCGCGCGCGTTTTGTTGCCGTTCCTCTTCGATCTTTTTTATTCCCTCTTCGATTTGGGCAATTCGAACCGCTACCTCCTTTTGCTCCTGCTCCAATTTTTTGAGGGCCACGATTTCATTGCGCAGCTCGGGAAAATTCGCGGCTTGAGCCGTGCCTTCGCGGCCCAGGTTGATTTCGCTCTTTTGCAGAAGGCGCTTTTCATGACGAAGCGCTATGCGAGTTCTTTGGCGCCGGATTTTCAATCCGATCTCGCGAAAGCCTGTGCCGATAAAACTCACGGGTGAACGCTAGCCGAATGCGCGCTACGAAAAAGAAATTTTAGTTGCGGCTAACGCGTTCATTGGAGCCGCCCCGATCCTTTCGGACAAATCGGGCGTTATTCCTCTGATTCGGCCAATTTTGCCAACACACTGAAATCTTCCAGCGTGGTTGTATCGCCTGTCACTCGCGCTCCGCTGGCGATTTCTTTGAGTAAACGCCGCATGATTTTGCCACTGCGGGTTTTTGGCAGGGCTTCGGCGAACCGAATCTCGTCCGGCTTTGCAATCGCGCCGATATGCGCGCTCACATGGTCGCGCAGTTCTGATTTCAATGCGCCGGTCGGATCGATGGTTCCTTTTAGCGTCACGAACGCCACCACAGCTTGTCCCTTGAGTTCATCGGGCCGACCGACTACAGCCGCTTCGGCAACGTGTGGATGACTGACCAGCGCGCTTTCAATTTCCGAGGTCCCGAGCCTGTGACCTGCCACGTTAAGGACGTCATCGATCCGGCCGACGATCCAAAAATAACCGTCTTCATCGCGGCGGGCGCCGTCACCCGTCAGATAATTACCTTTGAATTCGCTCCAGTATTGCTGCCGATAACGGTTCTTATCGCCGTAAATCGTGCGCAACATGGAAGGCCATGGCCGGCGGATGATTAGCTTGCCGCCCACGTTCGGGCCAACTTCACGTCCTCTCTCATCAACAACAGCCGCATCCACTCCAAAGAATGGCAGCGTTGCGCTGCCGGGCTTTGTCGGAATTGCGCCGGGCAATGGAGTGATCATGATTGCGCCGGTTTCGGTTTGCCACCATGTGTCCACGACCGGACAACGCCCTCCGCCGATGGTCCTATGATACCACATCCATGCCTCTGGGTTAATTGGCTCGCCAACCGAGCCGAGCAGGCGCAGTGACGATAGATCGTGTTTCGCGATCCATTGGTCGCCCCATCGAATAAACGCGCGGATCGCTGTTGGCGCTGTGTAAAGAATGTTGACCCGGTATTCTTCAATGATTTTCCAGAACCTGTCCGGTTCCGGCCAGTTCGGCGCGCCTTCGTACATGACCGTCGTGGCGCCATTGGCCAGCGGACCATAGATAATATAGCTGTGGCCGGTGACCCAGCCGACGTCAGCCGTGCACCAATAGATGTCTTCGTCTCGAAGATCGAAGACGTACTTCGTCGTCGAATAAACTCCGACCATGTAACCGCCGGTTGTGTGAAGGATGCCTTTGGGTTTTCCGGTAGAACCGCTTGTATAGAGAATGTAAAGCGGGTGTTCGCTATCGACCGGCACAGGCGGACAGTTCCCGTCGACATACTCCAGTTCGCGATGCCACCAGACGTCACGGCCTTCTTCCATGTGAATGTCGTTGCCCGCCCGGCGAAAAACGATTACGCGCCGAACTGACGTGCCATCACGAAGCGCTTCATCGACGTTTTTTTTCAGCGGCACAATGCCGCCGCGCCGATACGAACCATCAGCGGTAATCACCGCCACCGCTCCGCTGTCGGCTATGCGGTCCCGAATGCTGTCGGCGCTAAACCCTCCAAACACTACCGAATGCACGGCACCGATCCTTGCGCAGGCCAGCATGGCAATCGCAGCCTCGGGAATATTCGGCAAATAAATGATCACCCGATCGCCTTTTTTTATCTTGTTTCGCTTCAGCACATTTGCGAAGTGGCAGACTGCGCGATGCAACTGTTGATACGTCAGCGTGCGTCGATCCCCGGGTTCGCCTTCCCAGATAATTGCCGCCTTGTTGCGGCGTGGTCCGGTGAGATGCCGATCCAGGCAATTTTCCGAAACATTTAGTTTGCCGCCGACGAACCATTTGGCGAATGGCGCTTTCCACTCGAGCACCTTTTTCCATCGCTTACCCCAGACCAACTCACTCGCTTCGCGTGCCCAGAATTTTGCGGGCTCCCGCACAGACTCCCGGTACATTCGCCGATATTGCGCCAAATTTTTGATTCGCGCGTTTTTCGCGAAATCCTTTCGCGGTTTGAAAACACGTTTCTCAACCAGGTGCGACTCGATGTTGTCGTGCATGAGCAGTCCCTAATATGCCGAAGAGATTCTCAGGGCAAGAATGGTATGGCTTAAAAAGTGAAAAAGTTAGAGGGTCAAAAGATTGCACGAGCCTTATCCTTCGTAACCTTTCAACTTTGTGACTGTTCCAGCTCTTTTCTGATGACGATCGAGCCGCCAAACGACATTTACTTCATGCGGGAAGCCTTGCGTCAGGCGCTAAAAGCGTTTGAAGCCGAAGAAGTGCCGGTCGGCGCAATTGTGGTGCGTGCGGGAAAAATTGTCGGGCGTGCCTATAACCAGGTGGAATTGCTGAAGGATGCTACCGCTCACGCCGAAATGCTGGCCTTAACACAGGCAGAAGCCGCTGTCGGCGATTGGCGCCTGACGGAGTGCGATCTTTACGTAACGAAGGAGCCGTGCGCAATGTGCGCAGGTGCGCTGGTCCACACAAGAATCCGGCGTGTGATTTTCGGCTGCGCGGATGCGTCCGCCGGTGCTGCGGGCAGCGTGATGAATCTTTTGCAAATGCCAGGCTTCAACCACCGGTGCGACATCGCATCGGGTGTGCTGCAAGAGGAATGCGCGGCAATTTTGCAGGATTTCTTCCGGAAACGGCGCAGCGAAAAAGACTCAGATTTCCAGTAGACTGCGATTCCAGAAAAATTCGCGTGCTTTCGCATTCGGGTTTTCTCGCGTGAGCGCAGAGCGAGGGAGCGAACCACTCGGCGTAGTGTCCGGAGAGGATCAGACGGTGTGTTTCATGCGCCACAAAATCTTGAAAAGGGCGGTCATGGAGTCTCTCCATGCACCATGCACCATCTGAAAAGCTTGCTCCGGTGTTGGAAAGCGTTCTGTTTCGCACACTCTTTCTTAGTTGTCGAGTCTGCAATCAATTTCCGCGCGCGGTGATTAAAAAAAATATTAATTTCGCGCAATGAACGTCACATTTGCGGTTGACTGATCGCGTGATTGGTTTCTAATGAACTTGCTCTCTCGTCCTCTCCAGGGTGTGTGATTCGGGGAAATTTGAAAGTCGCCGGTAATCACACCTTTTCACGGAATCAGGTATTGCTCCAACATGACAACGATCGACGCTCCAACCACAAAGAGAATTATTGGAATCGCGGCCGGACTGATGGTCGCTTTTAGTTTTACGCTCGAAAACCTTCAATCCGCACCGCCGACCATCAAAGTCCCTGGTGCATATCCGTATGAAGATAGCGTGCGCATTCCCGCGCCGCCGGTGATTTCCGAATCATCCGTGTTACCGACACCTGCGCCGTTTCCTTATCCTGAATCGGCGTCGTCACAAGTCGTTGCACAGAATCGCGATTCACGGACCGAAACTCCTCGTCGGGTTGTTTCCGCAAAAGCTGTGCGCGAAGCGGCGTTCAAATACAACGGAGTTCCGGATTTTTGGGAATTTCTGGCAGCGCTTCCGGCGAACGTCAGCGTGTTCGATCCCAAGCTCGGGACAATACGTCCAGTCGTCCAGGGAACCCGCGTAGTACGCAAAAACGTGGCGTGGCTTCGCAAGCGTCAGCAAGCGCATCCGGAATTAACCGATCGAACTGTCGTTTCAGTCGAAGAACTCGGCTCGGGAGTTCCGGGGATTTGATCGATCGGAAAGCTAGCGCTTAAAGCCGGCGGCTGTATTTGAATTGTCATTTGGCGACTGCTCACAGTCGTCGAGTGCGCTTGTGTCGTGGCGAATTTTTCGAACGTTCCTGCGATGGGCAATTAGTTTCCCTGCAACATCATCTCTAGAAACGCATCAGGGATTGCCGTTGCGAGCGCGGTCCGCCACAATGGTTCAGCGATGAAGATGACCATATTTAAGGGGAGCGAAGTCGAGGTGGAAAAGGAAATCAACAACTGGCTAAAAGCCGAACGGATCAACCAAATTCGCTACGTAACGCATGTGAATTCGGGTGCGACCGTGTACATCAGCGTTTGGTGGCATCCTTTGGACACGGGGACACATCCGCCGATGACGACCGGACTCTCCTGATACGAGTGACCGCAGAATTGATGCGCTGTGTGAATTGACGCGCAAGCTCAGCCATCCGTTCCGCTTCGTTCGTCGCAATTTCTCCTTAGTCAATGTCTCACCGCGCTTTGCCATTCTACGTCAGCGGATTCCTGGCGACGT
>DASREH010000153.1:0-8636 GCA_035652195.1 Candidatus Udaeobacter sp. | reverse complement strand
GCGTCGCCGAATAAATCCGAAAAACGAAGCCGGGTGTTGTTTGCGACTCGTTGCAGAATAAGATCGATCTTCTCCGACACGCTGAAGCGCTCGGCAAAAATTTCCTGTGCGTCCTGGCGCGCTTCGATCCGCTTAAGGACTGTTTGAAACGCGTTGATCAATTGAAAAATTCCAACTTCTTCCAGACGCAACGGTTCCTGCAAAACTGATCCTGAGCTGCCTTCTCGTGCAAAAATCCGCTCCTGTTTCAGCTGGCGCAGATGGAGTTCTGTTGCGGCTTCCTTGAACTTCTTGTACTCAATCAACTGCCTGATTAAATCCCAGCGCGGATCGTCCTCCTCGGCGTCTTCTTCCGGCGGCTGTTGATCTACTGGGAGCAAGCTGCGGCTCTTCAAATAAATGAGATTGGCAGCCATGACGATGAATTCGCCAGCCAGTTCGATGTTCAACTCCTTGAAGGCTTGCAGGTATTCCAGGTATTGACGCGTGATCCGTTCCAGTGAGACGTCGTAAATGTCGATCTCATCCTGCTTGATCAGGTAAAGCAGCAGATCCAGCGGCCCTTCGAAAACCTCCAGCTTAACCTTATAATCGGCTTCCATGTGGTGGCCTTAGCCAGCAGGCGTTAAAGAACAGATCACGTTTGGCCCGGCTACGCTGGAATTTTTCGATGAATCCAAACGCTGTTCACAAGTCCGAGGCCAAACATGATCACCAGCACGAACGAGCCGCTGTAACTGATCAGTGGCAATGGGACACCAGTGATCGGCAACACCGCGATGGTCATCCCAATATTCTGAAAAATGCTCGTAAAGATGAGCGCTGTAATCCCAATCGTCAGCAGCAGACCTAATTGATCACCCGCAAAGAAAGCAACAAAAAGACAGGTGAATAGGAGCAGCGCGAACGCGCCGATAAGAAGGATTCCGCCTATGAATCCCCATTGTTCGCCGATGGCAGAGAAAATATAGTCATTGTGTACAGCCGTGGCGGGCAGAAAGCCGAGCTCGATCTGTGTGTTTGGCGCCTTGAAGCCCTTGCCCGACCAACCGCCTGAACCAATGGCGATAAGAGATTGGTTGATCGCCCACGCCGAACCCTGTTTGTCGATATCGGGATGTGTAAACGCAGTGATTCGTTGTTGCTGATACGGTTTTAAGCCAAAATTAATCGCAATCGGGATGAACGCGATCCCGATGAGAATGATGCAAATCAAATAACGCAACGGCAGACCGCCGACGAACAAAAGCGCCAGGAGCACGGGTACCCAAAGAATGACCTCACCCAAATCCGGTTGCATCAAGATGAGCAGACAAGGCGCAGCCGCGATCGCTCCACAGAGCAACAGTCGTAGCATCGGATGCATCTCGCGAAATTGCGTCAGGAACAGCGCCAGAACCATGATCCCGGCGACGATCGCAAGCTGGGCCGGTTGAAAATTGATGGGTCCCAGATGCAACCAACTCCGTGCGCCGTAAACCTTTGTACCCATGAATTTCGTCATGATTAGAAAGACGATACCAGCCAGGTACATCGGCAGCGCGCCCCACCGGATCCAACGATAGTGGATCAAGCTGGTTAGCATAAAGGCGAAGACACCAACCACGACCCAATTCGCCTGCTTTCGCCAGAAGTCAGCAGCGTATGCGTCGGCGCGCGTAGAAGTGGCGCTGTAGATTGCCACGACTCCAAAGACCGCGAGCGCGAGCATCGTTAGCAACAAGAGCCAGTTTTGGCCGACCAATTTTCGAAGAAACGGCGTCATTCCATTCGACCTCGATTAAATCTCCCGCCAGTCAGCGAGGAACGGAGGATAATTACACGCGCATTTAATCTTCGCAAAGAATTGTGGCACGGCCCTGGCCAACGTGTGTTGTTTTTCGGGCTCATACCAAACAGCCAAAATAAGCCAACCACCGGAGAAACGCCGCTCCTTGGAATCACGTTACAAGTCTTCAGTAAAGGGCACACGATCTGGGAATTACATCGTCAGGTTTTTACATCTAGAGGTAATCACACAAGCGATTACCTGCTAGGAACTTATAAAATGTTTTCGCAAAAATCCGCGCTTCACTTGTCTCCAGATTTGAAGCCCATTAAGTTGCATCGGACGCTCTCTGGTGTTCGCGGGAGGAGGATGAAAATGGCTAAGCGCAAAAAGACGAAAAAGAAGACCAAACGGAAACTTGCGCACCCCAAACTGCCAATGCAGGGCCAGTTAAATCTGTTGCACGAAGGGACTTATTTTAACCTGCGTCACATGTTTGATGACTTGAACAAACGTTACTTCCGTGGGCGTCTCCGTGATTACCAGGTAACCTGGGGGCGCCGGCGAAAGCATCGACCCAAGGAATATTTCATTTTTGGCACGATTCAGGAACAGGACCGGGTTATTCGAATCAATCGCGCGCTCGACCAGCCCTTTGTGCCCTCCTGGTTTCTGCGGTACGTGCTTTATCACGAGATGCTGCACTCAGTAGTGCCTGATCAGGCACTCTCTGGCGGACGTCGCCGGGTTCACACGCAGGAATTTAATCGTCGCGAGCGGGAATTCCCGGGCTATCGGCGGGCGCGTCGGTGGGAAGAGGAAAACCTGTCACGTTTCTTGCGCTGAGAGGTTCTAGAGGGGCCCCGCGGCCTGAGCCTGAGTTACAAGGGGTCAGCGCGTTTCCGTGATTGGAGGAGGCGAAACCCGCTCAGACGGCGAGGGCGTCGTCGCTACGTTCTTTTTGATCAGGTACCAAAGGGTTGTCGCGAGCAGGAGAGAGATCAACTTCGCGCGCCAGTTTTTCAGAATCAGTCTCTTCATATTTGCTGTGCAACAAAATCTCCGAAATTCGTTGGCGGAAGGTTTCTGGAGTGAAATTGCGCTCAATTCGACGCCTGTGACAAATGGAAATATTCCCTGTTTCTTCGGAAACAACGATCGCCACGGCGTCCGACTCCTCGGTAATCCCGAGTCCGGCGCGATGACGTAAACCCAGGCTTCGGTCGAGCGTTTCGCGCTGGCTCACAGGAAAAATGCAAGCCGCAGCTGCGATTCGTCCGTTCCGAATAATGACTCCGCCATCGTGCAGAGCAGCCTTTGGATGAAAAATGGTCAGGATGAGCTCAACAGAAAAATCGCCATCGATCGTGACGCCTGTCTCCTCGTAAACGCGAATCGACGTGTCCCGCTCGATGGCTATGAGTGCGCCAAATTGCTTGTTCGCCAGCTGCATCACCGCTTCGGCCAGGTCATGAACTGTTTCCCGTTTTTCGCTGGTGAGCGAAAAGATGGGATGACCGCCAAGCGCGGCCAGGCCGCGTCTGAGTTCGGGTTGAAAGATCACCACGAGCGCAACTGCGAGGAAAACTGAGAAGCTTCGAACGATCCAGCCAATCACAACCAAATTGAGCAGTGTGGAAATCAGCGTCAGCGTCAGAAACACGATCGCCAGCCCGGTGAGCACCTTCGCGCCACGCGTCCCCCGGAAATACAGGTACCCGTAGTAGATCGCCGCGCTCAGCAGAAGGATTTCAACCAGGCTGCGCCATCCTCGAAACCAAAGATCAATCATCTGATGAATCATTTTGGCTGTGAAAGAATTGCTTCGGTTACCTTTAATGCATTTACGTTCTGTTTGACATCATGAACGCGCAGCACATCTGCGCCGCGCGCGCGCAAAAGCGACGTCAACGCCACCGCGGGCGCCAGCCGATCCCCGATCTCTTTCGTGCCAATCAGTTTGCTCAGGAAAGATTTTCGAGAAACGCCAATCACGATTGGACGATCGTTCACGCGGAGCTGTTCAAGCTTCGCGAGCAACTCGAGGTTGTGCTCGAGCGTTTTCCCGAAACCGATCCCCGGATCAAACGCAATCGCCATGGGGTCAATGTTGTAACCTATGGCGCGCGCATATTGTTGTCGAAAAAAATCAGAGATCTCCAGAACGACATTTTCATACCGGGGCGCGATCTGCATGGTCTGCGGCGTTCCCTGCATATGCATGACGATGAAGGCTGACCCTGTTTCGGCAATCAACGGCATCATCTCCTTATCGCCCTGCCCTCCCGTAACATCGTTAACGATCGAAGCACCTGCTCGAATCGCCGCGCTCGCGACACTAGCCTTCGATGTATCAATTGAAATAATCACATCGGTTTTTGTGCGCAACTGTTCGATGACCGGAATCACGCGGCGCAATTCTTCCTCTGCGGATACGGGCTCGGCTCGAGGTCGCGTCGACTCGCCGCCGACATCGACGATCTGAGCACCTTCCGCTGCCATCCTCAACCCGTGCTCCACGGCTTTGTCTACTTCGAAAAATTCGCCGCCATCGGTAAATGAGTCCGGCGTAACGTTCAAAACGCCCATGATCATCCCCCGTCGGGAAAGATCGAAGATGCGGTCACCGATTTTCCAAAGTCTGCCGCGCATCATGGATGAGACTAACACCGGGCGGCGATTATTCGAACGAAGACGCGCAGACGCTGTGATTCGTTAAACGGTTGCATCGTCACATCGGATTCCAACGATTCAACGATTCAACGATTCAACGATTTAACACTTCAACGGTTCCGTTTTGAGTACCGCCCCATCAACTCCCCTTGTGCAACCACATGCCCTTTCACCGCAGCATCCAGTTGCGTTCGCCTGGACCCTGGCGGCAAGTCCAACTGGCGATCGAGTGCCAGGATCCTGAAGTAGTACCGGTGGGTGCCAGCGGGTGGACACGGTCCCCCGTAACCTGATTTGCCAAAGTCGTTGGTTCCCCGCACACCCTGTGGAGTGCTTCCTTCCGCAATCGCGTTTGTCTCAGCGGGGATGTTCCAGGCTATCCAATGTGTGAACAGGCCTGTTGGGGCATCGGGGTCGTCTACGATCAGGACCAGGCTTTTTGCACTCGCCGGAGTGTCCGCGATCTGCAAAGGCGGGCTCGTATCAGCGCCATCGCATGTATATTTTGATGGAATGTTTCCACCCTGCTGAAACGCAGAACTGGTGATTTTCATGTTTGTTCCTCCGGCGGCGAAGGAAGCCAGCATCCCAACTGTGACCGCCACTACGCTGATAATGATTGCGTTTCGCATAATTCGATCCGAATTGAAATCGGTAAAACGACAAACGTGGCGGTAATGTTTCGCTCACATGCCTTCAAACGGACGTAACATACGACAACAAATTCTGGATTTACTGGCGCGGAAAGACTACCGGCCGCTCGATAAGATCGAGATCGCTCGGGAGCTGGGGCTGACACGGACCGAGAGAGTGGCATTCCGGAAGCTGTTGAGACAGCTGGAACGGTCCGGCGAAATCGCGCGTATCCGAAAGAATCGATACGTCCTGCCCGCTGAGGCTGACTTGATAACTGGCCGGCTGTCCGTTCATCAAGCTGGTTATGGTTTTCTCGCGCCGGAAACGGGGGGAGCCCCCGACGTCTTTATTTCGGCGGAAAACATGGGAACAGCCATGCATGGCGACCGTGTGGTGGCGCGCCTATCGCATGACGAACCTCATCGCCGCATCAAGGGAAGGCGCGAAGGCCGCGTGATTCGGATCCTGGAGCGCGCACACGATACGATTGTTGGCACGCTTCAGCGTTCGCGAAACTTTTATTACATTGTTCCTGACGATCCCCGCATCGTTCATGATGTTTACGTGGGGCAGGTCGCCGGTGGGCGCCTAGACGAAACCACCGAAACTGCAGCGCCTCCAACGATTGCCAAAGTTGAACCACGGGTTGGCGATAAAGTCGTAGTTCGCCTTGAGGCGTGGGAATCCCGCCATGTTAACCCCGAAGGTGAAATCATTGAGGTGCTCGGGCCGGCATCGGCTCCCGGGATCGACATGTTGTCGATTATCCGGAAATATCATCTGCCATCGGAATTTCCCAGAGATGTTCTGGACCAGGCAAAGAAAATTCCCGAAGTCATTGATCCTCGACAGATCGAGGGACGCGAAGATTTGCGCGGAGAATTTGTCGTCACGATCGATCCGGATGACGCCCGCGATTTCGACGATGCAATTCAAGTTGAGCGAACGGCAAACGGCTGGCGACTGGGTGTACACATAGCCGATGTCGCTGCATATGTTGAGGCCGGCAGCGCCCTGGATCGAGAAGCCCGGCGGCGTGGAAACAGTGTTTATCTTCCTGATCGCGTTATTCCCATGCTGCCGGAGCGTTTAAGCAACGGGGTCTGCAGCCTAAAACCCGGTGTCGATCGCCTCACGCATTCAGTTTTCATTGATTTCGACAGGTCGGGATCTGTGAAGAGCGCGCGGTTTACCCGCACTGTTATTCGAAGCGCGCACCGGCTCACATACAAACAGGCTTACCGTATTTTAACTGCGCCGGTCACGGATCAATTGGGCGAACGATTGCATCTTGCGTGGGAACTGGCAGCGATGCTTCGAAAGAAGCGATTCGAACACGGCGCGCTGGACCTCGATTTCCCGGAAGTAAAAGTCTGGATCGATAAAGATGGACGCCCTGTAAAGCTGGAGCGTGTCGAAAACGACGAGTCACATCAGTTAATCGAAGAATTCATGCTGGCCGCAAACGAGGCAGTCGCCCGCGAACTGAAAAAGCGTGCGGTTCCGACTATTTACCGGATCCACGAAAATCCGGACCCGGAAAAATTGGCAGAGTATCGGGAATTTGTACTCAGCTTCGATTATCGGGCAGGCGACTTGACCAATCGCGCTGAGCTCCAGCGATTGCTGGAGTCATTCCGCGGGCAGCCCGAAGAGCAGGCTCTCAAGATCGGCTTGCTCAAAAGTTTGAAGCGCGCCCGTTACTTTCCCCAACCGCTTGGGCATTACGGGTTGGCCAAGGCAAACTACCTTCATTTTACGAGTCCGATCCGGCGTTACGCCGATTTGGTTGTGCATCGAGCATTAGGTCGAGGCGACGTCCAGCGGCGCCGATCCGGCGTAGCGCGCCGGAGTCATCAACCTGATATGTCCGAGATCGCCTCGATCGCCGAGCACATTTCATCGACGGAACGAACTGCGGCCGATGCGGAAGCTGACGCCGCCCAGATGAAGAAACTCGAATTTTTTCAGCGGCAGCTCGACGAGCGCAAACCACAGATCTTTCGCGCAAGTGTTGTCGATGTCCGTAACTACGGATTGCTGGTGGAACTGCCGGAAGCTCTGGTCACCGGTCTCGTCCACATCTCCTCGTTGCTGGACGACTTTTATGTGTTTGAACCGGCTCGACGGCAGCTTGTCGGCAGACGATCGCGAAAGCGGTTTAAAGTGGGCGACCAGTTATCTGTGTTTGTTGTCCGGGTTGATACTTTCAAGAGACAGGTGGATTTCGCCATTGCCCTTGCGTCCAAACTGTCGGAAACAAACCGCCCAGCCCGAAGAGCCTCCAGAACCAGTTCTCGCGCGCACTGAATATCTCAGTCTGACACAGACCCCTGACACCCGGGAGGTTTGCCGCCTCATGAGTGGAATGAGGATGAATATTTGCGGCCACCAGAAATTGCCGCTAAAAAATCATGATGCATGCTGAAGCTTCCGTTGCCGCTCCGACGTATTCGCGGACAAATCCGTTTCCTGCCAAACTCACCGTCAATCGCCGCCTGAGCGGCCCGGAGTCGGAGAAGGACACCCGTCATTTCGAAATCGATCTGACCGGTTGGGGATTGACTTTCGAGGTTGGTGATTCACTTGGGGTCTGCGCCACGAACGATCCGCAGCTCGTCGACGAAATCTTGCACGCGCTTGGCGCCACTGGCGATGAAGAAGTGCCCCGATTGAAGGGGCCACCGACGACATTTCGCGAAGCATTATTACGCGATTACGGCATCACGCAGCCAACACCAAAGTTTTTGAAGGCGATTGCCCACAAGGCTACTGCCGCGCCAACACTTCAATCTCTGTTGGTCCCAGATCGCAAACAGGATCTCCAAACATATCTCTGGGGAATGGAAGTGATCGATTTCTTGATCGAACATCCTTCCGCTCGTTTCACACCCGAGGAGTTTGTAGGTTTGCTGACGAAACTACAGCCGCGCCTGTATTCCGTTGCTTCGAGTTTAAAGGCGTATCCGGATCAGGTTCATTTCATTGTCGATGTGGTCCGGTATGAAAGCCATGGACGGGTTCGGAAAGGAGTGTGCTCATCATTTCTCGCAGAACGCGCTGATGGCGTGCCCGTGCCGGTTTTCCCCAGCATAGCAAAACATTTTCATCTGCCCGAAGACCCGAATGCTCCAATCATCATGGTTGGCCCCGGAACGGGCGTTGCGCCGTTTCGCGCGTATCTGCAAGAACGTAAGGCCACGGGAGCGCGCGGAAAGAATTGGCTCTTTTACGGAGCGCAGCACCAAAAATGCGATTTTGCTTATGGCGAGGAATTCGAGGCGTTCAAAAACGAAGGCCTTCTCACACGTCTCGATTGCGCATGGTCGCGGGATCAGGCTCACAAAGTTTATGTCCAACATTGCATGCAGGATAATGCATCCGAGATTTGGAAATGGCTGGAAGAAGAAGGGGCTTATTTTTTCGTGTGCGGCGACGCGAAGCGAATGGCGAAAGACGTAGATGCGACGCTGCGCAAAATCGTGCAGGAGCAGGGTGGTAAGACTCTCGACCAGGCCAACGAATACGTTGAGAAACTAAAGAGCGAGAAGCGTTACAA
>DASREH010000152.1:0-7440 GCA_035652195.1 Candidatus Udaeobacter sp. | reverse complement strand
CGTACCAGCAACAAATTTGCGACATTGCTGCACGCAATCAGGAGTACCGCACCGACTGCAGCAAGCAGCGTCAAAAAAGCCGGACGCAAATCTCCGGTGACATCTTCCGCCGCTGAAACAAGGTACGGCGACCAGGTGTTGTCTGCCGTTTCCGGGTGTTGTTCTTTGTAACTTTGAAATAATGCCTGTAGCGCTCCCTGCGCCTGTGAAATCGAGACGCCTGGTTTCAAGCGCGCCGTCACACGCATGAAGCTGACGCCGCGCATCAAACGATCTTTCGTCAGGCCAGGCAGCTCGAATGGTTTGTTGGCAAAAATCTCCGAGTCGCGTCCAAACCAGGAGATCGGCAGATTCGGAAGGACGCCTATGATTGTGTTAGGAACGCCGTTCAGCGTGATACTGCGGCCGAGAATTCCCGGGTCGGAGTTAAAATACCTACGCCAGAAACTTTCCGTTACCATCACAACGTCGCCTTTGCTTTCTTCTTCAGGCAGAAAATTGCGGCCGAGAATCGGATGGATGCCAAGCAACTCGAAATAATTGGCAGTCACATTGCCGCCTAGTAGTTGAACCGGCTCACCGGAGCCTGTCATAATGAAGCCGTTGCCCCAATCCGCGGCGATACTCGAGAAGACGCTTTGTCCGTCACGATAATGCCAAAACTTCGGCACGGAGAACGGCATTTGTTTCAAATCGCGCTCTTTGGCCTCGCCGTAAATCCGTACGACACGGCCGGGTTCAGAGAAGGGCAGACCGCGCAGGAAAAGGTCCTGGATCAAACTGAATATGGCCGTGTTCATCCCAATCCCGATCGCGAGTGTGATGACGGCCAGTGAAGTGAACCCCGGCGATTTGCGAATTTGGCGCATCGCAAACCGAAGATCATTCATACGATTTTATTCTATTTGTTCTGCATTTTGTTCAGGCCGCGATGCGGTCTTCAACGACGCGCCCGTCAAACAGATGGACTGTGCGATCCGCATGTTGAGCGAAGCGCTCGTCGTGCGTGACCATGCAAATCGTAGCGCCGCCTGCGTGTAACTCCTTTAACAAGTGCATCACTGCTTCGCCATTGCGCGAATCGAGATTACCAGTTGGTTCGTCCGCCAGCAGAATCGCGGGCTTTCCTGCAAGAGCGCGCGCGACGGCTACGCGCTGTTGTTGACCACCGGACAGCTGACTTGGCAAATGCTTTGCGCGATGTGCCATACCTACGCGCTCCAGTGCTTCGGTGACGAAGGTTTTGCGCTCACTCGCGCCCATTCCTCGATAGGTCAGCGGTAACTCAACGTTCTCAAACACGCTGAGATCTCCGATCAGATTGAAGCTTTGAAAAATGAAGCCGATTTCTCGATTGCGAATCCGCGCGCGGTCAGCGAACGAAAGATTTGCAACTTCGTGCCCCTTTAACGAGTAGCTGCCGTCCGAAGGGGTATCCAGCAGTCCGAGAATCGAAAGCAGTGTTGTCTTTCCGCAGCCGGACGGTCCAGCTATGGAAACGTATTCACCAGGCCGAATGTCCAGGTGGATACCGGATAATGCATGCGTTTCCACCTCGTCCGTAAGGAACACCTTGGTGACGCTGTTTAGTCGAATAAGAGGATCTGATCCGTTGTTCATGGTTAGGTTGGTGATTTCTGATTACTGATTAGTTGAGTCGAATCCGGTCGTGACCGTCGTATGCGCTGGTATCGGAAAGGATCACCTGGTCGCCCGGTTGCAGCCCGCTCAAGATCTCAATCGTATTGACCGAGCTTTTGCCAAGTTTCACCGGAGTTCGCACAGCGTCGCCGCTGCCGTTGACGAGTTTAAACATTCCGACGGTGTTGTTTTCCTGTCCGAATGCAGGGCGACCGACATAGACCACATTGTCCAGGCGCTCGAGTTCGATGGTTCCATCAACGCTAAGATCAGGACGTGCGCCTTTCGGCAGTGGCTCATCAAACGCAACATCGACGGTAACCGTCCCCTGCTCCACCGCAGGATCTACTCGTGTGACGTGCCCCTTGACCGTGCCGTTGCGGGTATCGATCACTGCTTTTTGATTAATCTGAATATCTTTGGCCTGCGTCTCAGCGATCTTGACCTGCGCCTTTAACTTCGTGGGGTCCGCCACGCGGGCCAGATTGTCTCCGATCTTCACGCGCTGTCCGATCTGCACCGGCAATTGTTGAAGGACGCCCGACATACCTGCGCGCAGGTGCAACGCTTCTACCTGATCTGTTTTTAACTTTGCGAGCTGCCTGGCCTGATCCAGGGCGGCTTGTTTCGACGCCAGCTGTGGCTCAATGGAATCGCGCGCAAACGCGAGACGCTTTTGCTCGATCTCATCACTCTTCTGGCATTCCTCTTCCTTGATCTTTGACTTCTTGTAGTCGAGCACGGCGATCAAACCGTTTTTCGCCAATTGATCATTTGTTTGGCGCTCCATTTTCGCCTGCTCGTACGCCGAATGGGCCGCGGCTGTCTTCGATTCCTGTTCCAGTAATTCGCGTTGCAAAGTCGCGCGAACGCTGGTCAGGTCGGCCTCCGCTGCGGTCGCTTTTGATTCCGCGTCATGAGCCGCTTGTTCCAGCTCGGGACTGCTCAATTCCAAAATTACCGAATCGGGCTCCACAGGTGTGCCCGGCCAAATATTTATCTTCTCGACGCTTCCTTCGGTATTCGCAGGGATCCAGCGAATATCCTCGGGCACGAGTGTGCCGAGGCCGCGTACCTGTCGGGTCATGGGGCCGCGCTTAACAGTGTCGATCCAGACTGTTGAGCGATCGATGGTAGGGACTGCTGGCTTGAGGCGCGAGATGGCTATTGTCGCCAGAATCAATCCGACCGCCGAGGCGGCAATGATAATGATGCGGCGCTTGCGCTTTTTCGCCGCTACACCTACACGCGGTACGTCCATAGAGGAAAGATTCGATGTAAACCCGACGGGACGCACAATTGTTTCTTCTTTTGATTTTCGTTGAGGGAGCATGGTTGAATCAAAGCTGAGCGAACGCGCGGCAAAGTTCGGCCACTGCTTTGGCCGCGCTTACCAGCGGCAGGGCTGCGGTAAAGACGACAATAGCGAAGCAAACCGCTTCGGTGAGAAACTCGTGCCGCGCTTCATTTTGGAAATATTGAGCGCTGATATTCCAAAATCGCGAAGTCCGTGTTGTCACCGACCGACCCCGAAAACCATCCAGAGTCATCGGGCGATAATTGCAGTCAACCAACGAGGATCTGTTGTTCTTGCCAACAATTGCTGAGATCGGCTTCATATTTCCTTTCCGTTTGTTCAGCAAAGACAGTTTGCAATGTCCGTGCCAACTTGGCAGATAACACGGCAAGGGTCTATGTAGGAGTTACTTAGAGTTTGCAGGCCAATTAGAGCTGTCTCTGAGCAGTCCCGTTCTGGGACAAGCCCGTCCCAATCTTGGGACGCGGAAAAAATTAGATGTACTAGAGCGGTAGCCGCAGCAAAGCCTCCGCTCCTTTGCCGCCCCGGCGATTCGTTAGGGCGAGCGATCCACCATGCGCTTCAGCAATTTGACGACTTAGCGGCAAACCAATTCCAGAGCCTTCAGGTTTCGTGGTGAAAAACGGAACGAAAAGATTCCCCGGGTTCATAATTCCAGGGCCTTCGTCTTGAACGAAGATTTCGACGGCATCTTCTTTTTCACGCCATCCAATCAAAACTTCGCCTTGTGTTTCCAGCGCCGCATCAACAGCGTTATGCACAAGGTTGATTAGTACCTGTTCAATCTGCGCTCCGTCGGCACAGATCACTGTTTTTGGACCTGGCATGGCCTTGACGTTAAGTCTTGGCTCCAAGTCCACCACGCGCTGAATCAGTGGCCCAAGATCAAGGTCTTGTTTTTGAGGCGGCGGAAGCTTGGTAAGCCGCGTATAGGCCTGCAGAAATCGGCTCAGCGAGTCCGCACGCGAGGCGATAGAGTTTAGTCCTGCACTGGCGTCATCTTTCCAATCCGCTGGAAGAGGATCGCGACGCAATAGCGATTCCAGACTTGCCGCGAGCGATTTGATTGGAGCCAGTGAATTGTTCATTTCGTGACCAAGCACGCGGACAATGCGTTGCCAGGCACGCCGTTCTTCTTCGCGCAGCGTGCGGCTCAAATCGGTTAGAACCAGCAGTTCGTGTGGCAGGCCTTCTTCGCGAAAGGTACTCCTGCGCACGCCCCAACGCCCCGACCCCCCGGCAAAATTCAATGTAATCGGCTCATCTTCGTTGGCGGCGAGACATCTATCCAGCGCCAGTTCGTGCGCCGTTCTCCCCAGCAATTTGTCCATCGGTCGTCCCAGCAAATTTTCTCCGGCGCGATTAATCAGGCGTAAACGGCGCGTGGGATCAAAAGTGAAAACTGCGACGTCGATTTCGCTCATGATGGTGCGCAGGAGCGCCGTTGCTTCGAAAGCGCCCAGGCGTTGGAGGCGCAAAGTTTCGCCCAGAGAATTGATTTCAAGGAGAACTTCGCCCAATGCCGTGCCACCACGTGCTCCCCTCGCCCGGATCGAGTAATCACCTTCGCGTAATGCTGCAAGCAGGTTAGACATGGTTTGTAGAGGCCGAATGATGTGTTCGCGCGCGCTGGACACGAAAATAACGAAGCAACCAAGTATGAGAATCGTCAGCGTCCACTGCAGCTTGGGCGTATGATTGCCAAACCAAAGCAGAACAAGCGCGACAACAACTGCAGGAGCGCCAGCAGCAAATGTGAGCCAGGTGATCCTCCCTTCGTAGGAATGCCGGTGCGGATCTTTTGGTTTGCGCGTCACTTTTGTACTGTAGCCGCAGGCGTGATGCCTGCGGGTTCTGGGCCGGCGCAGCCGAGTTGACGGCTGCCTCTACAGTTCATAGGCCATATTGCTGAAGACGCCGGTAAAATGCGCTTCTGCTTAACCCCAATGCCTCCGCCGCCTTTCGCGCGTTACCGTCGTTTCGCGCCAACGCTTTTTGTATCAGGAACGCTTCCACCTCCTCAAGGCTCATCTCTTCGAGGCTACGCGGCTCGCCACCGCCATTCGTTAGGCCGAGATCGGTTGCAGTGATTTCGCGATCTTGCGCCATTAAAACTGCGCGTTCGACTATATGATCGAGCTCTCGAACATTTCCCGGAAACCGGTGCCGCAGCAATAGATCGCGGGCTGTCTCGTCGAATCCAGCGATCTGCTTCCGATAATGTTCTGCATGCTGCCGCACAAAACTGTTTGCCAGCGGCATAATGTCGTCCCGCCTGTCTCGTAACGGGGGCAATTTTATCTGGATGGTGTTGAGCCGAAACAAAAGGTCCTGCCTGAAACGACCGGCCGCCACTTCGTTTTCGAGATTCGAATTTGTCGCGGAGATAATGCGCACGTTCGCATGCAGTGTCTTGGAGGAACCGACTCGTTCGAAATCTCCCGTTTCGATCACTCGCAATAGCTTCGCCTGTTGAGCCAGCGGAATGTTTGCGATCTCGTCCATGAAAAGCGTGCTCTCGTCGGCGAGCTCAAATCGCCCGGCTCGATCTGTCTTAGCGTCGGTAAATGCACCTTTAACGTGTCCGAACAGTTCGCTCTCAAAGAGGGTCTCGGACAAACCACCCATGTTTACCGTGATCATCGCGTGCGATGCTCGTGGCGAGAGAGCGTGGATGGCGCGCGCGATCAGGCTTTTTCCGGTGCCGTTTTCCCCGGTAATCAGGATATTCGCGTCCGATGGTGCAACGCGTGAAATCATTTCAATGACCGGCCGCATCGCTGAAGACTCCGCGATGAGGCTTGGCATGGTGCCACGTAGCAGCTCATTTTCCGCCTCAAGTTTTCGTTCGCGACGTAGCGCGGAAGCGAGTTCGATTTGGGTCCGCACAATCGCGAGTAATCGTTGATTGTCCCAGGGCTTGGTCACAAAATCGCGCGCGCCGCGTTTCATTGCCTCCACCGCCAGCTCGACAGTCGCCCAGGCAGTCATGACTACGATTGGCAGGGTGTTATCGATCTGTCTGATTTTTGGGATGGCTGATAAACCTTCCTGCCCCGAGGTCGTATCGCGTGCGTAGTTCAGGTCCATGAGCAACAACGCATACTCTTTTTTCTCGAGCGAGTTGAAGATGCCGGTCAAAGACGTTGCCGCTTCCGTCTGGTATCCTTCGCCTTTAAGCAGGATGCGCAGCGCTTCGAGCACGTCGCGCTGGTCATCGGCAATGAGGATCCTGGTCACCGGCTATTTCTCAACCGCGTTCCGGCGGTATGTCAATCACATGCGCGTAAAGTGACTGTTATTCCGCGCGAATTGCGGTAATTGGATCAACCCTGGTAGCGCGGGCCGCCGGTAGCCAGCAGGCGATCAGAGCAACCAGTGCCAGTGTGAACAAAGCGATGCTTAAAGCCGGCCCATCAAATCCGCCTACCCCGTAGAGCACACTTTGCAATCCGCGACCTGCCCCGATGACGCCCACCAATCCGATGACCAGGCCGCCGAGTACAAGCAGCATTCCCTGTGACAAAACGAGACGGAAGATATCCGCGCGTTGCGCCCCGAGCGCGAGTCGTATTCCCAGTTCGCGGGTGCGTTGAGTCACCGTCAGCGCCATGACTCCATACAGGCCCACGCTTGCCAGCAGCAGCGCAATCGCCGCGAATGCGGTAAGAAGCGACATCATCATCCGCCGCGAGCCGAGACTTTTGGTGATATTACTTTCCATCGTGGAAATCTGGCCCAAGGCCTGGTCCGGATCGAGAGCTTGGAGTTCGCGTTTGATCGCCGGGACCAGCGCAAGTGGGTCACCGGATTTGACGCGTACCAACAGCGTATTGCCGCGGTTGGGTACCTGAGCTGCGGCGAAGGTCATTTGCGGCCAGTGATATTGCTCGACGTTATCCTCGCCCGGCGCTTCATTGCGCGTCCGCGGAATCACTCCCACGATGGTCAGTGGAGGCGCATTTTTTTCGCTCGACTGATTATCATCGATCTGCTGACCAACAGGATCTTTGCCGGGAAAATAGTTTTTCGCGAGCGTTTCATCAATGATGACTGAACGCGGCCGACCGGCGCGGTCGTCCGCGTTAAACGCGCGCCCACTCAGCAGTGGCAGGCGCATTAAGCGAAAATAATCCGGCGTGACGGCGTTTATTTCGACTGCCGGGCTCTCGCCGGGCGGAAAAGGAGGCGTGCCGGTGAGATGGAAGGAACTATCCCATTCGTTATTATCGAAGGGGATGTTCAAACCGAGCGCGGCGCCTTCAACGCCAGGAAGCGCACGGATGCGTTCGACAAGCTGGTCGTTGAAGCGCACGATTTTTTCATCCGTGTCATAACGCGCTTTTGGCAGCAAAACGTCGGCAACCAGAATGTTTTCTGGATTGAATCCGAGCGGCGCATTTTGCGCGTTGCGAAAACTCTTCAACGTCAATCCCGCGCCGGCCAGCAGCAGTAAGGCCAGAGCCACTTGCGCGACGACG
>DASREH010000151.1:0-4606 GCA_035652195.1 Candidatus Udaeobacter sp. | reverse complement strand
CTTTATCGTCGGTGGGCCGAGAAGCGAGGTAAGCATTACCCGCCTTCGCGTATTATCGAGGATCTTCGGCCGGTCCAACAAACGATGATCGAGTTTATCGATGCATCTCCACCCAGCCGCGAACTGTTGCAGCGGCTCGCGGAAACGGACAAGCCAATCCCCGTTCGCAATCTACTCGCGAGTGTGCCCGCAGGGGAGAGCAGCTGGCTCGCGCTCTTCTTAATTGGCGCTGCGGGTCTTATTAGCTTCGGGCGACAGGGAATCTTAATAACTGACGCTGGCCGTGAGGTTCTGGCCCGCCTTAGCGGCGGCACGACCGAATTCGGTGATAAAACGGCGGGTTGCAAACCCGCTGCCCCAAAAGGAAGCCCGACTACCGAAGGGAAAAACGGAAGCGAAGGCCTGTCACCCCTCCAAGTCCTTAACGAAACGTTCGACAGGAACGAAGGTCCTCGGTCCGAATCAGCGTTAACTGGTCGAGGCTTTCGAATCGGCCAGCTGCCGGCCCAACTAGGAGCGCCTCTGCGTAACGATGTGAAAGACAAGTCGCCCGCCATTGTAACAGCGGCGGATCACCGCGAACTTAGCGCCGCAGTTGTTGCAGCCAAGAAACTGGCTGCGCGCGAGGGCGAAACACAAGTCTTACAAGAGAAGCTTGCTCATGCGGTAATTTCTCCCGCGGCCCAAGTTCCTCCTGATGTGATCACGATGTACACCCGCGCCGAGCTGCTCGACATCGAGACGAATGAACAACTAAACCTGATGTTGGTTTTTCCAATCGATGCAAATCTCGAACAAGGCCGAATATCTGTTTTCCATCCGCTAGGAGCCGCGATGCTAGGTCGCCGCGTCGGCCATCGGTTCGATTGGACTGTTCCTTACGGCGTCCAACACTTTGAGGTAAGAGCCGTCCACTTCCAGCCTGAAGCTGCTTTCGCGAAAGCGGCGTAACTCCATAGCAGTTGGACCACCCCGTGTGCCATGACACCTCAGTTCGCAGTCATTTACGATAGCCAAGTTGGAAGCGCTGGCAGCTGACGAGAGCTGCCGGTTGCATCGGAAGACGGCGCACCACCAAGCCTGCTCCATCTGCGAACGCGTCTCACGATTAGCCCCAAAAAGCCGTGGATCCCGAACTCGACATGTCCCATAAAGGCTGAATCGCGGATTGCCGTGCTCACATCGTAAGAATGAGCATTATGGTGGCGGAATGAGAACGATACCCGTCCTTTTAAGCGCCATCACTTTGAACACCTCGACTGCGTTTGTAGCAACAAGCTTCGGGCAATACGCCGGTATAGCGAAATACCGCGAACACGAGCGAAACACCAACCAGCACCTCGCGAAGCTGGATACGCTCGATTTCCAGGTCTTCACCCATCAGCAATGGGGCAGGTTAAAGGAGAGTCATGCCAAGGACATCGTGGTCCACTGGCCGGATGGGCGACAAACCAAAGGACTCGCGAAACACACGGACGATTTAAAGGCAATGTTTGTTTATGCGCCAGACACTCGCATCCGGACGCATCCTGTGAAGTTTGGCTCACACGATTGGACGTGTGTGATAGGCAAAATGGAAGGCACATTCACAAAGCCAATGCCAACTACCGACGGAAAGGAAATTCCGCCCACTGGAAAGCCATTTAAGATCACGATGTGCACAGTAGGCCACTGGAACAGCAAGGGTGTGATGGATGAGGAATACCTCTTTTGGGACAACGACAGTTTGATGCGGCAAATCGGCGTGGCGAAGTAGCGCGCGACCTTCCTCCAAGTTTATCGGTCACTGCGCGCCGTAAAGGTATTGCTCGCTTGCGCTGCGCTCCACCTTGACTGTGCTCGTTCCGCGCAGGGGAAGTGCGTATCGGTTGCGCTGCAAGAGTAGCCGCTGGTTTGAACAGCGGGGATTCGCATTCACGTTTCGGAATTTAGTCGATTCAACCGAGCGGCTCGCGCAATCTGCAACCGGAGTAAATCCTCTTAGTTAAAGTGAACTGCTAATCTTTATGGCCGTCGGCAGACCAATTCAACTCCAGCCGCCAGTTGATCCGGCGCGGGACCACTCCTTAGGCGAGGAGGGCGTGGAAATGACGCTGGTTGAGTACGGCAGCTACCCATCAGCGGCGTGTCAGGCGGTACATGAGATCGTTGCGAACCTCCGGGACCGATTCGGTGAACGGATGCGCTATGTCTTCCGCCACCTTCCCGTCTCGAATCGACCGATCGCACGCGAGGCGGCCGAGCTAGCGGAGTTTGCCGCAGCGCAAACCGGCGACTTCTGGACGCTGCATGATGCGTTGATGAAGCGCGGCCCGAGTTTATTCGAGAAGGCGCTTGAGGACATCGCGAAGGAATTCGGCCTGCCGCCGCCTCGCGCCATGAGTGAGCCGGCGCGCAAAGCAGCGCAAGCGAGGGTGGCGGAGGATGTGCGCAGCGCGGAACGGAGCGGCGCCCTCATCTCGCCGACCTTTTTCATTAACGGCCGACGCTACGAAGGGCCGTGGGATGAAAACTCACTCGCAGAAGCGATGCTCGGCACGCTGGGTCATCGGCTGCACAGCGCCGCCCTGGGATTCGTGCGTTGGGGACCATCGGCGGGGTTCCTTCTGCTGCTGATGTCCTTGCTCGCGGTCGTATTCGCAAACTCACCGTTGGGGCCAGCGTTCGCAAACTTGTGGCAAGTGCCATTGGGCCTGCAGATCGGCGGACGCGGCATAGTGTTGTCGCTGTTAGATTGGATCAACCACGGGCTGCTCACGGTGTTTTTTCTCGTGGTCGGGCTCGAGATCAAACGCGAGTTCACCGTTGGCCATCTCTCCACCTTTCGTTCGGGCGCGCTGCCGGTGATCGGCGCGCTCGGCGGAATTGTTCTGCCGATCCTCGTTTATCTGCTTCTCGCGCCGGCAGGGCCGCTCTCCGCCGGGTGGGGCGTGCCGATTGCAACCGATACCGCCTTCGCCGTTGCGCTCATGGTTTTGCTCCGGGAACGGGTGCCGGTCGAGCTGCGAGTCTTCTTCACCGCCGCCGTCATTATTGATGATCTCGTCGCCATTGCGATCATCGCCCTGTTTTACACCGAAAGTCTGAGCGTGAGCTATCTCATCGCGTCCGGAGCGCTCACCATTTTACTCCTCGCGCTCAATCGCGCCGGCATTTACAAACCGCTGCCCTATGCTGTGGTGGGCGCGGCGCTTTGGTTTTTTCTCCACGAATCAGGCGTGCATGCCACGTTAGCTGGAGTCATCCTGGCGGTGGTCACGCCCACACTGCCCCCGCCAAATTTCCGTGCCTTGATGGCCCAGGCCGATGCCATTCTCCAGGTCGAAACGCGCCGCGCGAAAGAGCGCGTGATGCGACACGGTCTTTCCGAGCCGGGGCTGCGCGCGATCGATTACATTTACGGCCGAATCGAATCTCCCGCCGACAAACTATTACGCTCGCTCGAACCGTGGTCGAGCTACGCGGTGTTGCCGATTTTTGCGCTCGCCAACGCCGGCGTCGTACTCTCGTTAGGCGTTTTCAAAACGCACACCTGGCTGATGCTCGCGATCATTCTCGGTCTCGTGATCGGTAAGCCACTCGGGATCTTTCTTGGTTCGTGGCTCGCTGTGCATTTCCGCATCGCCGTGAAGCCCGACGAGTACTCGTGGCGTCAAGTTCTTGGCGCTGGCGCGCTTGGCGGACTCGGCTTCACCATGTCGCTCTTTATCGCGGGCGAGGCGTTCCCGGAAGCGGCAGATTTCGCGGCGGCAAAGATTGCCATTTTCATTGCTTCGATTGTTGCGGCCATAATCGGCACATCGATTCTTTTACCGAAGATTGCGGATCAGAACGCCGTCGCTGGCGATAGCCCGTCAGGCCGCAATGCGCAGCTCACGGACTGACTTATCCATCTGGTGAAGCGCAAACTGATTTCCGGCTACGGCACGGTCACGATAATATAAGCAGCCCTATCCACTCCCGCGGTGCAACTTTTTCCAGAAGCTGCGCCTTTGGCGCTCAGTACATTGGTATCAAATCAGGACCACGGCATAACGCCGCACAGTTTGAAGAGAGCGACGCTCGTAGTGCCGAAGAAACGCTCATGCGATAGCACGATTTCTAAAATTCTTGATGTGCTGATATTCTCAGCGCGTGTCGCCTTCCAATCGTAGGAAACACAAAGCCAAACCAGAGTCCACGCACGGCATGTTCGTTGGCGTCGCAGGCGAGCTGATCTCCTACACAATCGAAACCGATGAAAACCCTGAAAATATCGATCACTTTTGGATCGACATTCGAGCAGGCAACCGCGGATTGGGCCGGATTTCGTTAAACACCTATTTTAGAAGCCATGCGAAAGCGAACTTCGACGCGCGAATGCGTGTGGCAGTTTTCCAATCCCCGTCGAGCGAATTACCAGTATCGGGTATTTATGCCGCATCAGGTCTCGATTACGACGAGATCGAGCGCGACCAGCGGCTTGTCTACGCCGCACACGAACGTTCCTCGCTGGAATCGCTGCTCGTGTCTTCGGCGGCGTCTTCGCGCACGCCAGGTGGTAGGCTTGAATCCAAGGGGTCACGAACAGATGCCTCGAATCGGCAGTGATGCCTCCTGAATATTG
>DASREH010000150.1:0-8808 GCA_035652195.1 Candidatus Udaeobacter sp. | reverse complement strand
CCGCGGGGCTTGTTCTCGAATATGCCCTCTGCGAGCAGCTTCCCGCAGGTTGCGCTGTGGCTTGTCCGCAGCAACATCGTCCGCCGTGTAAAAGCACGCGAAGTTCTTCCCGATGATCTCGTCCGCGGCGTACTGTTTAATCTTTTCCGCCCCGGAATTCCAAGTCATGATGTTGCCGGCCGGGTCGAGGAGGTAGATGGCGTACTCTTCCACGCTATCCACGAGAATGTGAAACTGTTCCTCCGTTTGCCGCAGCGTCGACTTGCTAGTCCGATCGTCCTTCATGAACACAGACATGATTTTGCTTGTGAATCGAAACGGCACCATTCATTGGTTCCCAGTGTACGTCTAATTTTGAAGAGAGAACCGCAGCCGATTTTCGCCGCGAACCAACTTGTACGGACAGAGCGGCTTGCATAGCGGCCGCTACAATAGCAACTCTGTTTGACGAACCAAGGCCGTACTTTTCCAGGTGAGGCAGAAGGTGGTTCCGCTGATGCAGACGCTCGAAAGCCGCCGGCCGCGCGGACGAGGATTTCGGCGCGGTGACATGATAACTGGTGTGCTATCGTTCCTCGATAGTTGCTTGAGATATAAGCTTGAATTCGTGGCGTTTTCGTTGCTTTGATACTTGAGTGCTTGCCAAGGATAACGGGGTCTCACTGAGCACGATTGGAACGAAGGCCGCTGGCGAAAACAATGCCGTCGAATTCGCTACCACTCATTGGAGCGTCGTCTTAACTGCCCAAAGCGAGTCGGCAATCGCGCGCGAAGCGCTGGAAAAACTCTGCCGCGCCTACTGGCGTCCGCTGTATGCCTTCGTGAGACGACAGAATTACAGCCACGAAGAGGCTGAGGATATCACTCAAGGTTTCTTCGCAGTTTTCCTGGAGCGAAAGGATTTTGAAAGACTGCGCGCGGAGAGAGGCCGGTTGCGGTCTTACCTGCTGGTCTCATTAAAACACTTTTTAGCCGACGAAAGACGCCGTGCTATGGCAGTAAAAAGAGGCAAGGGGCGGCCACTTATCCCATTGGAGGATCTATTTGCGAATGCAGAAGAAACTCTCGAACCATCGGATCGCCTGACCGCCGATCGAATTTACGAACGTGGTTGGGCATTGAACCTTTTAGATCACGTCTTCAGCCAGTTGCGGGACGAGTATCGTAGCGCCGACAAAGCAGCATTGTTCGATTGGCTGAAACAACTGCTGCCCGATGAGCCCGGCGCCCCGTTGCAGGCCGAGATCGCTGCAAAGCTGGGCATGACCGAAAATGCGGTCAATCAGGCGTTCTATCGGTTTCGGCAACGTTATCAGTCGCTGTTGCGCGAGGAGATCGCACAAACAGTAGCTATGCCAAAGGATGTTGAAGATGAGTTGCGTCACCTGATTTCCGTATTACGGGCGTAAGCTTCAGGCCACTTTTACGCAGTACATCATTGGGCATTACAGAATAGTTTCCGGCAAATGGCGCGTGTATCGAGAATTTGCAAAAAGTGCAATACCACGATTTTTGCTGACGAACCGGAGGGACTGTGCGCCGCGTGCCTGCTGGAAACGAGTCTTGGAATGGTTCACCAGGACTTAAATGGAGCAGCCGGTCCGGAAATACCCGACGAACTGGGCGATTACGAATTGATGGAAGAGATTGGCTCGGGAGGCCAGGGAATCGTCTATCGGGCGCGTCAGAAAAGCCTCAACCGGATAGTAGCATTAAAGGTGATTGGCCTGGGTCGTTGGGCGACAAAGGCGCACATTAAACGGTTTCGCCTCGAAGCCGAGACCGCGGCCAGCCTGGACCATCCGTCCATCGTGCCGATTCATGAGATCGGAGAAAGCAACGGTTCCTGCTATTTCAGCATGAAGCTCGTTGAAGGACGCAGACTTGATGAAGTTATAAAGCGCGACCGATTATCGGTTCGACGGGCGGTGGAACTCATAGTCAAGCTTGCGCGCACCGTTCATTACGCTAACCAGCGAGGAATTTTGCATCGGGACATCAAACCGGGAAATGTGCTAATAGACGGGGACGGCGAACCGCACCTCACCGATTTTGGCCTGGCGCGCCTGGTCGAACGGGAAAGTACGCTCTCAGGAACTATTGCTGAAGCGCTGGGGACACCAAGTTACATGGCCCCTGAACAGGCTGCCGGCGACGCTGCACACCTCACAAGTGCTACCGATGTTTACGGGCTCGGCGGTGTGTTTTATCACCTGCTCACCGGGCGTGCGCCTTTCATCGGCGAAACGATTTACAAAACGGTTCATCTCGTTTTGGAAACCGACGCTCAACGACCGCGTTCGTTAAATCCAACAATCGACCGTGATCTGGAAAGAATTTGCCTGAAATGCCTGGAGAAAGATCCACGACGCCGTTATGCGTCAGCGCTGGCATTGGCTGAAGACCTTGAACGCTGGCTTCGCCACGAACCGATTAGAGCTCGCCCCGGCGGAATATTCGTTCACAGCAGCAAATGGCTGCGACGGAATCGAAGCACGGCCCTTTGGGCGGCATTCATGATTGCACTGGCAACGACTGTTGTTCTCGCGATTTGGAAAAGCGAAGGCCCCCTGCGCCCGGCAACCATGGGGATTGCAGTGCTTCCGTTCGAAAACTTGAGCAGCGAGAAAGAGGACGCGTTTTTTGCCGACGGCCTTCAGGACGACATTTTGACGAAGCTAGCCAAAATCGCAGACCTGAAAGTTATTAGCCGCACGAGCGTGATGCAATATCGTGGTAAACGCGATGCACGCCAGATCGCGGACGCGCTCGGGGTTTCTTATCTGCTCGAAGGTAGTGCGCGTAAGGCAGGCGATCGCATTCACATAAACGCGCAGTTAATCGACGCGCGCACAGACACTCACGTCTGGGCTGAACAGTACGACCGCGATTTGCATGATGTCTTTGTGATCCAGAGCGAGATCGCGCAAAAAGTCGCTGCGCAGCTGCATGCAAAAGTTTCCTCCGCCGAGAGGCTGGCCATCGAACAAGCGCCGACGATCGATTTCACCGCATTCGATCTTTACACCCGCGCGCAAAATCTTCTTCTCACCACGAGTGCTCACGTTAGCGGAAGAGCGAATTTGCAGGACGCTGCCAATCTGTTGGATCAGGCGGTTATGCACGATCCATCGTTCTTCCAGGCTTACTGCCAGCTGGCTAACACGCACGACCGTCTCTATCATCTCGGCTACGACCACACTCCAGCTCGTCTGGCGCTTGCTCAAGCAGCTATCGAAGCAGCCTTCCGGTTGCGTCCGGACTCGGGGGAGGCTCATCTGGCGCGCGCGGAAAACCTTTATCGCGGTTACCTCGATTATGACGGCGCGCTGGCGGAGTTAGAGACAGCCGGCAGGACGTTACCTAACAGTTCCCAGGTATCGGAGTTAAAAGGCTACATCCTGCGCCGGCAAGGTAAACGGGAAGAAGGCTTGCACAGCTTGATGCGCGCCGCTGACCTTGACCCCCGCAATGTTCTTCTCCTGCAGCAAATTGCCCTGAGTCTGAGAGCATTGGGGCGTTATTCAGAGGAAAAATCCGCCTGGACCCGTGCACTGGGCATTGTTCCTGACGACATCCATACAAAAGTAGAACTCGCGAACGTAGAATTACAATGGAAGGCAGATATTGGACCTTTGCATCGACTGGTCGAGTCGGTGAGAGCTACGGATCCGGCTGCGGTGCAAAGCATCCCCGACGTTTGGTTTCTTTGTGCATTGATGGAACACGACGCCGTTGCCGCCACAGAAGCTCTCCTACTCCTGGGTGAAACACCCTTTAGTGACGAGGCGATTCAATTCAATCGTCCATTTTTACAAGGTGTTATCGCGCGATTGACGAATGATGATGCCGCGGCACGAGCCGCGTTTACTGCTGCGCGTGTACAACAGGAGAAAGCTATCCAGGCGGAGCCAAACTACGGGCCACCGCTGTGCGTGCTTGGGTTAATTGATGCTGCCCTTGGACGAAAGGAAGAGGCATTGCGCGAGGGCAAGCGGGCCGTTGAACTGCTCCCAATTGAGAAGGATTCCATCAATGGACCGGTTCTCGTCGAGTATCTCGCCATCATCGCCGCGTGGGCCGGCGATAAGAATCTTGCCTGCGAACAGCTTGCTCGCGCGAGTAAAATTCCAGGTTGCGTCAGTTACGGGCACTTGAAATGGCTGCCCTTTTGGGATCCGCTTCGCGGCGACCCGCGTTTTGAAACAATCGTGGCCTCTCTCGAGCCGAAATGATGTATGGCGAGCACACGCGCCCAACCCTTTTCCGGGTGGTTTGAAAACCTGCCATTGTCCCAGTCGCGCCGGGAAATTCTGGGTTCAAGAATTTTCTTTGTAAGAAACCTGGCGATTTTTCGCAGTACACCAGCAGAGCCTTAACGCGTTTAACCCTAAAAAGAGTCCAGCATTCCAAAACAATGTACGCTCAGGAAGACATCGATGAAAACAAAGCCCAGTTCTCAGTTCGCTTTTTTTAATTTCCGAATCGTCGCTCTTGTTGCTCTCTTTACGAGCATTGCCACAGCGGTCCTTTTCGCCGTGTCCATCGGTGGGCGGGCTAGGCGCGTTGGGACAAACGCGTTTTCGCATAAATCGACTCAGATAACTGCGAGCGGCAATGAAATAACGGGAGCGGGCGCCAGTTTCAATTGGGTTTGGCAAAAACCCCTTCCTCAGGGAAATCCTCTGAACGCCGTTTCCTTTATCGATGCGAACAACGGAACTGCCGTGGGCGAAGGCGGGACAGTTCTGAGAACAACCGATGGAGGAGCAACTTGGAGCATTCAAACAAGCGGATATGAGGGAACCGGGATTGTCTTGCTCGGCGTCTCTTTTGTTGATGCGAATACTGGAGTGGCCGGTGGCGCGAATATCTCCACAGGGGCTACGGCAATTATCAGAACCACCGATGGCGGGAACACTTGGGCCACCAAGTTTAACAACGCCGGGTCCTATATCACCGGAGTCTCCTTTACAGACGCGAATACGGGCACGGCGATTGGCGTAGATTTCAATGTGGTTCAGCCGCTAATTTTGCGAACAACAGATGGAGGAGACACCTGGGTCAACCAGACCGGACCACTGGCGTTCTACTATGGAATTTGTTTCACGGACGCCAATAACGGAACCATTGTCGGCGGTACCGGTCTGATCATAAGGACCACCGATGGTGGCGCTAACTGGGTGCAGCAGAATAGCGGAACCACAGGCGACCTTTACGGAGTATCGTTCACGGATGCTAACACCGGAACTGCTGTAGGCGCGAACTTTGACACCGGTACCGCGATCATCGTGAGGACCACCGATGGAGGGGCCAGCTGGGCTAGTCAGTATAAAGGGTCTGCCGCACAATTCTCTGCCGTCTCATTCACGGACACAAACACCGGGACTGCTGTAGGGAGCGGCGGGACCATCGTGCGAACGACAGATGGCGGGGAGACTTGGATTGAGCAATCCAGTGGAACTTTAAATCTGCTCCAGGGAGTTTCTTTTACAGATACGAATAACGGCACAGCTGTCGGGCTCGCGGGCGAAATTATTAGAACCACCGATGGCGGAAACAACTGGGTACCTCAATCAAACGGCACAACGACGGAAACGATGGTGGGTGTTTGCTTTACTGATCCGCTTATCGGCACGGCTGTTGGTAATATTGGATCAGTACTTCAAACTACCGACGCGGGAAACACGTGGACCGACCGTAGCCCTACAACGACATCACTTTTAGGAGTCTCATTCATTGATCCTAAGGTTGGCTGGATATCTGGTTATGGTGGTGAGATCTGGAGAACTACCGATGGAGGCGGTAACTGGATGCTCCAATACAGCCAGGCATTTGCGGGGCTCTTCGGCATTTCTTTCACTGATGCGAGCAATGGGACTGCTGTGGGACAAGGACCGGAAGGAATAGGAGGTTCTCTAATTCTCAGAACAACAGATGGAGGTGCTAACTGGGGAATTCAAAACGCCGGTTTAACGGGAGCCGTTATTCTCTTCGGCGTTTCATTTACCGATGCAAACACCGGAACAGCTGTTGGTGAGGACGGCACAATCATAAGAACAACGGATGGCGGTAATACCTGGATACCTCAAACAAGCGGTACGGCGGCCGATATCAATGGCGTCTCATTCGACGACGCGAACCACGGGGTCGCCGTTGGTGGATCGTTGGACACGGGTGAGGGAATAATCCTTCAAACAACAGACGGCGGAAGCACGTGGGTCAACAAAACTCCAACTGGAACCTTCATTCTGACTGGAGTTTCGCTCGCCGATGTTAACAACGGAGCGGCTGTTGGTTTTGGGGACACAATTCTGAGGACGACCGATGGTGGAAACACGTGGAGCAGAGAACTCGGCAGAGTGGCTGAAGGACTTTGGGCGGTTTCTTTCCCCGACGCGGATAATGGAACCGCAGTAGGTACGTTCGGTGCCATCGTACGAAGAATCAGCGGAACGCCCACGCCCACGCCTACAGCCACGCCTAGCTTAACTCCGACGGCGACGCCTTCGGCTACCGCTACAATCAGCCCCAGTGCAACACCGACCGTTACAGTAACACCGACCGCCACCGTAGTGCCTACTGCAACACCTACAGCTACGACGACACCGACAGCTACTGCGACACCCATAGCAACACCTACGCCTACAGGAACCTCGACACCTCATCCTACCCCAACGGTGACACCAAGACCTACTCCGACGCCAAGAGCGCGTCCAACTCCGTTGCCTCGTCCGACAGCCCCCCGATGATGGTAAGGGCGATCGGCCGAAAATAATTGCTGATCACTGGAAGCTTGGATCGAAACGTTCCGCCTACCGGCGGATCAAAGCCTCAACAAAATGCGCGGTGAATCGCACGACAGCTCGTCCACTATTTCCTCCTTTGTGCCCAGTCGCCTGCTCGCGGTGCTGTTCGAATGTGTGTGGAAGCTCGCGAATATAGGAACGTCAGCGCGCATTGCGTTTTTGAATCGCGATTCTAATCTGATCTTATGGCGGAAGCATCGCAAGAGCTGGAAGGCCCTGATTTCGAGAAGGGATGTGACATTGAAAAAGTCCCCGAGGGAGGAATGCTTGCAGGGCACGCGTTTGGTGAAGCGGTCCTTGTAGCCAAAAAGCATAACGAGCTTTTCGCCATTGGAGCGACCTGCACGCATTACGGTGGTCCGCTCGCAAAAGGTTTAATGGTAGATTGTACCGTTCGCTGTCCGTGGCATCATGCACGGTTTGATTTGCGCACCGGCGAGGCAATTGCTGCGCCCGCGCTGAACAATGTTCCCCGTTACAAGCTCGACACACGCGCGAATCAATTTTTCATAACGGGCAAGGTGGATGAGAAACTGACCCGTAAACCCAAATCATCGCCGGCCAGCGTGGTTATTGTCGGCGCAGGCGCTGCCGGTGGCGCCGCGGCTGAGATGCTTCGCCGTGAAGGTTACGAAGGACCTGTGACGTTAATCGGCGCCGATGAGTTTTTGCCGTACGACCGCCCGAATCTTTCCAAGGATTATCTTGCTGGATCGGCACCGGAAGAATGGATTCCACTGCGCCCACCCGATTTTTACCGGGACCAAAAAATTGACACGATCAGTAATACATCTGTCACCGCGATCGATCCCACGGCCAAACAGGTAACGCTTTCAGACGGCCGGACATTGGGGTATGGCGCACTGTTGCTGGCCACCGGCGCGACGCCCGTTCGACTCTCGATTCCGGGAAATGATCTTCCGCACGTTTGTTATCTACGGACGCTTGCTGACAGCCGGCAAATCATCGACAAGGCGAAAGCCGCAAAGCGCGCGGTCGTAATCGGTTCGAGCTTCATCGGCCTCGAAGTGGCGTGGTCCTTGAGAGAGCGCAAGCTGGAAGTTGCGGTGGTAGGAAAAGGATCCGTGCCGCTGGAAAAAGCTCTTGGTCGAGAGTTAGGCGAGCTCGTTCGCACAACGCACGAGCAAAACGGCGTGCAATTTCACCTGGGTCGAACGCCAGCGAGAATTCACGAGCGCAGCGTCGAATTGGACGACGGGACAAAATTAGATTGCGATCTAGTGGTGATTGGAGTCGGCGTGCGCCCAAACATCGCCATTGCCGAACAAGCAGGCATAAGCACCGATAACGGCGTTCTCGTGGACGAGTTTTTGCAGACGAACGTGCCTGGCATCTTCGCCGCTGGCGATATCGCGCGTTGGCCGGATCCACGGGCGGGGCGTATCAGGGTCGAACACTGGGTTGTGGCGCAACGGCATGGCCAGACAGCCGCGCGCAACATGCTTGGGGCACGCGAGCCGTTTACTTTGCCGCCATTTTTCTGGAGCAACCATTTTGATCTCCATATTCATTACGTTGGTCATGGCAGCGGCAAGGACCAAACCACTGTGTTTGGGAATTTAGGAGAAAAAATGGCCTCGGTGACTTTCCGTAGCGAAGACAAGCTTGTTGCCGTCGCCAGTGTCGGTCGCGACCTCGAGAACCTGAAAGCCGAAGCAGCTATGGAACGCGGCGAGGATTTCCGTCCTTCGTGAGCGCGTGAGTGAGAAGATCGAACCTACGTCGTGATGATGAGATAGAGCAACAGCGCCGTAGCAATCAGCGGCAGCAGGCAAACCATCAGGACCATGTTGTTGCGTGGTCCCAATTCAGTCGGCACGAGATTGTCCGCAACGATGGTCTTCTCGATTTTTCGCAGATGCCGCAGCACGTAAACGTAGGCGCAAATCATCGCAATGAATGCGATCACCGCGACAATACGGATAGGCAACAGCCGATCGGTGGCCAATAGTTCCATCGCTAATCTGAACTAGAGAAA
>DASREH010000149.1:0-55516 GCA_035652195.1 Candidatus Udaeobacter sp. | reverse complement strand
GGGCTAAAAGAATAGAGATTGCCGTGACGCTCGAAATGCCCGCTTTTGCTCTGCCTGATTTCCTTTACCAATCCTTCGTTTGCCTCGGGCGCAGGCGTTGCCGGATTCGGCTTGAAATCGTTAGCGAAAAGGGCAGCGCCGTTCTGATCGAGCACTTCGAAAAGAAGCCGGTCGGAAAACTCAATGGCAGATAATCGCCGGCCAATTCGCTCCACGAGCACCGAAACTCCAACATAGCCCAAAATGCTCCGGTCCGGGGCGCGCACGGCGCCGACGATATCCGTCACGGGACGGTTGTCGGAGAGCCGGGGGTGAATTGGCGAAACAAAAGTAGCTTCTGTCGCGGCCGCTTGCCCGCGCCAGTACATCGACCCAAAATCCTTTCCGATCATCTCCGGAGCGGTGGGAATCGATGCGATCAGCTCCCCGTTCGCTGTGGTGATGAACATCCCGTCAATCTGCGGATGGGAATAAAATGCTGAGTTAAGCCATTGCTGGGTCAATTGGGGGTTCGGCATGCTCAGGTTTTTCACCATTTCGGGCAGAGTCTGATAGTATTCGATCACGCTGCTGCTGCGGCTCAGATCGTGGCTAACCAGATGGCCTACCAATTGGATCAAGGTCTGGCGGTCCCGGAGGATTCTGGATTCAAGCGTATCGCGGAGGATTGTGTACGAAACGATCAGCGTCAGGATTGAAGGGATCCATCCTGCCAGAAGAATCGGAAAAATGATTTTGAAGCGTTCGAAACGGTCGCGGCTTCGTTTCGTCATTGTGTCTCCCAACTGATGCCCCCCGACTCCGAAAATGGGCGCATCACGGTTACTCTGCTCTCCGTTGCAAGCAAGGATGAATGTCTCGCACAAGCCCGGAGTGGATCCATCCGCTGATTACAAGCACGCAAAACATCGGCGCTCCTTTGACAATCAATGAGATTGCCAGACCGTTCGCCGTCCCAATTACGAAAATCGAGAGGAGATTGTTGTGTATCAATGGAATGCGGCGGAGATTTTCAGAGGCAAAATCACGATTTTTGAATTGACGCACATGGTGAAAGCGGCATCATGTCGGGCTTACCCCGAAAAACTTTCGGGCCTGTAGAACTCCAATGCAAGGAAGCCTCGGACACATTATCTGGTCGATTTGTTATTTGGGCGTCCTCATTGGGCTGTCCGCCTACGGCATCCATCGCTATTTCATCATTTATCTCTATCTCAAAAACCGGAGGCATCCGCCAGCCCCGAAACGGCAGTTCGAAAAGTTGCCGATGGTCACGGTGCAACTTCCGATCTTTAACGAAGTGTATGTTGCCAGGCGCCTGATTCGTTCTGTGAGTGAGTTGGAGTACCCAAGGGAGCGTCTGCAAATTCAGGTCCTGGATGATTCGACCGATGAAACCCGCGAGATTACCGCCACCTGCGCAAAAGAGTTACAAGACCGCGGTTTCAACGTACAGCGAATCCATCGCGTCGATCGCACCGGATTCAAAGCTGGCGCGCTGGCAATCGGGCTTGATGCCGCTGAAGGCGAATTCGTTTGCATTCTGGACGCCGATTTTGTCCCGCAAAAAGATCTTTTAAAACGAACGATTCATTACTTCACGGATCCCGAAGTGGGAATGATCCAAACCCGCTGGGGCCATTTGAATCGGGGCTATTCATTGCTCACCCGCATGCAGGCAATTTTCCTGGATGGCCACCTTTTACTCGAGCAAACTGCTCGCAGCCGCAGCGGCAGATTCTTCAACTTCAACGGAACAGCTGGACTGTGGCGGCGCTCTTGTATCGAACAAAGCGGTGGCTGGCAGTACGATACGCTGTGTGAGGATCTCGACCTCAGCTACCGTGCTCAATTGGCGGGATGGAAATTTATCTACCTTTCAGACGTTATTACCCCGGCCGAACTGCCAGTCGACATGAATGGCTTTAAGTCTCAGCAGCATCGCTGGACGAAAGGCTCTGTTCAAACCTGTAAGAAATTATTGCCTACAATCTGGCGCAGCCGGCTTCCATTTCCGATCAAACTCGAAGCCACCGGCCACTTGATGTCCAACTTCGCCTATCTGCTGCTCGCTTTTCTTTGCGTGCTTCTGCACCCCTCCACCGGAGGTCCTCAGGGTGGATGGCTGCGGACAGTACTGATTGATGTCCCGATCTTTCTTGCAGCATCGGCTTCGGTGGCGGTTTTTTATATTTGTGCCCAACGCGAGTTGCACCCGCGGACCTGGATGAAAGAGCTTCTGTTTCTGCCATGCCTGCTTGCCTTGGGAATTGGTCTGTCGCTTAACAACGCGCGAGCAGTCCTGGAAGCGCTCGTCAATCACAAATCCGATTTCACGAGAACTCCCAAGTACGGCATCGAGAAAAGGTCACAGCCGTGGCGCAGTTGCAAATATCGGCCGCTCAAATCAGCTCTTCCCCTGGCCGAACTCGCTTTCGCGATCTATTTCACGTATTTCGTGATATTCGCGATCGCGCATGGACAGTTTTTCTCAGTGCCCTTCCTGCTGATGTTCCAGGGCGGTTTCCTTTACGTTTGCATTTCCTCCTTTAGCAGTCGCTGGTCCAAAATTAGTTTCGCCAGATCAGGCGCGGGCGACGCAATTCCCGCGTGACAAATTCAAATAGTCGAGTAAGAAGTTGCGCATGTTTCGGCCGCTGGCAGTGATTTTAAGCCTTGTCGCAGTTACGACTGGAATGGCTGTCACGCCGGTGGATACATCCAGCCAGATTATAATCAGCGTGCGTGATCAGAAGCTGATCCTCGTGCAGAACGGCGGCAAGGTGGCGACGTATCCGGTGTCGACTTCCATGTTCGGCTTAGGGGACAATTGGGGACGAATGACAACGCCTCTCGGCTACCTCGCGGTGGAAAAGAAAATTGGCGACAATGCACCAACCGGCGCGGTCTTCCATAACAGGCGACCAACTGGCGAGGTTTTGAAACCGAATGCGCCCGGGCGCGATCCGATTACGACGCGCATAATTTGGTTGCGTGGACTGGAAGCGCAAAACGCGCATGCATTTCAGCGCTGTATTTACATTCACGGTACGCCGCAGGAGAAAAACATCGGCCGTCCGGCCAGCTACGGCTGCATCCGGATGAAGTCCGCCGACGTTGCGGAGCTTTATGATCGAGTCCCACTTGGGACGCTGGTACAAATTACCGCCGATCGTTTACCAAAGGTGGCAAAAGCACCGCGTTCGCAACCGATTAGTACAGTCGCCAGCGCGAATACAAAAACTCACAACGAGGAGCAGGCAGTTCCAGCATCACCTTCGGACGAGAGCACGCTATCGGTCGAGCAAATGCGGCAGGGAGGAGCCCTTGCTGCTCGGAGGGAAAAGGCGAAGCTCGCATCAAACAAACGCTTGTAAGCCCGGCGCCGCCGGCTGCGTGTCATCGATTGGATGCAAGCTCGGCATCCCTTCAGAGTTGACAATTTGACTGCGCTCGCCAGCGTGGTGGTCCACAACTTTTTGAGGCACAATGGCAAATACGAAATCAGCCGCCAAACGCACCCGCCAGGCACTCAAACGATCGCTGCGCAATCGTAGCGTTATTACGGGGCTGCGAACGGGGCAAAAGGGGGTGCGGTCAGCGCAAAAGCCGACTGCCCAACAAATCGGTGCGCTAATCTCTGCAATCGATAAAGCTGCCAAGCGCGGAATCATTCACGAAAATGCGGCGAATCGCCGCAAAGCGCGCCTCAACAAGATGTTGGCTGACGCGAAATAAGCGGAGCCAGGCGCAGGCAGTCACGGGTTCTAAATTCAATATCGAACTCTTCCGTCTAACATCTTCTCCCTTTGCATATCTTGGCGAACGGATAGATTGCTGCTAATGATCCCCGCGTTTCTGCTCGTGTTCTCGGTTGCAGCATATCGGATTACGACCGGTCTCTTGATTCATTCCGGTGCGACATGGCTTTCAAACTTTACGCCTTTGGCCGCCATTGCTCTTTGCAGCGCCGCTTACTTTCCAAACAAATATAAATTCTCGGTTCCGCTCGTTACGCTTTTCATTTCTGACGCGGTAATTAACGGTTATTACGGCGCGCCGTTGTTGGATTCGCAGATCGTCCTCCGTTACCTCGCGCTGGGTATTGTCGGATGCTTTGGGCTGTGGCTGCAGAATCGAGCGTCCCTCAAGACACTTCTGCCGGCTTCGATCGGTGTATCAATCTTTTTTTACATGGCAACAAACACATTTTCGTGGTTAAGCGATCCGGGTTACGCCAGGAATTTCGCGGGTCTCGTTCAGGCGCTGACGACCGGGTTGCCCAGCTATAGCGCTACTCCGAGTTGGATGTTCTTCCGAAATTCGCTCATCAGCGACCTGTTGTTTACTCTGCTCTTTGTACTCTCCATTAACCTAGGCCGAAGCGCGGAGGGCTCGCGCACCCGAGCCGCGGTTCCGCGCGCGGCTTAAGCCGTCATGCAGCCGGTGGAGCAGCGCGACGAGGTCGAGATGCTCTCGATGATGCTGTTGATACGGCGTTTTGAAGAGCGCGCCAGTCAACAGTATCAAGCCCAGAAGATTGGAGGTTTTTGCCACCTTTATATTGGTCAGGAAGCAGTTGTGACTGGGGCGATCGCGGCGATCCGTGACGACGACTACATCATCACCGCCTACCGCGATCATGCTCATGCGCTCGCTCGTGGCACCACAGCGGACGCGTGCATGGCGGAGCTGTTCGGAAAGGTAACAGGTTGCTCGCGCGGTCTTGGCGGCTCGATGCACTTTTTCGACAAAAAACATCACATGTACGGCGGCCACGCGATTGTGGCCGCTCACGTTCCGCTTGGTGTCGGATTAGCTTTCGCGATCAAATACCGTGGCGAGGATCGTGTTACGCTCTGCTTTTTTGGTGATGGCGCGATTAATCAAGGTTCCTTCCACGAGGCACTGAACCTGGCGGCTCTTTATAAATTGCCGATCGTGTTCATTTGCGAAAACAACCTTTTTGCCATGGGCACTTCCGTGACGCGCTCGACATCGCTCCGACAAATTGTCGATCGGGCTGAAGGTTATGATATTCCCGGAGAAATCGTGGATGGGATGAACTTCCGCGAAGTTCGCGACAAAGTGGCCGAGGTGGTGGACTCCATCCGCAAAGAGTCGCATCCGGCTTTCCTTGAAATGCGAACTTATCGCTATCGCGGCCATTCCATGTCCGACCCGGCCAGTTATCGAACCAAACAGGAACTGGAAAAATATCGGCTCGATGATCCGATCACGCGTTTGAGAGCGCAGCTGACTCGCGAAGGCAAATTAACGAACGAACAGTTCGATCTCCTGGACAAACAGGCAAAAGAGACAGTGTTGGCCTCGGTTAAGTTCGCAGAGAAGAGTCCGCAGCCACCGCTCGACACGCTTTACGATTACACATATGCCAATGGAGCTGCAGCGCAGAGCGCCACTAAAAACTCGGATGAATCTCAACGCCTGGAAAGCACCACTGGACAACAAGGACGATGAGAGAAATCACATATCGTCAGGCGTTAAACGAAGCATTGGCAGAAGAGCTTGAGCGCGATCCGAACGTATTTTTGATGGGCGAGGAAGTCGCCGAGTACCAGGGCGCCTACAAAGTCAGCCAGGGGCTGCTTCAGCGATTCGGGCCGCGGCGGATCATCGATACTCCGATCAGCGAAAACGGATTTGCTGGTTTGGGCGTCGGCGCTGCGATGGTTGGCTTACGACCCATCATCGAATTCATGACATTCAGTTTCTCGCTGGTGGCATTCGATCAGGTGGTGAACAACGCTCCGAACATGTACACCATGTCTGGAGGTCAATTTAACATCCCAATCACCTTCCGTGGACCTAATGGGCCGGCGCACCAGTTGGGAGCTACCCATTCACACGCCACCGAGAACTTCTATGCCAGCGTCCCCGGCTTGAAAGTTTGCACGCCTGCCACGCCGCGAGATGCGAAAGGATTGCTTAAAACCGCTATTCGCGACGACAACCCGGTCTTGGTTTTAGAGGCTGAACTGCTCTACAGCTCCAAAGGCATGGTGGAGCCTCCGGATGAAGAGCTGCTCATTCCCTTGGGCAAAGCAGAAGTAAAACGCGAAGGCAGCGATGTCTCGATCATCTGTTACGCGCAGACGGTTCCACTTGCACTGAAAGTCGCGGACCAAATGGAAGATGAAGATATTTCCGCCGAAGTTCTTGATTTGCGTTCCATCAAGCCGCTGGACGAACAGGCGATTTATGAGTCGATAGCAAAGACACATCGCGTGGTGATCGTCGAACAAGACCACCCGTTTTGCGGTGTCGGCGCGGAAATCTGTTATCGAATCCAGAAAAACATTTTTGATGCGCTGGATGCGCCGATTATCCGCGTATCACAGGAAGATGTGCCCATGCCATACAACGAACGGCTCGAACACGCCGTTCTTCCGAACGCCGAGAAACTGTTGGCTGCTGTAAAGCAAGTTTGCTACGCATAACCGTTGAAGCGATGAAGCGTGGGAGCGAAAATTTTCTTACCCGATTTAACTGTTTAACGCTTTAACATTTCAACAGACCGCCATGCCTGAAATTCAAATGCCCAAGCTGAGCGACACGATGACCGAAGGCACTCTCGTCGCGTGGAAAAAGAAGAAAGGCGATCAAGTTTCGGCGGGAGAAGTGTTGGCCGAGATAGAAACCGACAAAGCGACCATGGAATGGGAGTCACCCGAGGATGGAACGCTGACCGAGATTTACGTCGAGGAAGGCGGCAAAGTGAACGTCGGCGACAAAATCGCGTTCATTGGCGGCGAAGGGGACGAGGCGCCTAAAGAAGGAAAAAAAGAAGAAGAGAAAGAAGAGACAGAGAAGGTCGAAAAGACCAAAGCCAAAGAAGATCAACGGAAACAACAGCAGCCGAAAGAATCAGACCAGCCAAAGCAGAAGAAGTCACAAACCGAAACGGAAAAACCGGCCCCCGCGAAAACAGGGGAGAAGGAAACCGCACCGCCGCAGCCGGAGGAGAGGACTGCAGATGCGGGTGCAGGCGTGGCCGGCAAAGTTGAACAGAGAGACGAGGCCCGTGTAAAGGCATCGCCGGTGGCCCGGCGAATTGCGGCCGAGCTTGGCGTCGACCTCTGGAACGTGAAGGGGACTGGTCCTGACGGGCGTGTGACCGAAAGTGATGTGCGGGCCGCAAGTAAATCAAAACCTGCTGCCTCACGGGTCAAGGTCCCAACGGCGGTGAAAGCTGGCGAAAGCGCGCGCATCCAGCTTTCCGGGATGCGTAGAGTCATAGCACAGCGGCTTGTTGAAAGTCTCGGCCCGGTTCCACACTTTTATCTCAACATTGACATCAATGCCGGTCCGCTAATGGAGGCGCGAGAGGAACTGAAGTCGGCGGGCGAAGGGGAGGATGCCTCCAAAATCACGGTCAACGACTTCGTGTTGAAGGCGGCCGTGCAAGCTGCAGTGAGGGTACCACGAGTGAATGCTTCATTCGATGGCGACGCAATAGTGCAGTACGCCGACGTCGATCTTGGAATAGCGGTCGCCATTGAAGAGGGTCTTCTCACGCCGGTCATCCGCGCCGCACAAAACAAATCGCTGCGGGAGATCAGCGAACTGGCGAAGGATCTAGCCCATCGTGCGCGCAACAAACGTATGAAGCCTGAAGAATTTCAGGGCGGCACGTTTACCGTGTCGAATCTCGGCGGCATGGGAATTGACAGTTTTTCAGCTGTGATTAATCCGCCGCAGGGTTTTATTCTGGCGGTAGGTAAGATCACCAAAATGCCTGTAGTGGACGACTGCGACCAGATTATCGCAGGTCATCGAATGTCGCTTACGATGAGCTGCGATCACCGCGTCATCGACGGCGCCTTGGGTGCTGAATACCTTAAGGAAGTCCGCCACCTGCTGGAAAATCCAGCGTTGTTACTTGTTTGAATTTGTCGTTGGAGCCCCAAGCCGGAAGCTCCAGCGCGGCACCTGAGTTGTCGCCAGCAAATAGTTGCGCGGTTATTGGCGGGTTGTTTCCCAAGCCATAAAATCGTCCAGCGTTTGCCGGGTTCTATCGACCACAAATTCGACAACGGCCGCATCGTCGATGAAGCCAAGAAACGGGGTCTTGTCGGGAATGAGATCGAATGGATCGATGAGATAGTTGAGGGCAGCAACGATCCATAGAAGCGAATCATGCGCAGTCTGATCGTACTCCGCACGATGATGCGCACGGACCAAGCGCAGCATCGTTTGAAGATAAGGCCAATATTCTTTGAAGGAATCTTTAGGGCAAGCAGCAGCCTTTTTTGCTGCTTCATTAAAAAGCGTTTGCAGACGGTCACGATCGTCGACACACGATTTTGCCTCTGTGAGCGCTCTTGCGAACGCTTCGCTGCGAAGCGCTGGTTTGCTATACGCGCTGATTCCTTCGATTTTTCTCGGACTCGACCGCGCTTTCGTCTTGGCAACTGGTTTCGTCTTTACTTCTTTCATTGCGCATTATGAGAGCAGTTCCATTCGCGGATGAGAAGCTCATTCATGACCCGGCCTTCCTGTCTGCAAAAATCGCAGGCCAAAATAGTGTGTCTCATACCGGTTTCGTTGCCAGGATCAGCGGCGATGGCCCCGGCGCATTCAGTTTTCGAACTTTTTTGCAACCGGATTGTTCCAGCCACCTCTTTATCTCATTGAAGCTAAAGGTGTCTCCCTGTTCAGTGTTCACCAGCATCTGAACAGCAAACATCAGCGATGGCAGCGGTTTAGTCCGCTCATCGTTCACCAACCATTCCGCTATGGCGATCGTGCCACCCGGTTTTAGCGCATTAAAAATCTTTCGGAGCAAATGGCGGCTGCGTTCCTCGCCTTCGCTGTGCAAGATATGTCCGAGAATCGCCACGTCGTATCCCGCGCCGAAGTCTGCCTTCAACATATCTGCCTCGATATAATTGAACCGATGGCTTACTCCGAATTGTTCCGTGATTCGTTTTGTCGTCGGAATCATTCCCGCCCAATCGACTGCGGTCACCCTGACACGAGGCGATTTTTGTGCGAGGGCAATACCCCAAATGCCCGATCCTGCGCCAATATCCAGTACCTGGAATTCTTTCTTGGCGTCGGCTAACCGCAAATGCTCGGCAAGTTTTTTCGCAGGCGGATAGCTCAGTGGGATAATGTTTTCTACCAATTTGCTAAAGAAATCGGTGCCTTCGGTTTCCTGGTTTACGGCGACTGTAGGGTGGCCTTCCCGAACGATATCCGTCAATCGCAGCCATCGTGAAATGAGGTCAGGCCCGATCGTTCCAAATAAACCGGCGTGCGTTCCCGGACGTTTGCTCAGAAGAAAAGCAGCGCTTTCGGGCGTTAGCGAATATCTCCCTTGTCGATCCTTTTTTAGAAGTGCTAATCCAACCAGCGCATTCATTAGAATGCGCAGAGCGCGCGCGGAGGCCCCGATTTCGTGAGCGACTTGTTCCGCGGTTTTAGATCCATTTTCGAGCGCATCAAACACCTGGTTATTGACAGCGGCGCTGATGATCAATGGCGGCGCGTAGGCGAAGCTCAATTGCATCAATCTTTCGGGCGTGACCTGTTTTTCGCGACGAGTTTTCCTGGGCATTGCTGATTTGAGGTTTTGAAATCTAAGATCGAGAAATACTGTTGGGAATCAATCGTGAGCAAACATTCTGAACCCCGGATGCCTGGCTCTGCAGGTTTTAAGGTACGCGAGGAAATGGAAGCCAGTGAACGAGCCGTACTGGCACCGTTCGCGGAAAAGTCCGGGGACTCGCGGGGACGTCAGTATGCAGAGCCGCGCCACGCGTATCGCACAGAATTCCAACGTGACCGTGCGCGGATCATCCATTCGCGCGCATTTCGTCGAATGGAGTACAAGACCCAGGTTTTTTTGAATGGCACAGGGGATCATTTGCGGACGCGCCTGACGCATTCCATCGAAGTTGCTTCGATCAGCCGCACGATTGCTCGCGCACTGCGCCTCAACGAGGATCTTGCCGAAGCGATAGCGCTTGCGCACGATTTGGGGCACTCGCCTTTCGGCCATTCTGGTGAAGAACTCCTGACTGAATGCATGCGCGACCACGGTGGTTTCGATCACAATCGGCAAAGTGTGCGGGTAGTGGAATTGCTGGAAGACGTGTATCCAAAATTTCCCGGTCTAAACCTGTCGTTTGAAGTGCGCGAAGGCCTGCGAAAACACGGATCATTTCATGAAATGCAAGGGGCAGGCGGAGCCCAAGGGATTGGTTTATCAAACTATCATTGTGCATCATTGGAGGCACAGGTCGCAGACCTCGCAGACGAGATCACGTACTACAGCCATGATCTCGATGATGCCATCGATTTTGAAATTCTCGACGCTGCGCAACTGGAGGAAAATGAGGTCTGGCGGAAAAGTCTGAAGAATGTACGGGCACGATACTCTGACGCCCGCGAACCGGAGTTACACAGGCTGATCATTCGCGACATTATCGACAGAGAAGTCCACGATCTGGTTTCGACAAGCGCAAGCTCCATTGCGGAGGCCGACGTGCGCAGCGCCGACGAAGCGCGCCAGCAACCAGAGCCGTTGATCGGGTATAGCGATGAGCTATTTCAAGCCAATCGCGAACTGCGCAAATTCCTGTACCAGAATGTTTATTATAGTCCGCGTGTATCCGAGGTAAACCGGCGCGCGTGCGAGATGCTTCGGCAGGTATTCGAATTATATCTGGCCGATCCTGCCAAACTTGGTGAGACGGCGTCAAAACGAATTGAGTCCGAGGGACTACGCCGCACTATATGCGACTACATCGCGGGAATGACCGACCGCTACTTGATGGGAGAACACGCGCGGCTTGTAGGGTCGCAGCCGCGAAGCTCTGCGTGATTTTCCGCCAACTGATCGCCAGCATTGTGCCTGACAAGGCGGAACGGTTCCTTCTAGACAGCGGCGTTCCCGTTTTCTTCCCGAAGATACTGAATCACCAGCCGCAGTCGTTTGTTGATTGATAGTTCTTCAAGTACGCGCTGCCGACGAAGAGGATCGCTAACAAATGTTGAAGTAACCAAATCAGCGAGCAATTCCGGATCGCTCAAGTCGGATAGATACCTGTCCACTTTTGGAGGAAGCTGCCGGGGCCCATCTCCTTTGAGGTTCGAGTAAAGTTCCAGCACTTTGGCGGCAAGTGCTTCTGTCTCGACAGACGTTACAGAGTCAGATTCGAGGGACTCAACCGTTGCAATTGGGAACGGCGTTTCCTGCTGGAAGGACCTGAATCTGACCCGGTCGAGTCCTTGTAGAATCAGGTTCGATGTGCCGTCGCTGGATTCGACGCACGCGCGAATCAGCCCCACCGTTGCGATCTGAAAAAAATCGGCCGTCGAATTCCAATCCATACAATCCGGTTTGAGCAGTGCAACACAGAACATACGGTGATGGGCGAGTGCGTGCTTCAACATCTCGCGATAGCGGGATTCGAACACGTGAAGGGGGAGCAGCGCATGTGGAAACAGGAGAGCTCCAGCCAGTGGCATGACTGGCACTTGCTTTGGAATGGTTACGGACGAGGACATGGCACGTTTCTTTCCTGTACGATATGTGCGTTAAAGAAAGAGCAAGCGAAGGGATCGTAATTCGTACAACAATTCAGGGTTGAAGGTGCAACGAAACGCCCGCGATTCGGCACGACAACCTAACGCTTCGGAGTGGTCAGTCGCAGCGCCCGAATCTGACCAAGCGTCAATTGTCCTTCGACGGCGGTTTGACCGAGTGAAACGTACGCCAGATCGCATCCACAACAGGCCAGGAGCAACCGTGAAGCTGCCCCTAGCTTGCCAATTCCCATCGCGCTGATTGGTATACCAATGCGCTTTGCAGTGGCGAACTCGATTAAGCGGACCAGTTGCCCTGGAGTATCAGTTCGTGTCGCTATCTTGAATAGGTCGGCGCCATAGGATTTTGCGGTGCGTGCTTGAGCTCGCAGTCGACTCGGGGATGGGGTGGTTTTCAAGTGATGAACCGAAATGATCCGCCGCACGTTTTGTTCTCGAGCCGAGCGAAGAAGCGAAGCGACGACAGGCGCGGAGCGCAGTTCCACATCGATGTAATCTGCCCGGGGTAAGAATCGAGCGAGCAGATTGCGCCGTTCCCGCTGGGACAAGCGATTTGCGCCCCCTTCCATCGGATGGCGCGCTGTGACGATCAGCGGCGCGCGCAATCTCGCAATTTTGTTTTCCAGGCGATCCGTTGCGTCAATGAGGCGATCTAACCTGAGCTCAAACAAATCCGGCAGCTCACTCATCCGGAGAGCGAAATCGAGTTCAGCCGGCGAACCGATGACACCCACTGTTCGTGGTCGCTGGCGGCGTTGCCCACGCGATCTAAGAGCGTTTGGAGAATGTTTCAACACGGGTGGATACAACCATGTTCGCGGTTTGTTAGGACCTTCCTTGATACCACGATTGGAATTTTATTGTTTACCGACTAATGCCGCGAAGCGACCATCCTCTCAACGTACTTTGCGAGGATATCGAACTCGAGGTTCATGGAATCGCCCGGCTGCACGCGGTCCAAATTCGTATGCATTTTCGTGTGAGGAATAATCCAGACAACAAAACTTTCGCGACAGACCTCTGCAACAGTGAGGCTGATTCCGTTTACCGCGATCGAGCCCTTGCAAACGACATAATGAGAGAACGCCTTTGGCAATTCGATTTCTAATCGAAAGTCAGCGCCGCTTTTCTGACACGAAACGACGCGCGCGACGCAATCTATGTGGCCTTGGACCAGGTGCCCGCCAAAACGGTCGCCAGCGGCCACAGCCCGCTCGAGATTTACCCGATCGTTCTGCCGCAGTTCTTTTAGATTTGTGCGAGCCATGGTCTCTTCCAAGAGATTGAAAACAAGTTCGTCGCCGCTGCGTGAGGTCACGGTGAGACAGCAACCGTTAACGGCCAGACTATCCCCATCTCGTGTTTCTTGAGCTAATCCCGGAGCGATAATTTTCAGTTGGCTGCCCTGCTTCGTTGTGTTCACCGCGGCTACGCTGCCGACTTTTTCAATCAAACCGGTAAACATGATGATAAGCTCTGGAGTGATTCGTTAGATACTTACACGGTTATATCGAATTTACGATTCACTGGTTAACGGGACGAGATCATTCGTGGTGAAGAAACTTCAGCCAACCATATTTCAGCGTTTTTTCCGGACAGAGACGGCCGGTGCATCCGTATTGCTTCTGTTCGGAATAGGTGCGCTCCTGCTGGCGAATTCACCGCTGGCTGACGCGTACGAACATCTGTGGCAAGTCCGGTTAGCATTTGGAAACACCGAACATCCTCTCTCGCTGACGCTTCATCAGTGGATCAACGACGGCCTCATGGCCCTGTTTTTTTTGCTGGTCGGGCTGGAGATTAAACGCGAGTTGGTCGTTGGCGAACTGGCGTCTGTAAGGAAAGCCGCTCTGCCAATTATATGCGCGATTGGCGGTATGCTGGTTCCCGCCGCGTTGTACTTGATATGCAACCCGACTGGGGCGAACGCGCGAGGTTGGGGCGTTCCGATCGCTACTGATATCGCTTTTTGTCTTGGAGCCCTCTCTTTGATTGCCCCAAATGCACCGAACGGCGCCAGGGTATTTCTTGCATCGCTCGCGATCGTTGACGATATGGGCGCGGTTCTCGCCATTGCACTTTTCTATTCCCATGGGTTGGCATGGACTGCGCTGGCGGGGGCCGGCATCATCATTTGTCTTTTGATCACGCTTAATGTGATCGGAGTCCGGCACCTGTGGCCGTATCTGCTAGCAGGAATCGCCCTCTGGTATTTCGTGCACGAATCCGGTGTGCATGCCACGATTGCTGGCGTGATTCTTGCCTTCACGATTCCCACGAATACGCGTATTAACGCGGCGGAATTCTCACGCAAGGCACGCCGGGTTTTGGATCAATTCGATCAAACCGAAAGTGGCGATCAGCTCGTGCTGACGAGTAAGGGGCAACAGGAAGCCCTGTTTGCGATCGATCGTGCAAGTGAGGGTGTGACAGCACCAATTTTGCGGTTGGAGCAGGCGCTTCATAACTTCTCCGCATTTTTCGTGATGCCGCTTTTCGCATTCGCAAACGCGGGAGTGAGAATCGGTAGCCAGCCGCATCAGGCCGAAGTGACAGTCGGCGTGCTTCTTGGGCTGATCCTTGGCAAACCGCTGGGCGTGATGATCGCAGCGGCGGTGGCGGTCAAGTCCGGGATTGGTGTGCTGCCCCGCGGTGTACGCTGGGTCTCATTGTTAGGTTGCGCTTGCCTCGCGGGGATCGGTTTTACCATGTCGCTGTTTATCGCTATGCTTGCGTTCGATGAACCCGGGCCGCTCAATGCCGCAAAGTCAGGTATTCTCGCCGGCTCTCTCGTTGCCGGGGTCGCTGGCGGTGTTGTTCTAAGGATTGCCTCTCGGTTTCGCAATTATGAATAGCCCGCAGCCTGCCACAGCCTCGGTTGTTTTGCCTGAGGCGCAGATAGCGATATCGGCCGGGGGTAAATCAGTTACCATTTTTTCCGCCGTTCTTTTTCTGTCCGGAATTGGTGCTCTCGTCTTCGAAACTCTTTGGCTTCGACTTAGCGGTCTCGCTTTCGGCAACTCTGTTTGGGCGGCGGCGTTGATTCTGTCCAGTTTCATGTCGGGGCTGGCGCTCGGGAACGCAATCGCCGCGTCTTCGAGAATTCGACGATGGCGGCCGCTCCATTTTTATGCGGTGCTGGAATTGCTCGTCGCCCTTTTTGGTTGCACGATCGTTTTTGGCCTACCGGTGCTGGGGGAATTGTTCCGGCCTGTGTGGCAAACGCTCTGGGGTCATCAGCCTGCACTCCTTGGGCTGCGGTTTGTTGTCTCTTTTTTAATTCTTCTTGTACCCACAACCGCAATGGGACTTACGCTGCCCGTGTTGATCGAAGACCCCCTCGTGCAGAATGCAGATTTTCCGCGAGCCATCGGATTTCTGTATGGTTCAAACACCCTCGGGGCGGTAGCGGGCGCGGTACTTGGTGAAGGCTATTTCATCGCGACATTTGGAGTCCGAGGCACGAGTTTAATTGCAGGTTTGGCGCTCTGCCTTGCTGCAATCGCTGCAGCATTCGTGGCAAGAATTCGTCCCGCTACGAGACAAACAGTTGCCGTCGCAAAGTTTCCACTCGATCTGGATGTACGTTACCGGCTTCCTTGGCGACTGCTTCTCGCCAGTTTTGGGACCGGTTGCATCCTCCTTTGCCTGGAGGTCATCTGGTTTCGATTTTTACGATTGTACGTCATTTCGTCACCTGCGGCATTTGCCGTAATGCTTGCCACTGTGCTCGCCGGAATAGGTTCGGGCAGCTTATTTGCCGGCGCCATTCAAGCCACGAAGCGTCGCCGCGGACGCGACTCCCTGACTTCTGAGACTGGAAAAACGGCAGCATCTCGAGCAGCGCTGCCCGTACTGTTGCTGCTCGCTGCAATCACTACGCTTTTGTCGTATGTCTTTTTTCCAGGCGAGATGGTGAAAACGCCAGCCGGCGCTTTCAGTCTCGCTTCCTGGTACCAGATCGCGCTGCTGTCGGTCGCGTTGATGTTCCCAGTCGCGTTTCTTTCCGGGATCGTATTTCCATCCATTACTTCAGCTGTTCAGGGAACGGTAAAAGATCGGATGAACAGCACTGGAATCACGACTCTTTTCAATACGACAGGCGCGGCGATGGGCCCGCTTTTTGCAAGTTTTGTGTTGCTTCCATCCATCGGGTACCAATCGAGTCTCATAGTTTGCGCAGCAGGTTACGCATTCCTGAGCCTTCTCGTGAGCGAAGGCTCCGTCTGGTCGCTCAAACGACCCACCGGGATGATACTCACGGCACTTTGTGCGGCGATGATCCTCCTGCTCGTAGTTTTCCCATATGGCCGCGCTGAGTCTCACTTCAGGCATGCGAGTCGACCTTATGAGGTTGATCAGCAGGGCAATGTGCTGGCGCACGTCGTGAAGAGGATTGAGGGAAGCTCCGACACCTATCAATTGCTACGACGCGACTTTCTTGGTGAACCGTACTACTACCGATTGCTGACCAACGCATTTTCGATGTCGGCCACAAATCCGCGCAATCAACGTTATATGCGATTGTTCGCGTATCTTCCCCTGGCTCTTCGGCCGGAAGCGAAAGATGCATTGCTTATTTGCTATGGATGTGGCGTTACGGCGGATGCGCTGCTCCACGGCCCGGATATCAAACGGTTGGATATCGTCGATATTTCCAAAGAAGTCTTCAGTCTTGCTGATTTCTATTCCGGAATCAATTACTCCAATCCTCTTCGCGATTCGCGTGTGCGCCCCTTTGTGCAAGATGGACGTTTCTTCCTTCAGGCCAGCCGCGAGCAGTACGACATCATTACCGGCGAACCGCCGCCTCCCAAAGTGGCGGGGGCGGTGAACCTTTACACCGAGGAGTTTTTTGGGCTGATGAAGAGCCGTTTGAAAGAAGATGGAATCGCCACGTTCTGGTTGCCCCTTAATCAGATGAGAGTCGAGGAAGCAAAAGCGATTCTTCGCGCTTTTCACAACGTGTTTCCTAATACACTGGTTTGGGCCAGCGCCGATCAGCAGTGGATCATGATGGGGATCAACGGCCCGGGCCGCCCCGTTAAGAAGGAGGAGTTACAGCAATTTTGGAGTGGACCCGCTGGGGAAGGGCTGCGCCGAATCGGCGTCGAAGTTCCCGAGCAGTTGGCCGCATTATTTTTGATGGACGGCGAAGAGATCGATCGCATCACACGCAACGTGCCACCTTTGACGGATAATTACCCCAAACGGTTAAGCGATGCGGGGTGGAGCGACGAAGCCAACTTCAGTTTCACTTCCCCGTATATGGACGCTTCCTCTGCGGAATACCGGTTCACCTGGTCTGCCCTGATGAACCGCATTTGGCCCGAGGCGTCAAGTACATCACTGAAATCGTACTTTTCCGTGCGTCAGATGCGGTATCTTGCCGAAACAGTTGGCGGAAACGAATGGGCTGAACTCGACCTTTATCTCCGTCATTCGCGTTTGCGAGTGCCGATCCTTGAGATGCTGGGAAGTGACCTCTTACGTCTGCCAATTGCAGAACGTGCAGCAAAAAAATCACAGCCGCCTCCGCTTGAAATTTTGCATGATCTGGTCGCGGGCGCACTGGCCCAACGAGATATCAACCGGGCAGTTCGTTTGGTTGAAAACCAGAAAGATCGCAACGCGCTCAACTTAGAGGACACGTGTCTACTTATTTATCTCTACTGTTTGAACGGTGAAGTGAATAAGGCCGAAGCGCTCGCCGCCAGCAATCCGGCTGTGACGAAGAACAATAGCGCGGTGGATTGGCTGTGGGGAAAATTGCAGAGCGAGTTCGGATTTCATCCGCCTCCTGAGTGACAATCACGACTCTTGATCTGCGCCGTAATTGCGATTCACAATGCTCCCCCACAACTGAGACCCGGGGGCCCGAAGAGATGAAAGTCTCAATCGTCATTCCCTGCTATAACGAAAAAGCGACGATCGAAAAGATTGTGGCTGCAGTGCGCGCAGCACCAATCGGAAGCAGGGAGATTATTGTGGTGGACGACGGTTCAAGCGACGGAACCCGCGCACTGCTTGAAACAAACGTTTGTCACCTTGTTGATCGAGTTATTTACCATCAAGTCAACCTGGGCAAGGGCGCGGCTTTGCGCAGCGGTTTTGCCGCTGTGACTGGCGACATCGTTCTCGTGCAGGATGCTGACCTCGAATATAGCCCCGACGATTACCCGGCGCTGTTGGAACCTCTTGTGTCGGACAAGGCGGACGCGGTTTTTGGTTCTCGGTTTATGGGAGGGCGACCGCATCGCGTCCTTTTTTTCTGGCATATGGTGGCGAACAAGTTTTTGACCCTGTTTTCCAACATGTTCACGAACCTCAATCTGACGGACGTGCTGACCGGGTATAAAGCCTTCAAGGCTCCTGTCATCAAATCGATCCAGCTAGAAGAAGATGGCTTCGCTGTTGAGGCTGAAATTGTCGCCAAGGTGGCAAAGCTGGACTGCAGGATTTTCGAAGTGGGAATCTCCTATTACGGCCGAAGCTACGAAGAAGGCAAAAAAATCGGATGGCGCGACGCGTTTCGAGCGCTGGGTGCCATTATCAAACATGCCTGCCGGCGCTAAACTAACGCGCCGAAGAAGCGACCAGCAATCTGTGATCAGTCGGCATGGATTGTTTGTTGGAATATTGCTTATCGTCGCTGCTGCCCGGTTTACGATACTTCTGTCGTCGCAAACGCATGTACATAGCGATGAAGCGATCATCGGCTTGATGGCCAAACATATCCTGGAGGGACGGTATTTCCCCTTTTACATGTATGGCCAGCCTTATAATGCCGGCGCCGCATGGGAGGCTTATCTTGCTGCGGTCGCATTCAAGCTTTTTGGCGTCGGCGTCATTCCACTAAAGGGTTGCATCGTTGCGTTGTCGTTGCTTTGTCTTTTTCTATTCTACCAGATGGGTTGCGCCTTGTACGATCGGCGCACGGCTGTACTTGCAACGGTCGCGTTTGCGTTCGCGCCGTCGCTTCTCAAGTGGAACTTTCAGGTGAGAGGTTACGCCTGGTATTTCCTGTCAATCCCAGTACTGGCGATTCTTTTTGCGTCGGTTGAATCGGCTCCGGTTCCGAAACGAACCACGTTATTCCTCTTTGGACTCTTGTCGGGCGTGAGCATTTGGTGCCTGGAACTCGCGGTCCCGATTGTTGCTGCGTTATGGATACTGCTGTTTTTGCGCCGCAGGCTCTCGCTCGGCAACGCAGCGGTCTGTTTGGCAGGGTTCGTGCTCGGTTACGCGCCTGTTATTGCGTGGAACCTCGCCAATCATTTGGACAATTGGCGATACATTGTCGTTGGAAGGCCGGGAGGTGGATTCCAGTCACTCTTTCAGTTTTCGACTTACAAGGACATTCTTCTGGACGAAATGCCCAAGTTCTTCGGGGCGGACACCGTTCTTTGGTATTATCCAGATAAGCCAACATCGGGCTACGTGTTCTGTACCATCGCTGTTTTGGCGGTGCTGGCTGCGATCTGGCCTTTCGCGAGATCCCCCTCAAAAATCGTGAAAGCATTTCGCGGAAATTTCGCAGATCCCGGCCAGCGAAAGGATTTTTACATGCTAGTGCTAACAGCGGCGTCTCTTGTTCCGTACCTGACTGTGAGGCCCGGAGTTCCCAGCTACTTCTTCGGTGGCTGTTTTTTTCTGTCGTTGCTAACGGGACGAATGCTAAATCGCTGCTTTTCCTCCTTCGACGCCTTCCCGCGCTTCGCTGGCGCGAGTGTCCTTGGAGCGATTTTGGTGACGGGAGCCGCCACGATGATCCTGGTCGGACAAAAAAATCAGATTGAAACACTCTTCTCGTGCAATGAGGGGAAGAATTATTGCATGACGCGAGTTCCGGCGGCGGACATTGAAGGTGTCGAACATGACCTTTTCCAACACGGCGTGACCTCCGTCTGGACTACGATTTCGTTTGTTTATCCGTTGCTATTCGAGAGCGGTGACAAACTGGCGGTCTCCAATTCGATTTTTGAAGATCCCTATCGCGTCTATCCGCGACAGGTTCCGTACCGCGAACCGAGCTTTGGTCAGAACGCCGCGTGCGTCATTGCAACCGATTCCGACTTTCGCCCTCTCCTGGAAACTCGGTACGCGCAGGCTACCGGTGTCGCACCATTTGTTCGGGAATACGGGAAGCTGACCATAATCGGAGCGCCTTCGCAGAATAGTTTTTTAAAACAGGTCCCGTACCGTTAGGCCGGCGGCGTGCCGCCGCCTTATTTTCCAAAATTAACGCTCGTCGCGCGTCAGAAAAATCGACGGTCGCCAGCAGTCGCAGCCGAACGGTCCATGGCTTTTGCGGATAAATTTTAGGGTTCAAAAAACTTTAAAAAAACTAGAAAAAAAAGCTTGCCAGCCTGTAGCCCGTTCATTAAACGGTGGGGGCGACGCGACAAATACGTCTGGAAAGCCGTTCAAAAAAACTTTGAAAAAAGTGAAAAAAAAGCTTGTCAGCGCCGCGGAGATTTAATAAGCCTGTCAAAACCTAACCAAACCAATGGAGAAACTAATGACTAAAAACGTGCTAAACAAACTCGGATTCCTTGGTGCCGTCGTGATGGCGGCCGTGGGATTTCCTATACTTTTTGCATCAAGTGCATCCGCTCAGTTGCCGGCACCGGCCGTTCCTGCGAACCCAGCCGCTGCGCCGTCCGCTGAGGTCGAGCGCGTGATCGTGACCGGTTCAAACATTCCGACTGCGGAAGAGACCGGCCCGAACCCGGTGGACACGTACCGGCCGCAAGACATCGAGAAACTCGGTATCCGCAACGCGACCGACTTGACCACGTTTATTCCGCAAGAGGCGGGTGGCACGGTTAACCAGAACATCGCCAATGGCGGTGATGGTACCGTGCAATTGAACCTGCGCGGATTGCTTCCAAAGGAGACGCTGATTCTCATAGACGGAAAGCGCGTCGCGCAGGCTGCGCTGTTCGGTGGCTACGACATTCAGCTGATTCCGTTCTCCATGATCGATCACATCGACATCCTGAAGGACGGTGCTTCGGCCGTATATGGAGCCGATGCCGTCGCGGGTGTGGTCAACTTCTTCTTGATTCACAAGTTCCGTGGTTTGGAAATTGGTGGCACGTACGGAAACACGAACCTCGGAGGTTCTAATGACATGGGTGAATGGGAAGCGTGGTTAAAAGCCGGCACGGGCGATGACAAAACCGACATCGTGGTGATTGCTGACTTCTATCAGCGCGACGGTGGCGTCTTCAGCCGCGACCGCGACATTTCCAGTAACGGTAATTTTGTTCCGTTTGGTGGATTCGACGTCCGCAGCGGCAACGAAATGGGCCGCGTGCAAGGCCAACGTTTGATTCCCAGGTTTTTCTTCAGCGACAGAACCCCGACGCCGCATTCGGCGCCTAACGCTGCGACATCTCCGTTTTACACCAGTCCCTTTGCGGTACCCGGAATCATTAACGGCACGCCTGGGGATGGGAACTACCTGTTCTTTAACTTCGCGGCTTTCACGCCAGCGCTGCCTCCGGCAGATCGCCAGGTGTTCTACGGGTCCTTTACACGGGATCTCTGTGACAAGTACCTGACAGTATTTGCCGACTTTAAGATTGCGCGATCGTTCTTCGATTCAGCCTTGGCGGCTGCTCCGTTCACGCCGGATCCGTTCAAATCAGTGGATGCATTCGGTAATACTACCAGCGTCGGGTTTAGCCCTGCAGGCATCAGCGTGCCAATTCAAAATGCGTTTAATCCGTTCACCGTTGGAGACGCCACGCTCGCTATTAACGGTGTCCCGACGCCTGTGACCACCGGCGTTCGGTTCCGTGGCGTTAACGATAGCGGTCTCAGAAGCGAGAAGTTTACCTACTGGGATATGATTTTCGACGTCGGATTGAAAGGCGAGATGGGCGAATTCGGCGATTATTTCAAGACGTGGAACTGGGAAGTGGGTTTCCGCTACGCCCGCAACGAAGGTCAGGACTTGTCGTTGGGTGAGGTTAGCCAACCTGGTCTGCGAGAAGCGTTGCTCGATACTAATCCCGCGACGGCGTTTAATCCCTTCATGGGCACATTTGGTCGCAACACGAATGCGGCGATCAACAGGGTTTATGTAAACCTTCATAACACCGCTGAGTTTGAATTGCCATTGGGTTACGCCACGTTTAACGGCGACCTGTTTAATCTTCCTGCCGGTCCAGTGTCGTTTGCGATCGGTGGCGAGTACCACGGGGAGAGATGGAATCGCAGGCCGGACTCACTCAATACGACGTTCCAATCAATCGGTTCGACCGATCGCGAAGGTGCAAGGGTGAATCGGGACGTCTGGGGTATCTATGAGGAAATACGAGTACCGTTCACCAGCCCGACATGGAACTTCCCTGGCTTCTACAGCTTTGAAGTAGACTTTGCCGAGCGCGAGGAATGGTACAGCCAGAATACTTCGCCCGTGCTGAGCACCTCCTTCCCAGCAGCACATTCGACATACGACGCGCAAAAGCCAAAGATATCGGTGCGCTGGCAGCCAGTCGATCCCAAGTACATCGGCGCTGTGACACTGCGTGGCAGTTACTCCGAGGCGTTCCACGCGCCTACGGTGCTGGAACTCAATCCAGCGGGTTCACAGAGCTTCCCGCTGGTTGTAGATCCGTTTTCCAGCCAGACCGAGCCGCAGATTGAAGAGCGCCTTAGTGGTAATCCGTTCCTGCATCCTGAAACTGCGTATGAATGGACTTACGGATTAGTGTACAGCCCGAAATGGCTCAAAGGTTTGACGGTAAGCGCCGATTGGTGGCATATCGACCTGCGCGACATCGTCTCGTTCCTCGGCTCGCAGTTCATTATCCAAACTACTCGGCCGCCAAACGGGGCGTCGGTCATTACAAACCCGAATGGAACGCAGGTAACTCGTAGTGCTGGCACCAACCCGACTGGAGAGCCGGGCCCGGTCACACTCGTGCTCGACCCGAACCAAAACATTTCGGGAGCGATCTTCGAAGGTCTGGACTACGAAGCGATCTATATTCTGGATTCGACGATCTTCGGCGGTGGCGATTACGGTCGTTTAACTACCACAATCAACGGAACATGGTTGTCTCGTGCTGAACTTCAACCTGCTCCTGGCACCAAGCGGTTCGGTATCGCTGGCCAGTTCCTGCCGACGTCGTTCACGCTGACTAGTTCGCTGCCGAGAAATCGGGCCAACTTCAGTATCTTCTACGATGGTCCGGCCGACACTTGGCTAGGTGGCTTGGACGTTGGCGCTGTTGTTCACTGGATCGGCCAATACGAAGACGACAATCTAGATCTAGTTGGAACTTACGACGGTGGGGTGCCGAAGCCTCAAACACCACGGACTGATCCGACGACCGGTGAAGATGGTGCGCACGCGCGGAAAATCGTGGACTGGGTCACACTCGACTTGATCCTCAACTACACGTTCAACTTCCCGGCTCCGGCTCCGGCCGAGGTGCCTGGCTATGCCAAAGATGGCGGCAAGAACGTGGTGACGAAGGACGGCAAGGAAAAGAACGTGGTTCCAGTCTCGACGGCTGAGTACGGCTGCAGCAATTGGAAGTGGTGGCTCAACAACACGACCGTCACTCTCGGTATGCAGAACGTGACCGACGAAGATCCGCCGTTCGTGGCTGGTAACTTCGAGAACGGCTACGACGAATCGTTAACTACGATCAAAGGCCGGTTCTGGTACGTTGGGCTAAAGAAGAGATTCTAAGCCGAGAACTTAAAGCAATTCACAGCGGCCGGACTCCGAAAGAGTCCGGCCGTTTTGCTTTCGGAAATCGGGGGTGAGAGGTCGCTTTCCTTTCCGGCAGGGATCCGAAGGGGCGCCGCTACCACTCTTTCCACATCCGAGCCGCCTTTTTCACGGGATCCATAGCCAACTGGTGCGAAATAGCCGCTGGTTAACCTTTTGAGGAATTTCAGTTGTGGTACGGCAGGCCGAGTTCGTACAACGCAAGTTCATCGCGAAGCGTGTTCGCCAAGCTGGAGTTGTCTTGGAGCCCGGCTGCTTGTAACGCACGCTGCGCGGTGTCTCTGGCCTCGACGAATTGGCCGGTCTCTGCGAAAGCAGCCGCCAAAGTACGCAGGTAATTTGGATCTTTGCCATGAGAAAGCTGCACGGCTTGTTTAGCGAAGGCCACCGCGCGGTTACCGTCACGAATGGAAGCGTTCGATGACGTCGCGAGGACCCAAGCCAGTGTATTGCAAACCAACGGATCTTGAGTGGAAATTCGCGCAGCACGTTCGTACTCGGCGATCGCTTCTTTGTCCAATCCGTTCCTTGAAAACGCTTCGCCCAGCAGAGTGTGGAAACGCGCATCTTTCGGCTGGGTTGCGGCCGCCTTCCGTAATTGCGCAACCGCTTCGGTGGCTTGACCCTGCTGAGACAGAAGGTTGCCGAGGTTGAGGTACGGATCGCCATAATCAGGTCGCAGGCTTATTGCGTGTTCATAATGGGCGATTGCCTCACTGTGCCTGCGCTTCTGAACAAGCACACTGGCAAGACTATTCTCGATAAGTGCCGACCCGGCGTTGTAATGGGCGGCTGATCTGCGCGACCGAATCTCCAATGCAGCCTCGAAATGCGGAATGGCGCTGTCCAGATCGTGGCGTTCCAAAAACAGATTGCCGAGATTATTGTGCGCCACGTCGTTGTCACTAGTCACTGCCAGCGTGTGCTTCCAAAGCGCGTCGCTGTTTTGCCAATATGACGTCTGGATGAACGAGTACCAGCTCAACACAATGACGATTGCTACTCCAGTCACAGCAAAAATAGTGCGCCAAATACTCCAGTTCACAGTAGCCACGGCCGGAGAAGGCCTGAGTCGTCTCGATTGCATGGAATCGCCACGGGCTCGCGACGAGAATGCTGCGCCCTTTCCGCCACTGTCACCGCCCTCCGGAGAAGTCACCGCCCCTTTGGTTCGTGATACGGACGGCGACAGAACACTCGCGACGGTCCAAACGATCAAGACGTACAGACCGATCTGTGGCAGGTAAGTGTAGCGATCGGCGCGTGCTTGTTCTCCCACTTGAACCAAGCCGATTACTGGAACGAGCATACCGAGATGCCAAAACCAGCCGGTAAAAACATAAGGTCGTTTTGCCCGTAAATGTACTGCAAGGAGGCTCGCTCCTATGAGGAACGCTGTTGCCAAAAGAACCCACCAGAGCGGCAAGCGATTGTCGGGATGGGGATAGAAAGGCGCCAGTCGCACGGGCCAAAACATCTGCCAGAGGTACATAACATAACTGACAGCCCCATTATTTAATCGCCACAAGAACGGCAATTGCTCGAATGCGCGTCCACCGTAGCCCTGCATAAGCAAGGTTGCTGCGCAGGAGAGAGCAGATAACGCAAAGAACGGAAGCTTCTCCAGCACCGCAGGCTTAACCGTCGACCAAATACCGGCGACCCTCGATTTGCGACTGCTAGCTTCCGATACCTTGCCGTCGAACCTCCCGAGCGGCCAGTAATCCAGCAACAGCAGCACAAACGGCACGGTCACCAGCATCGGTTTAGACATCAGACCGAGAGCGAACAGAAGCAGGGCAAGAAGATAAGCTGGGAGCCAGCGCGTGCGGACATATCTGACATAAGTGGCTAACGTCAGCATGAAAAACACAGCACTTAACACATCTTTGCGCTCGGAGATCCAGGCGACCGATTCGACGTGTAACGGGTGAATAGCAAACAACGCCGCAACGAATGCGCTTTGCCACAACGTGCCTGTCATTTGATGCAGCACCAGAAACAGCAGAATGACAGCCATGGTGTGCAGCAGAACATTGGTGAAATGATGTCCCGCCGGATTTAGTCCGAACAGCTGGCAATCCAGCATGTGCGAGAGGACGGTAAGTGGATGCCAGTTGCCAGCTACAGCGTGCGTAAAAGCCCAGAAGGCGCTTTGCATTGAAAGGCCTGCAGTGATGTCTGGATTGCTGTAGACATATTGTGGATCATCGTAGGTGACAAATTGATGTCCAAGAGTTTGCCCGAAAACCAGCCAGGTTATCGCGGCGAGAACGATACAAATCGGGATAATAATTGTGCGGCTTTTTGGGAGCGATCGAGTAGAAGCGGTTTTCGCCATTCGTGAAAACTGAATCGGGGCAGAGTAAAACCGCAGACCGACACGAACAAACACGAATTTTATTCTCCATTCGTGTGCGTTAGTGTTCAGGAGTGGTTAGATCTTTCAACCGGCGAGACTGGCTTTGGCTATTTCTGTTGATTGGACTCGTTTTCGTTTCGTATGCCCAAGTCTTCAAGGCGGGTTTCATCTGGGATGACGAATCACATTTGACACAAAATCCTTGTGTTGTTGGTCCGCTTGGATTGAAGGAAGTCTGGACCAGTGAGCGTGCGGTGTACTACCCGCTGGTGCTTACAACCTTTTGGACTCTGCACAAATTTGTCGGTCTCTCGCCATGGCCGTACCACCTTCTGAATGTGCTTTTGCACGCCGCCTCAGCCGTCTTGCTCTGGCAAGTGTTGCGACAACTGAATGTGCGCGGAGCGTGGCTGGGAGCGGCTTTATGGGCTTTGCACCCGGTGATGGTGCAATCCGTAGCGTGGGTCACCGAACTCAAAAACACGCAATCGGGATTCTTTTATTTGCTGTCCATTTTTTGTTTCCTGAAATCGAACCGAAGCGTTCAAAAACAAGGTGTTCCCGGCTTATCCACGCCGTCGAGTCGCACGCGCGGCTGGTTATTGTTTGCCTCGTCCTTGCTCTGCTTCCTCCTGGCGACCCTGAGCAAACCGTCCGTCGTCATGTTGCCTGCGGTCTTGTTGCTATGCATCTGGTGGCGCTCCGGCAAGATACGCCGGCAGGATGTTTTTGCCCTTGCGCCTTTTCTATTGGTATCCGGTCTTGCCAGTCTCTGGACGATTTTTGAACAAAAGTTTCACGCCGGGGCAATTGGGGCCGACTGGGAGCAGACCCTGCTGGATCGGCTCATCGTCGCAGGGCGCGCAATATGGTTTTATCTCGGCAAGTTAATATGGCCGCATCCACTGATCTTTATCTATCCACGGTGGCAGGTTGATTCGGCGCAGCTGACCGCCTATTTGCCGCTTTTGGTCGCGTTAGCCGGTTTACTTGTCTTGTGGATGAATCGAAAAAAATGGAGCGGCGCCCTTTTTTTTGCTGCCGCGTACTATGTGGTGTCACTCTTTCCGGTGCTTGGATTTTTTAACATCTATTTCTTTCGCTACTCGTTCGTCAGCGACCATTTTCAATACCTGGCGAGCATGGGACCATTGGCACTGGCCGGCGCGGGCATCGTGACAGGCGTTAGCCGTTTTAACACGTCGCGAGGTCTCTCAGCGCTTGCGTCGAAATCCGGCCACTCGCCTCTCCAGGGTTCCAATGCTGCTACAATAACACTGCCGCTTGTAACTGCGTGTGTGGCCGCCCTTTCCGTGCTTGTTGTCCGGACCTGGCTACAAACGACCGATTACCGCGATGTTATCACGTTGTACAAGGCGACTCTGGCAAAGAATCCCGGTTGTTGGATGGCACATTACAATTTAGGCATCGCACTTAACGAACGAGGCGATCCTGATGCGGCCATTGCCCATTATCGCCAGGCACTTGAGCTGCGGCCAAGGTACGCGGAGGCGCATTACAATTTAGGCCGACTTCTTGCTCAGAAAGGCCGGCTCGACGAAGCTATCACGGAGTACGACAAAGTACTGCAAATCAATCCGTCCGATGCTAACGCACACAATAATCTTGGTGCCACGCTGTTTGCGAAGGGGCAAATCGATGAAGCAATCGATCACTACCGAAAGGCTTTATTGGCGCAACCAGACTACGCTGATGCATCCTGCAATCTGGCGAGCGCGCTTCTTTCAAAAAACGATTTAGACGGCGCCATCAACTACTACTCAGCCTGCCTTACCACATCGCCGAATCAGCCAGAGGCTCAATACAACCTCGCCAGCGCATTGTTCCGAAGAGGTCAGAACGACGAGGCGATCGTTCACTATGGAAAGTGTTTGGAATTGAACCCGGACAATGCCGATGCGCATGCAAATCTGGGGAGCGCATTTCTCGCAAAGGGGCGCCTTCAGGAAGCAATCGAGCATTACAAGCACGCATTGCGGATTGCGCATGACAACGTGGCTGCCCAGAGCAATCTGGCATGGCTCCTGGCAACGGCTGCTGATGCCTCGCTGCGAAATGGACCCGAGGCCGTCGCTTTAGCTGAGCGTGCAGAATCTGAAAGTTCACGTGGCGAAAATCACGCTCTTGTCTTGCGCATCCTTGCCGCGGCTTACGCTGAGGCAGGCCGTTTTGACGAAGCCAAGAAAACTGCTGAACAGGCGCTGCAAGCAGCGCAGGTACAAGGCAACTCGGATTTGTCCACTGCTCTCCGCACCGAGATCTCATTGTACGAACTTGGGTTGCCCTATCACAAGCAGGCAAGATAACGGGATGTGTCCAGCGGCCGCTCGCAATAGCGCACAACTGGGTGAGTTAATCTTAATCCCCAGGAAACATTCGTCGAAGCGGTAACTGGTCGCGATAGAGCAGGCCATCCTCCGCAAAAAGGTCCGCCAGCCTGGTTTTGCCCTGCATCCTGGCGATTGCTACCGCTTGTCGCAGGACCGCGGCGGCGTCAGAAAAGCGGCCGGTTTCTGCGTAAGCAGCGGCGAGTGTCCGAAAAAAGAGCGGGTCTTTACCAGCAGACAAAGCGATGGCCTGCCGTGCGAGCTCGACCGCCTTTGCACCGTTGCGGATCGAAGGATCGCTTGATGTCGCCAGCACCCAGGCAAGATTGTTGCGCGAATGTGGATCGTTTGGCGCTAACGCGATGGCTTCCTTGTAATGCTCCAGCGCATTTTTCAGATCGCCTTTGCGCAGGAGCGCGTTACCGAGCCCGGTATGAGCATCGGCGTGACTGGGCTGAAACTGAAGCGCCTTTTGAAAGTCAGGAATGGCTTTGTCAATTCTTCCTTTTGCATAAAGGACGTTCCCGCGATTGTAATATGCGCCTGCATAATCCGGTTGCAGCTTTATAGCTTTTTCGAAATGGGCCATTGCTTCGTCAGGCTGACCTTTTCTCGCTAAAGCATCTCCAATATTCATTTCCACAAAGGCAGTCCCCAGATTGTAATGAGGATCTAACTTCTTCGAGCGGATTCTCGATGCCGACTCAAAGTGCCACATTGCTTTGTCCAACTCACCGCGATCGACGGAAAGGTATCCAAGGTTATTGTGGGCGACGTCGTTGTCAGTCGTGACGGCGAGAGCGTGTTGCCAAAGTGTCTCGCTGTTTCGCCAGTAGGAGGCTTGAGCAAAGGCTGCGCATGCCAGTGCAGTAAGGATAAAAGTGACGCCCGCGGTGACCACATGCCGCCATAACCTCCTGTGCCCGATGGCGGCCATGTCGCCAATGCCCCATACGGCGATTAGAAATAGGCCAATCGAAGGAAGGTACGTGTAGCGGTCGGCGTAGCCTTGCTCTCCAACCTGAACAATCCCGATTACTGGAACGAGCATAACGAGATACCAAAACCAACCGGTAAACAAATAGGGTCTCTTTTGTCGCCAAACGACTACGGCACAAGAAACGGCCACAAGAAAAATGGCGGACAAAGCCACCTGCCAAGTTGTCAGTGTATCGTTTGGATGCGGATAGAAAACAGCGAGGTGCGCGGGCCACACCGTTTTCCAAATATAAGTGGTGTAGCTTATGACCGCGTTCTCAGCCCGCCAGAGAAACGGTAGTGGTGGAAGTGACCCGGCCGACCGCTTTTGGAGCGCAAAGGTAATGATAGCGTCGCCGGCGGCAAGAATTAGCCAGGGAACTTTCTCCAGAAAAACCCGCTGTACCTGACGCTTTTGATTGGATGAGCGCCCGGTTTTCATCTTCCTCGTTGCTGCGGCAATCTGTTCAAATCGGCGAAGAGGCCAGTAATCGACAAGGAGGAGAACTACCGGGGCAGTGACCAACATGGGCTTCGACATGAGTCCCGCCACGAACAAAGCCGTAACCATGACATATCGCGTTATGGTCGGCAGTCGAGTGTATCGAACATATGCGTCAAGCATTAGGAACAAAAATACTGCGCTCAAAACGTCTTTACGCTCACTCACCCATGCCACCGATTCGACGTGCAATGGGTGAACTGCAAACAGCGCGGCGACGATGGCACTTTTCCACACTGCGCCGGTCATTCGCTGCAGTACATGAAACAGCAGCATTACCGCCAGAGCATGTAGCAAAACATTTGTGGCATGATGGCCGCCAGCATTTAAGCCGTATAATTGATAGTCGACCATGTGCGAAATGGTTGTCAGCGGGTGCCAGTTGCCGGCGTGAGGGCGGGCAAAAGCGGCGGCTAGTCCGTTGATCGTTATTCCGGCCTGAACGAGGGGAGCGTTGTACACGTACACATCGTCATCGAAATTAACGAAATCGTGAAAGAGTGTCTGGCAGAATACCGCGAGGGTAAGCGCCGTAAGGCCGAGATAGATAGCCACAGATATCCTGCGCCTGTTACTTCTGCTTGCCAGTTCACCTGGGATGCGACCCGAATGTCGCGCACGGTTACTCGTTGTGTCCCGAGCTGGCATTAGTTAGGCTAGGGTCGCGCAGTGGTTGCTGCATCTGGTACAGTGCAATGTTGCCCTGGAGCTCAGTGGCCAGGCCGGTGTTGCCCTGGCTATTGGCTGATTCAATCCCGCGTTGTGCAGCCTGTATGGCGTCCGAAAACCGGCCACTTTCCGCATATGCCGCCGCCAATGTGCGGAAGAGTATCGGTATGCGTCCTGCCGAAAGGCTTATAGCGCGCTCTGCCAGTTGGATGGCCTTGGCACCGTCGCGAATCGACGGGTCCGGAGAGGTAGCGAATACCCAGGCAAGATTACTCATCGCGTTTCCGTTGTCGGGGTCAATTGACAACACCTTTTCCCACTCTTCCGCACCTTCCCTTACGCGGCCTTGCTGAACAAGAACCGTGCCTACGATATTGTGGACCTCCATGTTATCGGGTTGTAACTCGAGTAGTTTGTGGTAATGGACCAGGGCTTCGGCCACCCGCCCCTTTTGAAGGAGCGCCTTGGCAAGGTTTTCCTGAGCAGGACTGTTGTCGGGCCGAAGATCCGCGGCCGATTGCAGTAATGCGATAGCTTCATCGAGCTTGCCTTTGCTTAAAAAGACGATGCCGAGATTGTTTTCAGCGACATCGTTGTTTCTGGTTACGGCAAGGGCGTGTGTGAATAAAGTCTCGCTGTCACGCCAGTATGAAGTCTGGATCCACGCGCAGGAACTCAGGGCGACGATTACACCGATTGCAGCGACACCCAGAGCTGCACGTCGGTATCGATAGGAAGCGGTTAGGTCCGCCACGATCCAGGTTATTGCTATGTACAGGCCAATCTGAGGCAAGTACGTATATCGGTCAGCGCGTGCTTGCCATCCGACTTGCACCAATCCAATTACCGGAACGAGCATTCCCAGATACCAAAACCAGCCAGTTAGGAGGTAAGGTCGCTGCTTTCGCAAGGCGAGCGCTGTAAAAGTGATACAGACAAGAACAGCGAGACACCCGAATATTTCCCAAACTGCCATCCGATTTTCCGGGTGCGGGTAGAACACGGCGAGGTTTACCGGCCAAATCATCTGCCAAATGTAGAGAACATAACTGACGACTGCGTTGTTGATTCGTTCCAAGATCGGCAACTCGTCCGTCTGGCCAACTGCACTTTTTTGTATGAGAAAGGTAATGACACTTGAAACAGCTGACAGAGCCATCAAGGGGATTTTCTCTGCTACACACTTCCAAAAGCGACCTTTGATCCTATCAAAAGGCCAATAATCGAGCAGCAAGAGCACGAAGGGCACTGTGACGAGCATCGGCTTGGACATGAGCCCGCAGGCAAACAGGAGCAACACCGCCAGGTAACCTCTGATCCGGGTCGAATGGACATAATTCACGTATGCCAGCAGCGTCAGCATGAAGAAGACGCCGCTCAGAACATCCTTTCGTTCCGCAATCCAGGCGACCGATTCGACACGCAACGGATGAATTGCGAACACCGCCGCAACGAAAGCGCTTCTCCAACGCGCTCCGGTCATTAGTTGCAGTGCAAGAAAAAGGAGAATTGCTGCGAACGTGTGAAGAAGGACGTTTGTGAGATGGTGCCAGCCCGCCTTCAATCCATATAACTGACAATCGACCATGTGCGAAATGGTCGTTAAGGGATGCCAATTCAACGAGTGAACATGTGTAAATGCCCAGGCAATACCGGTGATGTTAAGACCGCTTGTTATTTTGGTGTTCTCATAAACGTAACGCGGATCATCGTAATTAATGAAGTCGTGCCAAAGGGTCTGACCAAAGACAACCCAGATGAGCGCGAAAAGGCAGACGCAGATGAAGAGATTGATCCAACGCCGGTCTAGTTTGGCTAAAGAGATTGACTGAGATGGAGTACGGTGCACGCGATGGTGAATCTCCGAAGAAAGAGAATCTTTAAGGGTTTCTTTTGTAGATCACGATATAGTTTTTTAGAGGCTCGACCGATGCGGGAACATCTTCGAAGTAGTAGTCCGTTCCCTTGGGCGTGATGTTCACAAATCCAGCTGCCGCATAATTTTTCGCTGCGTATTCATTTGCCCAGTTGAAGATCGACCGATCCGATGCGGGCCGCCACAACCAGGAATCAAACATGGGCACGGAGACCAGGTACTCTGGTGATGCATTTTCGATCTCACGCATCATCTCCTTTTGCATCTGCTGTGCAAAGGTTTGCGGTTCCATTAATCCGTAAGTGTAAATGTACCCGGTGGCCGAACGTCGATGGGAATAAAAATAAATCTCCGGCTCCGATCCCAAAACGGCGATCGTATCCTTGGGGCTTGAATGTTCGCGCAGGTAATTCCCAATCTTGACGGACTCGACGAATGGACTTTCAGGGTACATAATCCGACACGCTTCATCAGGCGAAGCTTCGAAGAAGATTCGCGCGTAGCGAAATATTGGGATACCAAGTGCTACTGCAAGAAGTAAGACGGGGACAAATCGGAGTGCTGTTATCCGGTGTGTTAGAAAATCAGATAGCTCGCCAATTGCTACACCGGCGAGAAGCGAGACTGCTGGCAGCATCATAACAAAGTAATGAGGTCGAAAGTAGAGTCCCGGAGCTACTGACAAAGCCGAGAATAGAAGCAAACCCAGCAAGAATCCTGTTATGGTACGGCTCTTCCTCTTCACGAATCCAGCAATCACGCCCAGTCCACCCAGCGCCCAGAGCATCCAACCGGCTCCGATCGCTTCCATGGTACGACTGGCAACGAACTGTGCGGCTTGGGATAAAGGCCATCTCCCACTCTCTATTTCGTTGATGAGGATACTGCCGTACTGTCCAGCATACCTGATAGTCCAAAACCAAAATTTATCGATTACACCTGCTCGCCAAAGAATCAGGCACGTAAGGACAAGGGGAGTAATCGCGCCGATTCCAAACACCAGGCCCCGAAGGAGAATGTCCTTCGGGGCGCGTTTTCTGCGAACATCATTCCAGGCGAGATAGATTATCCCCACCGGTATAAAAAAAATCGCCGGCTGTTTCATCACGAGCCCGACGCCAAATAACGCCCCACTGGCAAATAGTCTTGCATATGCATACCGGTCGGAGGCATCCAGCAATAACAAGATTCCGGCTAAAACCGGAAGCACTACGAAGTGTGTCGCGTGACCGGCAAGACCCAACACACTTGGACTTACCGACAGCACGGCGTAACTACTTGCTGCTACAAGTCCCACTACGCAATTCACCAAGCGCCGGCCCAGGAGAAAAATCAAAAGGATCGTAAGGGCGTTTACGAGAAGGACCCCTGCATGAATTCCATTAATGGTTTGCCCGAACACCGACATGATAGCCGCGTAGGCCGTGTAAGTTCCCGGGAACTTCATGTTGTAGGCGAAGGTATATGGTGGGACACCTTGCAAGATGAGTTGACCGGCATAAGCGTATTCGCCTTCGTCCCGCTCAAGTGGCATTCCAAGGAGTCGAATTCTGATGACAATAACGAGCGCAAACGCGCCAGCCGCGACAAGCCACCATATAATCGGCAGCACTCTATTTTGGTGGCGACTCGTAGTCGGCATTCGAAGTGCTAAATCGATGAAGACCCGACCTGACGCAAGACAGGAACACGATAGCGAGGAACGGCCACGACGTTCGTTTGGCTCTTATTGGTGGTGGCGACAGCCGAAACGTCCTGTTTTGTCCCGGTTCCATGTTATGGGGTCGCTGTTACTGATCGGGATCAGGGCACCTCTCTCCTGGCTCGCTCGCACTTGATAAAGTAACGGTACACATCGTTTCTTCTTTTTCCTGTGCTTTACCGCCGGTTTCGGACATTCGAATCAACAGCCCATATCCTCCGCCGGTTGGCATGCTTTTCCCCTCCGTTGAACAAGCGAATCAAAATTCTAATATTGGAATAGAAACAGCAGCGATCGCAAATAAATGTCGCAAGGAAACACAGACGACTCTCATCGTTTATGGTGGAGAGGGTTGCTTTTCGCTCTAGTCCTCGCGGCTCTGACGATCTTTGCATATCGCCCTGCGTGGAATGGAGGTTTTCTCTGGGACGATGATGTTTATATCACTAACAACGAGCTGCTGACGGCGCCCGACGGCCTGCGGCGAATCTGGTTTTCGCTCGATTCGCCTTCGCAGTATTTCCCACTGGTTTATACAACCTTTCGCATAGAACACCGGCTTTGGGGACTGAACCCAACCGGTTATCACTGGGTCAATCTGATGTTGCACGTCGCCAACGCACTGCTGGTGTGGCTGGTCCTGGCGCGGTTAAAGGTACCGGGAGCATGGCTAGCCGGAGCAATTTTCGCTCTGCATCCCGTGCAAGTGGAATCAGTCGCTTGGATTACGGAGCGGAAAAATGTGCTCATGGGCTTTTTCTTTTTACTGACGCTACTCGCCTGGATTGCGTTTGTTGATGTAAGAACGAAGCGGTCCTGGCTGTTTTATGGACTCGCGCTAATCCTTTATGTACTCGCTCTGTCTGCCAAAACGACGGCTTGCACGCTGCCGGCGGCATTATTCTTGATTCTGTGGTTGCAGGGGACGCGTATCACTTGGAAGCGAGTCTTGCAGATCATTCCGTTTCTGGTCCTTGGCATCGCCATGGGCCTGTTAGCGATGTGGTGGGAGCGATATCACCAGGGTACGAGCCGAGCCGTTTTTACGTTTCTGAGCCCAATCGAACGAATCCTCGTTGCGAGTCGCGCCGTTTGGTTTTATCTCAGCAAACTTTTCTGGCCATCTAATCTTACATTTATTTACCCGCGATGGGACATCGCGCCGACTGATCTGCTCAATTACATGTGGCTTGTCGCGGCAGTTCTAGCGTGCGCGGCTATTTATTTTCTGCGCCGATATTTGGGGCGCAGCGCCGAGGTCGCGGCAGGATTCTTCGTCGCGACTCTAAGTCCAGTGCTTGGATTCATCATGCTGTACACATTTCGTTACACGTTTGTAGCCGATCATTATCAGTACCTGGCGTGTATCGGACCGATCGCCCTTGTGTCGGCTGGGCTGGTGAACTTGGGCGACAGATTTAAGAACGGCCGCACCTTAATCGTAAGCGCGGGGCTTTGTCTGGTGGCAGTCTTGGGCACATTGACGTGGCGACAAGCTGCCATGTATGGGGACGTCGACACGCTATGGCGCACGACTCTGGCCAAAAATCCTGCTTGCTGGATGGCTCATAACAACCTGGGCATCGCGCTATTCGGGAAAGGTCAACTTGACGAGGCGATAGCTCACTACCGGACGACGCTCCAAATGCAGCCTGACTTTTGGGATGCCGATTACAATCTTGGCACTGCCCTTCTGGCAAAAGGCGATGTAGACGAGGCAATTTTTTATTGCGAGAAGGCGGCTAAGATGCAGCCAAACGATCCGGACACGCACGTGGCATTCGCCAACGCTCTTCTTCAAAAGAAACGAATCGACGACTCAATTGCTCACTATCAAAAGGCGGTTGCAATACGTCCCGATTACTTTCTTGCCCGTTTCGGTCTCAGCCACGCTCTGCTTGAGAAGGGAAACTTCGATGCTGCAATTGAGCATTCCCGGGCTGCCTTGTTGATCCAGCCTGATAACGCAGACTGCCAAACGATCCTGGCGATTGCTCTCGATGAAAAAGGTCAATCGGCCGAAGCGATCCAACATTACGAACAGGTGTTGAAGGTTTCGCCTCAATCCGTCTCCGCCTTGAATAATCTGGCGTGGCTGCTGGCCGCAGGTTCCAACGCATCATTGCGAAATGGAGCGAGGGCGATTCAATTTGCAGAGCAAGCCAACCGGCTTTCCGGAGGTACCAATGCGCTTGTGCTCCGCACGTTAGCGGCGGCATATGCAGAGGCAGGCGACTTCGGAAAAGCGGTCGAGACAGCCAACGCTGCGATACGCGCGGGGCAGAGCCAGAATGATGATTCGTTGGCGACCGAACTTCAACAACAAATGGAGCTGTACGAGTTGAGGTTGCCGTATCATGAAATGGTAAGATAACTGCCCAACAGCAGTATTAATCGAATGTAGCGTTAGCCTGCGGATTATTCCGTCAGAGTTCGTCGCGCAGAATCTCGAACACTTTTGTGCTTTCCACCACACCTGTCAGAGCATCCGTGCCGGGACCATTGCCAAACGCGACTACGTCTTCCACGGTTACGAGGGCGGATTTGGTGTAAAACGCGCTTGGTTCCGGCTGGTCCGGTGTTGGCTGTTTCGCTTCAGTTTCGCCTTCTTTAGGAGGTATTTTGGCGGCTCCGTACGACTTGTCTCCATTCGGCCCCGTTGCCCAGGTAATCCAAGGCTGGCCTGCAGAATTAAAGCCCAACAAGGCAATGCCGCTGTCTTTTCGGAACGGGAATCCATTCAAATGCATTCCCCCGATCGCTACATCACCGCTGACGACAATCGTTGCTTTTTCGCCGCCATAACTTCGCGCCACTGCCACGGCACGATCCAGTTCAACGGTCTGACCGAGCGTCCTTTCTCCAGTATTTTCTTCAGCTGCTTTTCGCATCAGTCCTGCATCAACGACGAGCAAATAGCCACCCACGTTGTACTGGAGCAACTGGATTGCTCTGCGCACCATGTCTGACAGGCTGGGCTGCTGGCCTCTCTCTTCCACCTGGTTCATAAAGGCGAGATCGCCATTGCTGAAAACGCCGACCAATTTTGGGCGACGCCATGCAGGAATCGCCTCGAGCTCGGCTCGAGTGCGGACAATGTCGAATCCATTCCCACGAAGCTCCAGCAGAAGGTCGCGACTGTCCTGCCTCTCTCCGCCTTTCCTGAGTGGAAGAAACTGCGCGGCTCCGCCTCCCATGGCGATGTCGATGTTTCCACGATCGACGAACTCCGCGGCGATTTTTTCGCCATCGGTCGGCTCGCTGGGATGTGCATAAAAAGCCGCGCTGGTAGGGTCGGTAAGCTTGGCATCGGTTATGAGTCCCGTAGCGCGGCCGTATTCCCGGGCGAGTTCAACGATGCTCTTGATCGCTTTCCCATCGGCATTAATGGCCAGGGCACGATTGGCCACTCTCTGACCCGTGGCTATTGCCGTTGCAGCAGCTGCCTGGTCGGGCGCGGCGAAGTCCTTCGAATAATTCATTACCAACGCAGCATGAGCCATCGAATCGACGCTGAGGCGCGTACCGGCGCCGGCAGCATAGGCGCGAGTCGGCGCAAGTCTGGCGGGGGAAAGGCCCTCGCCAACAAACAAAATAATTCCGAAAGGCTTGCGGACCACCCAGTGTTGGAAATAGAGGACGCCGACTCCAGCAAAGGCGAGCAGACAAAAAAGCGCCAGCAATTGGTTACGCCATTTCATCACCTTCCCCTGTAGCGGCGGTCAACAACGGCCGCAAATGGACCGGCAAACAGAATACGAAGAAGTTGCGATGCACTTTCCTTAGATTTGCGATTTGGGATTTATCGAAAGAAAGAACCACTTGTCGTTCTTCACATTCATCGGCAAAGTGCGCGACGTATGGATGGTCCGGTAATGCTGATCATTCGCGACGGTTGGGGTATCAACCCGGGAGGTAAGGATAAGCGTCACGAAAATGGGGATGCAACCCTTCTCGCTGCGACGCCATTCCATGACCAGCTTTACGCGGCATATCCGGGCTCCAAATTGAGCGCAAGCGGAGCCGACGTTGGGCTGCCTGAAGGGCAAATGGGCAACTCGGAAGTCGGGCACCTCAATCTGGGCGCAGGTCGGATTGTTTACCAGGATTTAACGCGAATTAACAAAGCGATCAAAGAAGGCGAGTTTACGCGGAATCGGGTTTTGCAGGAATCGTTTTCCAAAGCACGCGGGCATCGGCTGCATTTGCTCGGATTAGTGTCAGATGGCGGTGTCCACAGCCATTACTCGCACATGATCGCGCTTGCGGACGCAGCGCACGAGGCGGGTGTTTCGGAGATCTTGGTCCACGCGTTCACGGACGGACGAGATACCTCACCTACTGGCGGCGCTACGTATCTAAAAATTTGCGAGAAAGAACTCAAGAAAAGCGGCGGGCAAATTGTGACCGTGGTGGGTCGTTATTTTGCAATGGATCGCGATCGACGTTGGGACCGCACCAAAAAAGCGTGGGACGCGATTGTGCTTGGCCGCGGCGAAATGTGCAAATCAGCGCCGTCGGAGGCAGTAGATCAGCAATATAAAGATGGCAAGACCGATGAGTTCATGCCGCCGTTGATTTTTTCTTACCCCAATGAACAACGGGTGCGAAACAGCGACGTAGTAATATTCTTTAACTTTCGTGCCGATCGCGCCCGTCAATTGTCGCAGGCGTTTTTGCTAAAGGACTTCACCGGATTCGACCGCGAGGTCTGGCCACAAGTGGATTTCGTCACGCTTACGCAATACGACGTGACGTATTCTTCGCCGTTCATTTTCGCACCAGAAAAGCTTGCCGATATTCTGGGTCAGGTCGTCAGCGCGGCTGGTAAGCGGCAATTGAGAATCGCCGAGACGGAAAAATACGCCCATGTCACCTATTTCTTTAACGGAGGAATCGAAAAACCGTTTCCCGGCGAGGACCGCAAGTTGATTCCGTCGCCAAAGGTTGCCACGTACGATTTGAAACCGGAGATGAGTGCGTTGGAGGTCACCGAGGAGGTCCTCTCAGAGATGCCGAACTACGATTTGATCATACTCAACTTCGCCAACCCGGACATGGTGGGGCACAGCGGCATTGTCAATGCTGGAATCAAAGCCGTAGAGACGATCGACAGGTGCATGGAGCGGATCATTCCGAAACTTCTCCAGCTTGACGGCAAGGCCATTGTGACCGCTGACCATGGTAATTGCGAGCAAATGCGCAACCCGGATGGTTCGCCCAACACCGCGCACACCAGCAATCTGGTCCATTTCGTTTACGTGGCTAACGATGCGGCACGATTTCGGTGCGAGGACGGAATTTTAGCGGATGTAGCCCCGACTCTTTTGTTTCTGCTTGGGCTGCCGCAACCGGCAGCGATGACCGGGCATAATTTGCTCGTGCCGATTTCCACGCCTACGGCTGCTCATTAGCACTGGTGAGAGGCTTCTCTCGTGTTGTTTCCGATCGAATGACCGGATTGACAGCGCCTGGCAACGATCTCGTCGAACGTAATTTCCAATTTTTGATTAATTGCACGCGTTCCAGCTGCGGCAATGCGATGCAAAAACCGAACATGATGATCGGAGCTTGCTGCCTGCCAGATCGGTTTACGGCGGAGCTCGAGTGCACCGTCGACTTCCACAAGCGCACCCCAGCTAACAGGAATCTCTGAATCGCGGAACAACTCTTCAGGCAAAACGAGAAAACAGAGGTTCGCACAGCGGTAACGAAGTAGCTTGTCGAACTTGGCGCAATCATACAGGCGATTTTGAAGCTCCCGTAATTCGCGCAGAAGTCGCAGATACCCACGGTGCCCGATCACTGTGGAGTCTGGTAAATCGAATTCAGGAAAAAGGGAGTCACCATTGCGCAGGTTCGGATAATGTTCCCGCAGGCTTTTTTCTAGAAGCCGGCGTCGCTGGCAAACTGTCTCCAGTCGTTGCCGCGTGGCATCGGTTTGGCAATTATCCCGCCGCAAATCGCACAGCGCCTGTTTACATTCGAAAATAGCTGTGGATCCGATTTCATCGGACGTTAAACGATACGCTGCGACGTCGGCGCGATATGCGCAGTTTGGCAGACTCACTTCCATGGCGCAGGCGGAATAGCCCTGAACCTGTGCCCACAAAAACGCGAGACGCTTCAACCGTGCATGTCTCTCCGTTTCGCCGCGGCCGCGTTTTACTCGTGCAGCCATTTCGCAAGTTCGCGCGCCCAATAAGTCACAACAATATCTGCCCCCGCTCTTTTCAGCGCAGTCATGATCTCGAGCACAGCGTCGCGCTCGTTCAAAAACCCTTTCTCCGCCGCTCCCTTGACCATGGCGTACTCGCCGCTGACATGGTAGACCGCAGTGGGCTTTCCAAACCGCTCCCGCACTCGCCAAAGGATGTCGAGGTACGGCATCGCCGGTTTGACCATGATGATGTCTGCTCCTTCATCGATATCCAATGCCACCTCGTGTAAGGCTTCTTTAGCATTGGCAAAATCCATCTGGTACGAGCGGCGATCGCCAAACTGCGGCGGACTTTCGGCTGCTTCGCGGAATGGGCCGTAGAAAGCGGAGGCGAATTTGGCGGCGTAACTCATAATTGCGATTTGATCGAACCCGGTGTCGTCGAGTGCGCTGCGGATCGCTCCAATGCGACCGTCCATCATGTCGCTTGGCGCAACGATGTCGGCGCCAGCTGCAGCATGAGACAGGGCACTTTTTACAAGTAGCTCAACACTTTCGTCGTTGAGTACGTGAAAATTGCCTCGATCCGCGTGGACTACGCCGCAATGTCCGTGGCTCGTATACTCGCACAAGCAGACATCACTAATTATCACAAGATCGGGACATTTTAATTTGATGGCTCTGATGGCTTCCTGGACAATTCCGTTTTCGGCGTAAGCGCCGCTCGCGCGGTCGTCCTTTTGAGCGGGAATTCCGAAAAGGAGAATGGCTTGCAGACCCAATTCCTGCGCAGCAAGGGCCTCATCGACCACCTCCTTGACAGATAACTGAAAAACCCCGGGCATGCTGGCAATTGGCCTGCGCCGATCGAGCTTTTCACTTACAAACAGCGGCAACACGAGATTGCGGGCATTTAAATGCGTTTCGCGAACCAGATTCCGGAGTGCCGGTGTGCGGCGCAAACGACGCGGACGATGCACGAGTTTCCTCACAAAGCGACGCTACCTGCTGCGAATGTCAGTCGCAAGCAACCAGGGAACGCGCGTGACGTTAAACCTGCCGAGACAGTATGGAAGGCGTGCTTGACGGCGCATCACCTTCGGTGTCTGCATCTTGATCGTGGCTCGCGTGGCCGATTATTTATTGGTCGATATCAGTAATTCATACGCAAAACTTGCGTTTGGATCGACGACCCGAGTCTTCGCGCCAACGCGGATTCCTACCAGCCGCTTGTCCCGTACGGTAGTCTCCGAATTTCTCGGAAAACGGAGCGTGCGAAGAGTCGTTGTTTCTTCCGTAGTGCCCGCGAAGAACTCGGCAGTTGTGAGAGCCGCCGGCAAAACCAAGGTGCAATTTCTCGACTGGAGGCTGAGAATGGGAATCAAAGTTGATTACCCACGTCCGGCATCGATAGGCGCGGATCGGCTGGCCAACGCTGCAGCTGTAACAACGCTCTACGGTTGTCCTGCCATCGTGGTGGACTTTGGCACAGCGGTGACCTTTGACATCGTGTCAGAGCATCGCGCGTACATCGGTGGCGTGATTGCGCCAGGGCTCGAGGCGATGACTAATTTCCTCTACCAGCGAACAGCGCTCTTACCGAAGCTTTCGCTGAAAGAGCCGCAACGCGCCGTCGGTAAATCCACAATTCAGGCAATGCTTTCCGGAGCTGTGTTCGGTTATCGCGGGTTGGTTCGCGAAATTCTGGCTCAAATCACAGCAGAACAGTTTCCGCGTAAGAAGGTTCACATTGTGGCGACTGGTGGATACGCTCGACTGATCGCGCGAACGCTATCGGAGATTCGAGTAGTTCATCCAAATCTTACTCTGGAGGGATTGCGCATTATAGGAAATCTCAATATTTAGGCCGGGTTTAAGCATCCGCCTGGCACTTTGGCCTGGTTTAGATTTTTCCGAATGGAACTGAAAAATCGACGCTCTACCCTAACTTTCCACTTGTCAGACGTGGTGAATAGGGTTTCAATCGCTACTTCATGAGAGTGTGGGGGATGGCGGCAGTCGCCGCGGTGGTGCTTAGGTTATTCGTCGCAGATTCGTTTGGAGCGGAAAATGTCGCGCCGACGAAAGCTGAGTTGGAGGAAATGTACAACGCAGCGTTCCGCGCGTTTGATTCGAACAAGTTTGACGAAGCGCTAAAACAACTCGACGCCATCGACGCGCGGCAGCCTGATCTTGCCGCCTCGAAGAACCTACGTGGCGTAATCCTGATGCGTCAGGGGAACTACGACCAGGCTGACACAGCGCTCCAGGAAGCTTTCCGAATCGATCCGAAGTTTTGGAATGCTCGCTTCAACCTGGCCGAAATCCCGTTTCTGAAGAAAGATTGGGCCGAAGCACGAAAACGCTTTGAACAGCTCCTTTCGAGCGGCGAATCCGACCTGGCAAAAGAAGCCTCGCAGCTAATCCAGTACAAAATCCTCCTCACTTATCTCCTCGAAGGAAAAGAGAACATGGTCGATTCCATTCAGGCCAAGTTAGAGCTTTCTCCCGATACGCCCGCGGTGAACTACGTGAAGGCAGCCCTGGCCTTGCAACAAAAGAACCAGAAGGAAGCTCAGGATTGGATCACGGCCGCGGAAAAAAACTTTTCACCGCAACTAAATAAGCTTTTTGCTGAATCGCTTTACGAAATTGGATGGTTGCAAAAACCCGTTGGCGAGGCGCGGCCTTCCTTGCCGCTGATGACTGCCGCTGAGCGGACTGAAAAATCGAAAGCCAATGCCCGTGCAAAGTTTGAGCAGGCTCAGCAGGCGCTGCGGCTGCGCGATCTGGCGGCGGCACTGAAATTAGTCGATGAAGCAGATCAGGCAGACCCGAACGAGGCGCCAACCATAAATCTACGCGGCGAGATTTTGATGCAGCAGGAACAGTTCGACCAGGCCGAAGCGGCTTTTAAGAAGGCGGCGAAGCTGGATCCGAAACTTCGGGAGGCTCAATACAACCTGGCGCAGATTCCTTTCAAGAAAAAGGAATATGCAAAAGCGCGAGATCGTTTCGAGACGTTGTACAAGCGCACGCCGGGCGGCGATAAAAATCAGGCGGCAGAGCTCATCAAGTTCAAGATTTACATGACACTGTTGCTCGAAGGCAAAGAGAGCCGCGCACACGCAATGATGGATGAGTTTCAGTTCACCGGGGACACCCCGGCGTTGTACTACGCTCAGGCCGCCTGGGAATTTCAACACAACAACGCAGAGAAGGCGGCCGATTGGACCGCTTCAGCCAATAAAATCTATTCGGCCGCGCTAAACAGCGTTTTTGCCGATGCTTTTTACGATGCTGGCTGGATGCAGAGACCGCCTGCATCGACTATGCCGACGCCGGCCTTTGACGCGGCTCAGGCTGAGGGGAGCCCCGCGGTCGAGCCAAGTCCTATTCCTGACAAGGTTTTCGCCGCGAACAGCCAGACCGACAGCTCTAAAAGCCAAGGTCTGACTTTAGATTCAACAGTGACTGGATCCAGTTCAGGATTTGATCTTGCCAGCTCTGAATCTACAGCCGCACAAGCCTCTTCGTCGACCGACTCTACGTCCGAAACTGCCAGTCAACCGGAGCAACAAGCCGCAGCAGCTGTTACGCCGGACAGCACCGACTCGACGACAACTGCGGCCGTGGCTGCCCCCGCTGAATCGCCACGAACGGTGGCTGCGTCCACAGATCAAACTAGTCCGGCCACTGTCGCCCAAGCGGATGCGTCGGCGAACCCCGCCGTAGAGGCTCCATCGGCCAAACAGATACCGGAGAGCCTTCTGGCAAGGAACAGAACCTGGATTGTGGGAGGCTTGCTCTTAGCCGGGCTGGTTATACTTGCGTCCGTCGCCGTGCCTTCGCTGCGCCGTCGTTATTCCTTCAATGTGCCGACGTATTCCCGAATAACATCTGCGCCGGCCCCTGCAGTATTTAAACCAAGGGCATCCGTGATGCCGGAAAAGAAGAATTTACAAGGCAATGGCTTCGTCGGAGGTCCTCGTCAGGTTTCGCTGCAATTAAAAGCCTTTACATCCTCATTGCGACAAACTCCGGCTCCATCCGGTACACTGACTCACGCCACGAATGTAGCCAATGCCCTGAGGACACAGCCGTCCCGTAAGGTGCCGGCCTCAGTGGAACCTTCAGACGGGGAAGTCTCGGTTGTTGACTCACGGGTTGAGTCACCGGTTGAGTCATTCGTCGGTCCAGTTGTCGAACAAGTGCCACAAAACGGCGAGAACCTGCACGCCGAAGATGCAGAGGTCGCTGAAATTTCCTCCGTTTCGGCGACAGATGAATGGACCGAACAGCCTGTTCCGATGGAACGAGAACCGAGCCCCGCCGTTTCGGAAAACCTCGAGGAATTCGTCTGGCCGGCACAAGAACCGAGTTATGCGTTTGACGGTGCGAAGGATGGCCGCCCATTGGACGAAGAGACGCCTTCGATTCCGGAGAATTCAGAAATCGAATTGCCCGCCGTTACGCCGTTAGCGGAAATTCCCGTTCAGTCCGTGACCTTTGAAGAGCCGATCGTTGAAGAGCCAATTGTTGAAAAGCCAATCGCTGAAGAACCGACCCCCGAAGAACCGCCAGTTTTAGCCGAAATTCCTATGCCAGTGCTTGCACGAGCTGCCACTCCGCCCTCTGATCCACCAAGGATTGCTGCCGCAGAAACTGCATTTCCGCAAACAACAACACCCGCAATCATGCCTGAAACAACTCAAACCCCAACCGCTCCCGTTAATAAAGCCCCGGCTCCGCCGATGGCGAAACCGCAACAGCCACCTGCCGCGATGCAAACGTCTGTGCAGCTCACTTTCTCCTTTGAGATCGCTGCGATGCAGTTGACACCCAGTTTTAAGATGGGTGCACTCAAGGTGCGTCCCATATCAAAGCTGGTAACGATGCGCTTGCCTACGCCTCAGCAACCTCAATCGGCGCTCAATTTGCAAGTCAGCTTCGAAATAGCAAAGATTCAGCCAGCTTCGGGTGCGCTCGGCACAATTCGAATGGTGCCATCTCAACAGCAAAGGCCTACGCCGGGTGGTTTACCATCGTTTGCGGTGGCCGGCTTACAAGTGGTGCCCAATTCTGAGACTGCGCCAGTTCAGCTCACACCATCACGTCAGGGACGGGCATCCGTTCTCATTACGGTGCCATTCCAAATTACCACACTCGAATTTGCGCCGTCACTTGAGATTGCATCCGTTATCTTGAACTCGAATTCGAAACAGGTCGCCGTTCAGCTACCAGGTGCTGGACCATCCCCGGCTGAAGGAGCGCCCATGTTTGAGATAGCAAACCTGGAACTTGGCGAAGGCGGAGAGATAGGAATGATCCATCTGAATCCGGTTAACGCGCCAAGGCGAGTCTGATCGGACGAGACTTACGTCGATCAGCGCCAGTTTAGCGAACGAAGTTGTTTCGGAAGGAAGATGCCGTCCTTTCGAATCAGCTTCCCGTCGAAATAGATTTCTCCGCCTCCGTATTCCGGACGCTGGATGTTGACCAGGTCCCAGTGCACCTGGCTTCGATTACCGTTATCCGCCTCTTCGTAGGCCTGGCCGGGGGTGAAGTGAAATGAGCCTGCGATTTTTTCATCGAACAGGATGTCGCGCATGGGATGCAAAATCCGTGGATTAAACCCCAGCGAAAATTCACCGATGTACCGCGCGCCGGGATCTGAATCCAGAATCTTGTTGAGCTTTTTTGTCTCGTTGCTTGTAGCATTGATGATCTTCCCGTTTTTGAATTCGAGTCGAATCCCATCAAAAGCGATTCCTTGATAGATGCTCGGCGCGTTAAACGTCACGTAACCCTCGACCGAATCTCTGATTGGAGAGCTGAATACTTCGCCGTCGGGAATATTGCGATCCCCGCCACAGATCACGGCTGGAATTCCTTTTTTTGTAAAAGTGAGATGAGTGCCAGGTCCCGTAATCTCCACTCTGTCCGTCTTTTCCATCAAACGATGGAGCGCTCTCATTCCGGGCAGGAGCTTGCGATAATCAAGCGTGCACACATCGAAATAGAAATCTTCAAATGCCTCGGTGCTCATGCCGGCAAGCTGTGCCATGGACGGAGTGGGCCAGCGCAGCACGACCCACTTTGTTTTTTTGACCCGCTGGTCCTGCACCGGCCGCATTTTCCGCGCGATTAGCTTCATCGTCTCTGGCGGCACGTCGGACAGCTCTGTGATGTTGTTGCTGCCGCGCAATGCGATGTAAGCATTCATTTTTTTCATTCGCGCCAGTTCGTGATTCGCCGCCAGATTAAGCTGTTTGTCGCTCGCCCCCATGGCCAGCACGCGGTTGACCGGAGCATGATAGGTCTGTGCAAATGGCACAGCACCCGCTTTCCGGGCAGCGCGTATCAGCGCGATGGTCATTTCGTCGGGAATATCGAATGCCTCGATCAAAACCGTTTCGTTGCGCTTCAGACGGGTAGAATATTGCACCAGAACCTGGGCGAGCTTATCAAAGCGGGGATCGTGCATAGGTCCTTATCATTCCACCGGCATCGTTAGACGCAACTGGCTGGTTCTATGCCACCCGAATAAGTTTGGCCGTGAAGGCGCCATCGAAACCATCCCGAAAGGGCAGCGACGCCTTTTCTTCAACAAGACGAAGCGGGGAGGGAAGCTCAAGAACATGCTGCACGACGTCATGGTTTTCTTCCGGCTCGAGGCTGCAGGTGCTGTAAACGAGAATTCCTCGTTGCTTTAACAATGGTATCACCGCGCGAAGTATTGCGAGCTGCCGCTGTTGCATTCGCAAAAAGTCGGCCGGTTGTAATCGCCACCGCGCGTCGACGCGACGTCGCAATACGCCAGTGTTACTGCAGGGGACGTCGAGCAGGATGCGATCAAATGGCGCCATCTCAGCAATTTCTGCAGGGACGCGGCCCCGGGTCCAGTCGTGAGCGAAAACGTGAACAATTCGGACGCCGAGACGTGCCATGTTTTCTTCCAGGATCTGCAATCGTTGTAGGTCACGGTCGCAGGCAACAACTCTCCCCTGGTTTTTCATTAATTCAGCGATAAAAGCCGTCTTCCCCCCGGGAGCGGCGCAGGCGTCGAGCACGTTTTCTCCCGGCTGGGGATCGAGCATCCGTCCTGCCATTGCGGTGCTTGGATCTTGAATGTAGCAATGACCCGCAGCGATGGCGCTCAGTGGCAATGCACTGAATTCAACAAAATCGTGGTGATGCACCATTGACTGCGAGTTCGGATAAAGTCGTAGAAATTTTCCGTGGTCGATTTTCAGTCCATTGATCCGTCCAAAGATCGGCGCGGGCAGATTATTCCATTGGCAGAGTTCGTCCGCTTCTTTCAAGCCGAAATGCTTCTGCCAGCGTTCGACAAGGAATTTCGGGTGCGAGGTGCGAACGAACAGAGGCTGTGCAGCGGCGCCCGCGAGTAACTCGTCCTGTCGCCGCAGCGCAGTGCGAAGCATTCCATTGACCATAGACCGGTGGTTTCGTTTGGCGAGCGCGACAGTCTCGTGGACGCCCGCGTGGGGAGCAGTCTTAAGCATGAAAAGCTGATAGAGTCCAAGACGAAGAACATCACGAACTTCGATGTCGATCCGCGAACTTCGCAGACAGCTGATCCAGAAATCCAGCAACCTCAGATTACGCAGCACGCCATAGACTAGTTCTAAAACAAACGCGCGATCCGAATCACCGAGGTCCGCCTTTGTCAGGAACTGCGACAGGATCAGATCGGCGAATCGTTTTTCTTTTCGCCATGCGCGCAGCGCTTCTAGTGCAATTCGGCGAGCAGACAGCCGCGCCATACTTGGGACGGATGGTTATTCCGGCTTCACGCTCGCACGGCCAACCGAATAATAGTGAAATCCTAATCTGTCCATCGTCTCCGGATCGAGCAGATTTCGCCCGTCAAACACGATCGGCGTCCTCATTTTTTCCTTCACCACTTTGAAATCTACATTTGCGAAGTCGTTCCATTCCGTGGCGATGACCAGCGCTTCGGCATCATTCACCGCTTCAAGAGCTGATGCCGCGAATTCTGCGTCGGCGATTGCCTTGATGCCGCGGGCTTTGGGCATTCCTTTCGGGTCGTAGGCAACGACATGCGCCCCTTCGCGCAGCAGCGTTTCCACCAGATCGATGGCGACAGACGAACGAAGGTCGTCTGTGTCGGGTTTAAATGTGAGACCCCACACTGCAATCCGTTTTTCCCGTAAAACCCACAGCGTTTCACGAATTTCTTTTAGAAACCGTTCTTTTTGGCTGCTGTTGATGCGCTGTACTTCTTTAAGCAAATCAAACGGCACACCAATGCGTTCGCTAATCCTGATGAAAGCCGCGATATCCTTTGGAAAACAAGAACCGCCGTACCCGATTCCGGCGTTAAGAAAGTCGCGACCGATCCGATGATCCATGCCTATCCCGTCGGCGACTTTTTCCACATCAGCTCCGCTCGCCTCGCAAATAGCGGAGACCGCATTGATATATGAGATCTTCAGAGCAAGGAATGAATTGGCACAGTGTTTGATGAGCTCGGCGCTGTTGATATCGGTCACCAAAATAGGTGCCATGAATGGCTCGTAAATTTTCTTCATCAGGTCAATGGCGCGATCGCTTTGCGCTCCGATTACGATCCGATCCGGCTTCATCAAGTCCGCTACTGCGCAACCCTCGCGCAGAAACTCAGGATTGCTGACAACGTCGAAATCCGCGTTGTGGCGGTTGTACCTTTTGATCGATTCGGCCACTTTTTCGCCTGTTTTTACAGGCACAGTGCTCTTGTCGACGATGACACGGTAATCGGTGAGGACTCCTGCGATTTCACGTGCCACCTTCTCCAAAAAACTGAGATCGACGTCACCATCCGGTTGCTGTGGTGTGGGAACGGCAATGAAAACGACCTGTGAATTCTTCACGCCCTCCTCAATGCTGCCCGTGAAACGCAGCCGCTGAGCGGACACGTTGCGATGAATAATTTCCTCCAAGCCCGGTTCATAGATCGGCACCTCGCCGGCTCGCAATTGTTTGATTTTCTTCTCGTCGTTATCGACGCAGATGACGTTATGGCCAACGTCGGCGAAACAGGCGCCGGTCACCAGGCCAACATAACCGGAACCGATGATTGCAAGATCCATGATTGAGGAATGGTGCGGGCGATTCACCGGCAACACAAGTGGAACAAATCCAGACGTCCCGGAATCGTTCTCCGGCCTCTTATTCTCCTTCGGACGACGGGTCGAAGTTCAAATCGAGTCCAAATTTGGGGAATGCTTTGAGCGTGATGGTGAAAAGAACGCCGTATTCTTTTGAGCCCTGATTATCGCGAATAATACCCCCGAACGAGGCTACCCAGCTCGACAGGTCGCGATAGATCGAATAGCGCTGCTGTTCCAGGATGCCGGTGGCTCCTTCATATTGCTCCTGAACCGCAATAGCCCAGTTGTCGTCGATCCGGTAGTAGCCACCTACCACAAACAAGCTGCTGTCCTGGAAAAAGGGATTTCCGTTCAAATAACGATGCGCCACCGTGAGTTGCAGATTCGCCATTGGTTGAACATTGGCGATTGTATCCACCTCTGTAAATCCCTTATCGAAGGCGGGCAGCTGGGAATTCACCGCGAACGAGACCCACGGCAGCGGCGTAAACCGGATATTATTAAACAGATTCGAGTAATCGGTCCGGTCGAATGGATTGTCGAAGTTCACATCCATGTACGTGTCGAGTTCGAACCAGGTGATTGTTTTGTCATCTCGCCGCGTTTCCAGTCGGTTTCGAACGCCGACCCTCCAAATCGTCCAATCGTCAATGGTATCGATAGTGGTGAACTGGGGAAAATCGATCGCCGGCAGTTGAGTGGAAGGCTGAAACCGGTCGAGCGCCAGGATCGACGTAGGGTTAGGTCCATCCTCTTTAACGTACGAAAAGTTTGTGAACGGTTGAATAACATGCATCAGACCGTCCAGCCCGAACGCACGGCTTTGCACGTTCTCCCACTTACGCGAAATCTTAAATGAGGCTTCCGCGCCAGTGTCAAAGACCGAGCGGAACGTGTCTCCGTCGAATCTCACGGGATTAGCCAATATAGGAGGGGGAAGAATAAAGTCGGGTACGAGCGGATTTGTTGGAGGTATAAAGGTCGTGGATCCCAGATCCCAGGTCTTGCTGTAGTAGGTTCCACGATAGCCGACCCGCGGCACAATGGAAAGCCATCCAAAGTAGGTGTTTGGAAGGGTGAGTTGGTGGAAGGTGTCGAGACGATCGGTGCCGTAATTCTCGAAGCCCGAATCTTGAGGGAATTGCAGCCGCAAATTAGCGAATCCCGTTTCGCCCTCGTAAAAAATGGGTCCGCCAAAGAGACCATGACGTTTGATGTCCAAAACAACTTCAGGTTGCCGTTCCGTTGTGGTGAAGAACTCGTTAGCCTGAAAACGCTCGATGGCAGTCAATGTGTAAAAAGGATCTGTCTTTGTGAGGGCGAGCACGTTATCGGGAACCGGATCAATGCGGAACTCCCCTTGATAGAAGTCCTGCATCACATACGGATCGCTCAGCTTTGTCAGGTTGGCGATGCCATAGAGATCGTCCGTAAAGTTGGTGGTGTCAGCGAGGCTAACCCGGTATCGCCCAGTCGGTACGTCTTTTCGTGGAATGTTGGTTTCGTTGAGGTTCGGGTTTTGATCCTGAATGTAATACGTTTTCAGGCGTGCCTGACTGTCGTTGAAGTAGTCCATCGTCGAATCCAGGCCGACTGCCACGCCTCGCCGGCCTCGATAATCCAGACGGAAGCGCGCCCTGATGTCGTCGGTTATCGGAAAGGTGACTTGGCTGAGGAGCGATGGTCCCCACGAACTCAAGTAAGCTGGTGAAACTGAGAAACTAAACGCCTCGTTAAGCGATTGATAAAGGTACGGCCACCAGAACACAGGCACCTTGCCCACATACGCTGTGACGTATTGAAAAATCACTCGATCATTCTCATAAACGCGAATGGTCCTGGCATGGAGATGGAAGTCAGCCTTCGGTGTGTCGTGAGTGGTAAAAGTCCCGTCCTTGATCAAATAACCGTTCTCAGAGATGGAGGTCACATTCTTGCCGCTCAGGAAATAAGGCAATGACTCCGTTCGCGCATCAAGCGCCCTGATTTTCTTCGTCTCTGTATTGTAAACGCCGTTATCCGCAATGTACAGGCTCCCGTCCCGATAGATGCGAACATGTCCCTTCAACAGCACGTCATGCGTGGTCGAATTGTATTGGGCGTAATCGGAATAAATGTCTGTGTTTCCAATATGAATCGCAACGTTGTCTCGCGCCGTGGCCAGACCATTCTCATAGGTCGTCTCCCCGGTAGAAGTGATTTCGATGGGGGCCTTCTCCGGAGTTTTGATTTCTCCACGAACCAGACCGGCGCTGGCCAGAAAGGTGGCGATCAAAAAGGCCGGCGTTCGCATGGCGCAGGCCGAACGTACCGCGCCAGCGGCGACCTGCAAAGCTAAAAGCATTCCACTGGAGTGGGGAGAGTTGGCTGATTTCGAGCGGTTCTCAATCACGATGATCGCGCGTTCTGTCTTGATTAACCGATCAATTGACGGTTTTCTTCATGCCGACGTGGGTACCGCGATTGATCAAATCTTTGTCAATGCAAAGCAATGGCTGCTGTCATGGCTGGTGGGGCTGCCCGTTTGGGTCATCCAAATCGCGTCGAGTTTGATCAATATTTTTGCGCTACTCGGGGTGTTCCTGACCCTGTTTGCGCTCATGTCCGTGCTCGAACGCAAGATCCTCGGCCGGATACAAAATCGCTATGGGCCCAACCGTGTCGGACCGTTTGGGCTTTTGCAGCCCGTAGCTGACGGGATCAAAATGTTGATCAAGGAAGACATCGTGCCGGTGCGGGCAGACAAGTTCGTGCACTTCCTGGCGCCGATTCTGATTGCCGCTGCCGCGATTCTCGTCCTTGGGGTAATCCCTTACGGCCGAAATATGACGCCGTTTACCATTGACGGCGGCATCCTTTTCTTTTTTGCAGTTGGATCGACAACGGAGCTCGCTGTTTTCATGGCGGGATGGGGAAGTAATAACAAGTTTTCGATGCTGGGTGCCATGCGGGCAATTGCGCAAATGATCAGCTACGAGCTGCCGCTCATTATCACAGTGTTACCGGTCGTAATGGTAGTCGGCTCTCTCACGCCCGACAGAATTGTCGCTGCACAGGCCGGTTATACGTTCGGCATGGTACCACATTGGTTTGTGTTCAAGCCATGGGGCGCCGCAGCATTCCTTTTGTTTTTTGTATCCGGGCTAGTGGAATCGAATCGCACTCCATTCGATGTGCCCGAAGGCGAATCGGAAATTGTCGCCGGGCATATGACCGAATATTCCGGTTTCAAATACGCGACGTTTTTCCTGGCAGAATACATCGGCATGTTCGCTATTACCGGGCTGGCAGCGACTTTGTTTTTGGGCGGCTGGCATTCGCCAGTCCGAGCACTGGAATTTGTTCCGTCCTATGTCTGGTTTTTCGCGAAGCTGAGTGCGCTGCTTTTCGTTTATGTCTGGGTTCGCGGGACGCTACCGCGCACCCGGATTGATCAAATCATGAATTTCGCGTGGAAATTTATGTTGCCGATGTCTTTTGCCTGCGTCATCGCAGCCGCTGTCTGGTATTATGCAGGCCGCGGAGCGCGCGGCTGGCTTTGGTCCTTTTTCGTGATCCTTCTTGTTTACTCCGCTTTGTCGATTTTGCTCGACGTGCAAAGAAAGTTTGCCCCGCGCACTTACCGTTTTGCTGAATGAACAGCGTCGCCTTCGTCCTTCTCGCAATCGTGATACTCGCTGCGGCGCTTGCTGCCGCCACGCTTCAAAAGCTGATGCACGCCACCTTGAGTTTTGCGCTGGCGCTCGTGAGCCTTGCTGCTCTCTTCTTTCTGCTTGGTGCGGAGTTCGTTGGCTTGGTGCTGGTGTTCGTCTACATCGGGGCAGTCGCAGTGCTCATTGTTTTTACCATTCTTTTGACGCGGCGTGACGTTGGAACAAATCGCGGCGTTAACTGGGGTGGTGCATTTCTGGCGCTTGCTGTATTTGGCGGTTTGGCTTGGGCTATCACTAAGACCCAGTCGCTTACCGTTGTTGCTCCACAGATCCGCATCCTGACGGTGAAGCGGATCGGTGACGCACTGATGACCAGCTATGTGTGGCCATTGCAATGCATCGGAGTTCTCCTGACCGCTGCGTTAATCGGCGCGCTTATCCTCGTGATGGAGGAGAAGCAGTGACACCGACACTCCAGGTATTTCTTCTTGTTTCCGCCGGATTGTTTTCGGCCGGTTTGCTCGCTGCCCTTAGTCGTCGTCACGCGATCTTTATTCTCATTGGGATAGAGATGATGCTTGCCGCAGCAAACCTCAATTTCATTGCGTTTTGGCGTTTTAGCCCGCCGCCACAGCCGCCTGCCGGTGTCATGATCGCAATTTTCTCAATCGCTATTGCTGCTGCTGAAGCTGCAGTCGGTCTTGCCTTGGTAATCGCTGTGTATCGGCATTACCGGACCACGAATGTCGATCATCTTGATCAGCTTAAGGGATGAGCGGCTGGGTCATTGATCATCTCTGGCTGATCCCCGCGGTGCCGTTTGCGGCATCATTGGCAATTTTAATCTTACCGAATCATCGGCAAAAAATCGCAGCCGCACTGGCAGTAGTCGGACAAGCTGCGGCTCTTGCGCTTTCGATCCTGGCATTCGTTCCAACGCTGCAGGTGTCCGGATTTCGTAGCGTTCATAATTTTACTTGGTTCACCTTTGGCGAGCATGCGTTGCGGTTGGGATGGGTTTTGGATCCGCTTGCAGCTGTGATGTCGTTGATGATCACACTTGTCGGGCTGTGCATTTTCATCTTCAGCATCGGATACATGCGGGCTGACAAAAATTTCGTCCGCTTTTTCGCTTATCTGTCTTTTTTTTCCGGGGCAATGCTTGGCCTCGTTATTTCGAACAGCTTGCTTCTTCTGTTCATGTGCTGGGAACTGGTCGGTTTGGCGTCTTATCTGCTGATTGGGTTCTGGATCGAGCGACCAAGTGCTGCCGCTGCGGCTAAAAAAGCATTCATAACTACCCGCATCGGCGACATGGGATTTTTTCTGGGCTTGCTTTGGCTTTATGCCCGCAGCGGGACGGTTCTTTTCTACGATAACGGCAACGGCTGTCTGGAGAGTGCTGGCCTTGCGCTGCTGGGGGCTAGCGCCGTCTCCATAGCGCTTTTGATTTTTTGTGGCGCAGTCGGCAAGTCCGGACAATTTCCGCTGCACGTATGGCTACCAGACGCCATGGAGGGGCCGACGCCGGTCAGCGCGTTGATCCATGCTGCCACCATGGTCGCCGCAGGCGTTTTTTTGGTCGCACGTGTGTACCCGATCTTCTCGTTAGGCGCTATTCACGGGGTAACCTGCTCACTTACTGTCGTGGTGTGGATCGGCGTGACGACAGCTTTGATGGCCGCTCTAATCGCAATCGCGCAGGATGATATCAAACGCATTCTTGCGTACTCGACCGTGTCTCAGCTGGGCTTAATGATGGTTTCGCTTGGCGTGGGAGGCGTCGCCGCCGGGATAATGCACCTTCTGGCGCATGGTTTTTTTAAGGCGCTTTTGTTTCTCGGCGCCGGGTCGGTCATTCATGGCTGTCATCACGACCAGGACATCCGGAAAATGGGCGGCCTGCGTCAGCTCATGCCCATAACGTTTTTGACGTATGCAGTCGGAATGATGGCTCTGAGTGGCGTGCCCCTGTTTTTTTCCGGCGGCTGGACCAAGGAGGAAATTTTGCACGTCACCGCACATTGGCCGAGTTCCCGTCTACCGTATTATTTGCTGGTTGCCGGGGTGGTCCTTACCGCGCTGTACATGACTCGGCAGGTTATCTACGTCTTTTTTGGCGAGCGGGGTATCGCCTCTCAGCACGCACATGAAAGCCCGCCGGTGATGACCACCCCGCTAATCGTGCTGGCGAGTTGTACGATCTTGTTCAGTGTGGTGTTGACCCCGGCCTGGCCTTGGCTGCATGACTATTTGAGCGGCGGCATTGCGCATTTTGAGATCGCGCATCTCATTCAGCCGGCGCTTTTCCTTTCATTAGCTCTGGTCGGGGCGGGGATTGGTCTCGGTATTTGGATGTACCGTGGAGCGGGCACGGCAGTTGGACAGCGTTCTGCAGAGACCGATCCGCTCGAGTTCGCGCAGCCTCAGCTATTTCGATTTCTCCAGAACAAGATGTGGATCGATGAATTTTATGGTCGCACGGTGATTGCGTTCAGTTGGATGAGCGCGCGTTTGTCCGATTATATGGACCGTCATGTTTGGGACGGCGTGGTGCGCGGAATCGGCGCACTGGGTCGCCTATTAGGAACGTTCACGGCGAATATTGACGAACGTGGAATTAACGCGGGAGTCGATGAGACCAGCGTGGGCACCCGTCGTTTAGGTCGCCTGCTCTCTGCGGCGCATTCGGGACAAGTTCAAACATATCTCAGCGTTATCGCAGTGGGCGCGCTGATCTTATTGCTTTTCTACGCATGGTTGGCCTGATCAGCGCGCTTATTCTGATTCCCTTGAT
>DASREH010000148.1:0-38560 GCA_035652195.1 Candidatus Udaeobacter sp. | reverse complement strand
GATTCGGCAACTTCGAAGCCGCTCAGCATGACGGCCAGTCCGGCCTTTTATGCGACTTTGGGAACGCCTAACGATGCCCTGGTTACGGATGATAACGCGTATGTGCTCGTCTCGGTCACGGGCGGCGGGACACCGTGTCCCGGGGAACCCACGCCACCACCGAGCGCTTTCACTACTGGCGTTCAGGTTTTCAGCAGACCTGATTTTACGAACCCGTGCGGCGATCGCGTTATTAACTTTCCACCCATCGGTCGTGATGAGTTTGTGCAAAAAATTGACGGGATGCAATTTTTTCCAGGTTCGCCACAAGTCAGCGTCGGCGCCGCGATTGAGAGGCAGGGTGTGGAATTCTTTAGTCTAACCAGTTTGACCGAACCATGCAGCGTGGGCGGCGTCGTCAACGTTCCACAAAAACCGGTGAAGAACTGCTCTGATTGTCCCAATTGCGCACCGGGAACTTTTGATGTGGCCGTCACACCGGATGGACAATACGCATTTGTCGCCAATGAATATGGAACACTGCCGAGTCCCACGCCTGCGACTTTAATTGGGGGCGGGACAATCGGGATTGTCCAGATTCAACGCGACGCCGACGGTGGATTTGAACGGCGTGGAACACGACCAATCCCGCAAAACAGCACCATATACATACCGGGCGGCTCAACGATTCCGGGAATAACAATGTCACATGATGGTTTGTATCTTTATGCCACGTGCGAAGGGTCTGCAGAGGGTGTCAGCCCCGACACCGGAAATCTGTATCGGGATCCGACCAACGTGCGACAGACGCGAAACGGTGTGGTCCTCTGCCCCGGCTGCCGGTATGTTGTGCCGAGCAGGAACTATCCAGATCTAGCCAACGGCTGCGATAACGAATCAACCACAGGACGTACGAGGAATGGCCTCCTGGCAGTTATCGACGTTGACATGGCCATCAAAGGGATGGGACAGGCTTCGATCGTTAGAGTCGTCGCTTCCGGGTGTTCGCCGGTTCGGGCAGTTGAAACGGCCGACGGTCAATATGTGTGGGTCGCAGCGCGGGGTAGAAACACAATTTTGCCCCTCCCGTCGCAACCAGATGCAAGGGGGTCGCAAGTTTTAGGTTTCAATCGCGCGTTGTTGTTGTCTGATCCGAACGAGGCCTTGGCCGGATACACTGATACGCATGGCACAGCTCCTGTAGGCCTGGCGTTATTTAACAACGATACTCTGCTGGCAGTCGCAAATTCCAATCGGTTTCATAATGAGCCCGAGTGCATAAATCCGCCGCCGGGTGTCCCACCTTGCACTGCCAATGTAGCGATTGTGGACGTTAGCAATCCGGCGCAGCCGACGGTAATCCAGACCGTTCCTGCGTACTCAAATGACGCTTTTCCCCGCAACGTAACGCTTGGACCAGACGGCTCTACTCTGTATGTCCCTAACGCCGACGTAAACTTTCTGGAAGTGATCACAACAAGCGTGCACTAAATTTGCGGGCGTTTTGCGGCGGATTCCCAAAGAAGGCTACGAGGATGTCTGGCGTCATGGCAGCACGAACGTCTCACCAATTTCGCGCAAGGCGACGCGTTCGGGAGCATTGCTCAGCGCGGATTGAAACCGCTCGATAGGTTCCCGGACGGGTTCGAAACCGAGCCGAAACGTTTGATGATGTACCGGCATGATAAATTGTGCGTCAGCGGCGTTTGCCATCTCGACGGCCTGTTCGGGTGTGCAGTGCGACTGAATCCATGGGTTGTAAGCGCCGATCCCCATGATTGCGAGATCGATTGGTCGCGGTCGTATTTTCCCAAAGCGATCGGTCATTGCTGTATCACCGGCGAAAAGAATTCGACGACCATCGCGCTCAATTAAATAGCCATTGTACCCACGATGAATGTCGCGCTGTTTTCGAGCGCCCCAGTGTTTGACTTGGAACGCGCTGATAACAACCTCTCCAGAGCGGCATCGAATACATTTGTGTTCTCCCCAGTGAAGTTCCGTGACATCCCGAAGGCGCGTCCACTTCAGTAGGTCCGAGGTGTTTGGAGCGGTGACTACGCGGGTTGTAGCGTCAAAACAATGCAGCGTGCGCAAATCGACATGGTCGAAATGCGCATGCGACAGAAGCACGACATCGACCTTGGGTAACTCATCAAATTCGAGAGCTGGCGCCGTCAATCGCTTGGGCCCAATGGTGAAGCCTGGCAACCGGATCCCGACACGATCGAAAAGTACGGGATCGGTCAGAATCTTGATGCCGAAGAAATTGATAAGGACCGTCGCATGACCGATCCAGGCTGCCGTTACTTGGCTATCATCCCATTTTCCTGGTTGTGGCTTGGCAAAGGCGGGACAGATCGGACGCCAACTTTCAATTGTCCATTCACGCCACAGATGCCCGATCCAACTTCGCACCCTGCTGCTGTGCAAAGTTGGCTGTTCTGCAGCGTCCATGCTCTCTGATGCTCCTTCTTTTCGACAGAATCTCGAGCATGAGTGTCATTCAAAATACCAGCAGGGGCCCCGAACACACAGCGACGTTGTCAAGCTGCTGTGCCTTGGTGCGCTGTAAACACTCCTTTGACGGCGTTCCAGAGAGTTCGGGTTGCTTTTGGCTTGCTGGCGCGCGCCACGAGTACAGGGCAATCTGCGCGGTTTAGAATGCTGCGGGTCAGGTCGCCCATAATGTAATGTCCGAGCAAGCCGCGCGCCTTGGAAGTACCTGTCACAATCACATCGTAATCTCCGGTGCGTACTTCTTCGAAAACTTCATCGATGACAATGCCATGCCGAAGACGCACTTCGGCCGGGACACCAAGGCGTTCCAGCTCTTTTTTTTGCCGGAGCAAATTAGTCCCTAGCTCAGACTTTGATGCCAGCAACTGATCAACGTTCTCCTCTAGCTGGACGAGGTCAACGTAGATAGCAGGTGGTTCAGCCATCACATGAAGAAGGGTGACCGAAGCCCCGAGAGCGGCTGCAATCTGGCCGGTAAACTGCACCGCTTGTTCGATAAATTCTTTTCCACCTGTGCAAATGAGAAAACGTTTCAATTGTTTGCGCTCACCCATTGCAACCAGCACCGGCGGCTTAATGGTTTTGATCACTTCGTACATTTTTTTCGAGCGCCAGTAACGCCCGCCTGTACCAGTCCAACGCGCGCCGACAAGAACCAGGTCATAGCTGGTACCTGATGTTTGACCGAGAATCTGGGTTACCGGTTCACCAGCCCGCACGACCAGTTTGGGCCTGGCATTGTGCGCCCTCAGGGATTGCGCCTGGTTTTCAAGGGCTTCACGCAGCGGACCCTCATCGTGCGACTTTTCGGCAATACCGAGAAGGGTGATTTCAGCATTTAACGGAGATAATAACTCGGCCAGTTTAATCGTATTTTCGGACGCCGGCGTTCCATTGCTGCAAACCAGGATCTTCATCGCAGTTTATAATTTGTGACCACTGATCATGGTGTAGATGACAATGGCTGCGCCGATCAACGGCAGTGGCACGAAGGCGAGCCGAATCTTGGGCCCGGCAAAATATTGTGTCGAGATAGCGCCAATCTGCGCACCGACGGCCGCGCCGGTGTTCATAACGAGCGCGATTAAAATATCTACGTTGCCTTTCACTGCGTGGCTGAATGTGCCGTAGCTCGCGGAGATGATGATCTCGAAGAGATCAGTGCCTACTGCGAGATGAGTGGGAATCCCAAGCACGTAAACCATCGATGGCATGCGGATGTAACCTGCACCGCCGCCGAGAAACCCGCTGAACAGCCCGCCGACAAAGGCCACCAACAATATCATCCATAGCGAAATACTTTGTATTCCCGACACTGGCAGCGAAACCATTGGCCAAATTTTCAAGCGCTGGATCGCCCGCGTGACAGGAGTAAACGCGGAATGGTCTTCTTTTGACTTGGCTCCTTTGGGAGAGCCGCGCTGGGGTTGTTTTTTGACCGACGACAATGTCTTTCGGCTTTCCCAAAGCATGAAGCTGGAAATGCTCAAATAGACAACGATGGAGACGATGCTTACGACAAAGTTAACGTTGCCGGCGCGTTTCAATATTTGAATTGCCTGCGCGCCGACTTCCGCGCCACCGATCGTTCCGATCGCCATGATCAATCCGAGGCGAAGATCGACATTTCCCAGCGCGCGGTGTCGTTTCGCGGCAACAACTGATTTGCCAACGATGTGCGCCAAATCGGTGCCAACTGCGAAATTCCAGTCCAAACCGACGAGGCGGAGAGCGGGTCCGGCAATGAAGCTCCCGCCTACACCGAAGAATCCGCCAAGGACACCGATAAGAAATCCGACTATCACCAGGTAGATCGGATCGATGTGGGCGCCTGAGATCGGAAAAAACATGGTCCTACTCGGAGCGGCCTCGGATGAGGCGAATTAAAAAAGTAGTGAGACTTTCCAAGAGGACAGCCTGCCCGATGATGAGCAAAATTGAGAGGATTGCGTAGAAATACCGATGATAGGTTTCAAGCTCGAACAGCTGTTTCCCCAGCAAATTCAGAACCAGGAAAAAGTACACTACGACAAGAACCGCATAGATCACGAGTTCCAGGGCAAAAGCGCGCAGTGTTTTGGCTACTTCCTTTTTCATCAGAAAAGGGGAGGTTGACCCGTTACGCGCTAACGCGCCAGCAGGTTTTTGTGGTCGCGTGCAAAAATGTTACAGAGCAAATTGTTTTGCGCCGCGAGCGTTTCTTTCTAACGTTCCACTTCACTTTACGGGAAAAGCCATGGCTGACGCCGCGAATAAATATGCCGAAAACGTACCGGGCAAATTCTATGTAGACGATCAATGCATCGATTGTGATTTGTGCCGTGAAACGGCGCCCGCAAACTTTAAGCGTAACGACGATGGCGGCCATTCCTACGTGTACAAACAGCCGGAAACCCCGGAAGAAGAAGCACTTTGTAAAGAGGCGATGGAAGGTTGTCCGGTCGAAGCGATTGGCAACGACGGCACGTAAATGGCAGGTCGCGGCCGCCGGGCGCGCCGCAAGCGCGCCAGTCTTCAAAGAGAGATCCAACATCGGACTCAAACAGTTCCAGTTGCGCTGACGATCGCCGGTTCGGATAGCAGTGCCGGCGCCGGAATACAGGCGGATCTGAAAACGTTTTCCGCTTTGGGTGTTTATGGATTAACGGCAGTGACATGCGTCGTTGCGGAAATCCCCGGAAAAGTCTCAAAGATCGAGCCGGTCAGTGCAGAACTCGTCAGCAAACAAGTCGAAGTCCTGGCAAAGAGTTTCCCCATTGCTGCGATCAAGACGGGTATGCTTTATTCGGCGCAAATCATTTCGATTGTGGCCAGAGCAATGCGAGACCTGGGCCAGTTGTCCGCTCGGCCGGTTCCGCTGGTGGTGGATCCGGTTTTTGTGGCAACCAGCGGTGATCTCCTCGTTGAACCTGAAGCCGTCGCCACCTACGAAAGAGAATTGTTCCCGCTCGCCGAATTGATTACGCCAAATCTCCATGAAGCCGAGCGGTTAACGGGAACGCAGATTAAAGATCGAGAATCAATGCGTCGTGTCGGGAAACAGTTGGAAGGAAAATTTACAACAGGGATCCTTCTCAAAGGCGGTCATCTTGAAGAGAACGAGGCTGTGGATCTCCTGTTCGTTAACGGCGAAGTAGTAGAGTTCTCAGCGTTGAAAGTTCGCGGGGTGGTGACTCATGGCACTGGTTGCACGTACTCCGCGGCGATCACTGCCGGCCTCGCACGGGGCTTGTCCCTGGAAAAGGCCATCGGCCGGGCAAAGAAGTTTGTGACTGAGTCGATCGGGAATTACTTCGAATGGAACAATCTCCATGCGCTTCGCCATTCACCTTGAAAACCAGGACGTCAGTCTGATCCAACAAAAGAAGCTAAAAAAAACGTGCGAACACCAAGTTAACTACCTTGTGGAAGCTCACGAGCCGGCGCTGTATTCCTTCTCCCAGCGCTTGAGTTTCATTGCGTCGAGTGCCGCTACGGTTTCAGCCTGTTTCTTGCTACGGCCGCTTCCCTGGCCGAGCACCAGGCCTTCCCAAACGACCTGCGAGACAAACGTTTTTTCATGTTCCGGTCCGCTTTGCGAAACTAATTCGTAGATGGGGCTGTGTGGCGAGATGCTTTGGAGTAACTCCTGAAGCTGCCCTTTAGGATTGATGTCGACCGGTGTTTCCGCGAGTTGTTCGAGATCGCCGCGAGTCTGTGTCAAAATAAACTCTTTTGCTGCTTCTAGACCGCCGTCGAGGTAAATGGCTCCAATCAGGGCCTCGAACGCATCCGCCAGTGTAGAGGTGCGTGCGCGGCCACCACTGCTTTCCTCGCCGCGGCCCATCAAAATATAAAGTCCCAGGTCGAGCGTGGCGGCGTGCGCACGCAAGGCTTCTCGAGACACCAGGCGCGAACGCAGTTTCGTCAGTTGTCCTTCAGCTTCGGCGCCAAAATTGCGAAACAGATACTCGGTGATAACAAGCTGAAGAACGGCGTCGCCCAAAAATTCCAAACGCTGATAATCAAAATGATAATGCTGCGCCTCGTGCCCAAGGCTCGGGTGCGTGAGCGCTTCCGCCAATAAAAGTGAGTTTCGGAATTTATACCCGATGCGTTCTTCGAGAGGTGTCACTGCTTTGCCATTGTGAGCGAAACAAAAAAAACTCTCAACTCCGTAGTAATCGCAGAGATTAAGCCTTCATGAGCATGGCTTCGCCGCAATCGGAAACAGCTGACTGGAATGCCACGGACGCATTCTTCTATCGTTTTTGATAAACTTCGAGCGAAGTGACTACATCCAATGCCCGCTGCAGGACAGGGTCATGAGCTGAAGGTTTTTCCGGTCCCCGGCCCCGGCGTTGCTGTGCGGCTTCGGCTGCTTCCACTTCGGGATTCGTCCCGGCCAACAGCGCCGCCTCATTCATGTGTGGCCGGGCACCTTCGTAAACAAACGGTCCCATTCCCTTTTCGACACTCAGTTGGAAAATCTGCCGCTTATCCGCTATCGACATCTCGACGGGCAAATCGGGTTTCACTCCCTCCGGAAACAATGGACGGCCTTCAGGGGAAATCATTTCGGCAACGGCGACTCGCAGAACTTTGCCGCTTGGTAACAACAAATCGGAATATTCAGCTGCACGGCCGGCGGTGACCTGCCCGATAAGCAGCGCTTTGTTGTAGAATCTCAGGGCCGCAGCGATCGCTTCCGCTGCACCAGCGGTATCGCGGTCGGTAAGTACCATGACCAAACCGCGAAATGCCGGATCACGATCGGAGCTGAACACGCGATCCTGGTGCCCCACGGGTTTGCGCAACGTGAAAAGCGTTTTGCCTTTGGGACAAAACCGCTTTGCGAATTCCGCAGCCAGCGCAAAATCCGGCGTCGGTCCACTGCTGCGAAGGTCCACAATGATCGCGTTGAGGTTCTTCGCTATGAAGTTCGCGATGTTTTTGTCTAATGCCTGAAGGTTCGCTGCGTTTAATGAACCCATCCGGACATATGCGACATTTCCGCCGAGAATCTCGCTGTAAAGAGGGGTTGGCGTCTCGGCGGGCGCGCTCTCTTTAGCTGGTAAAAGTGTTACGCCGCGGGGCAGTCTCTTCATGAGGCCTTCCACGGTGGCCCGGCTCAACTCGGTGTCCGTAATTGCGTCCTGATTTGTGAAATTCGCTTTTAACAATGTAATGACTGCCTGAAGGTCGGAGGAGCTTAATGAATCGACGAGGTCTTCGGTAGTCGGGCTTCTCGAGGGAGAAGGCGACGCAACCGGAGATGGTCGTACCGAAGGGCTCGGTTTCCCGGAAGGCATGATGCTGGACGGTGGAGTCTGGGCTAGCGCGCTCAGGGCCACCAAGAAACTAAGGAGCGACAATGACGTGAATCGAAACATGAGAAACAGATGCCGACCTATAGCGCATTTTCTTCGGGCGCGAAAATTGCAATTCCGAATATCGAATTTTGAGTGTCTCAGTTGGTTGCAGCTTGTGCGATATCCTGCCGATAGTGGCAGTTTTCGAAATGAATCAGGGAGGCCGCCTCATAAGCGCGTGCGCGTGCGCTTTCGAGTGTCGCGCCAAGTGCAGTCACAGCCAGGACGCGACCTCCAGCACTCGTAAGCTCGCCGTCGACGCGTTTGGTCCCCGCATGGAAAATGCGGACATCTTCAAGTCTTGCAGCCTGATCGACTCCGGAGATCGTTTTTCCAATTTCGTATTTTCCAGGGTAACCACCAGACGCAAGAACCACCGTGACCGCCGCGCGCGAATCCCATTCGATTGCACATGTATGGAGCTTTCCATCGATTGTCGCGTCCAACAGCGGTAGTAAATCGGATGTCATTCTTGGCAAAAGCGCCTGAGTTTCGGGGTCGCCAAAACGGCAATTGAATTCCAGCACACGCGGGCCGTCGCTGGTGATCATTAAGCCCGGATAAAGAAGTCCCTGGAAGGTAATTCCCTGTTCGAGCAAGCCCGAAATCAAAGGCTGCATGATTTTCGTTTCAAACTGCAATCGCAGCTCCTTATTCCAGTTATTGGCAGGGCTGAATGCGCCCATCCCGCCAGTATTCGCTCCCTGATCACCATCCAGCGCCCGCTTGTGATCACGCGCGGATTCCAGCAGACGATAATTGCGCCCGTCTACTAATGCGTGAATGGAACATTCTGTTCCACGTAGGAACTCCTCGATGACGATCCGTCGGCCTGCATCGCCGAAGCGCCCTTCGATCATCATTTCATCGATGGCGGATCTCGCCGCGCAATCGTCGGAGGCAATGATCACTCCTTTTCCGAGAGCAAGTCCATCGGCTTTGATCACGACCGGAAACTCCAGTTTTTCGCAGTACTGCAAGGCTTCCTTACGATCCGTAAAAGTCCTTGCCTCAGCCGTGGGGATATTTCGCGCGCGCATAACTTCCTTCGCGAAAATCTTGGAAGCCTCAACGCGTGCCGCCGATTTCGTTGGGCCAAACACGCGCAGTTTTTCGGCGATAAATAGATCCGCAATCCCGGCGGCAAGAGGATCGTCAGGACCAACGACAGTCAGGCCGATTCGGTTTTCCCGGGCAAACCGGACCAGCCCATTCAAATCATTCACGGAGATCGCAACGTTTTCAGCAATTTCGGCCGTACCTGCATTTCCTGGCGCACAAAAGATGCGCGCGGCGCCTGGAGATCGCCCCAACTTCCATACAAGCGCATGTTCACGGCCACCGGTGCCAACGACTAGAATTTTCATCGCAAACTATTTTGACTGTAGTGACGGTCGCGCTGCCTGCCAAACGTTCCACAGCCAAAGGTAACAATTATGTTACCACAATGCAGTGTTATCGCGGGGGTTCAGCGTCTTGCCATCCGCAATTGCTTCGTCCTATCCTTTTTCCGTGAAAGCGATTCCCGGCACGCTTCAGGGGGGTGGGGCAGCTTTTACAACGACACACTGGAGTGTCGTAGAAGCTTGCGGTGAGGACGAGACTGCAGACATCGCAGTGGCACAACTTTGCCAGGATTATTGGCCGCCGCTCTACACGTTTGCGCGTCGGCGCGGCAACACTTCGGCAGATGCGCAAGATCTCGTTCAAGGTTTTTTCGCTTACCTGTTGCAGACCAAAGCTTACGCCCAAACGGATCGCAATAAGGGTAAGTTTCGTTCGTTCTTGCTTGCCTGTTTCAAGAACTACATGGCTGACGCCTGGGACAAGATGCGAGCGGCGAAACGAGGCGGGGACTTTGAGTTTGTGCTGTTAGATGACGAAGTTGAAGCAGCAGAAGCGGTCTACAGGTGCGTGCCCTCTACGTTAAGCCTGGATGCGGAGCAACAATATGAACAGGCCTGGGCTGCTGCGCTGGTCGCTCGCGCGCTCGAGCGCACCCAAAAAGAATTCGACCAAGCCGAGAACCGTCGCGGGCGGAAGGCAGGTCTCTTTAGCGCATTAAAACCGTTTCTTACCGGCGGTGTGAGCTTACCCAGCCAGGATGAAGTTGCGACGCAGCTGGATCTCTCGATCGACACGCTTCGCAGCCATCTTTCACGGTTGCGGAGCCGCTACCGGGCCTTTTTGCGCGAAGAAGTCGCTCGTACTATCGGTATCGCTGAGGATGTGGACGAAGAGCTGCGGCATCTGTGCAGAACAGTTATCCAGACGCGGTGATTACTGAAAATTTTGCCAATGGCACATGCCGGGATAGAGGTCTTGCGTTGCGAACAATGTGGTGCGCCAGTTGCGGCTGATCAGGCTCCAGGAAGCGTTCCAGGTTGCTTGAATTGCCTGCTGCTTGGTGGTCTGACTGAGAACGGAAACCGGTGCTTCCAACATTACAAAGTCTCGGTCGCGCCGGATGGTGCGAGTCTCTGGGAACTTGGACGCGGCGCGATGGGGACCACCTATCACGCGATCGATTCCAATCTTGGTTCCCCGGTGGCGCTTAAAGTTATAGGACCTCGCTACTCGGCCGATCCCGAGGCGTGTGCTCGTTTTAGACGCGAAGCCCAGGTGGCCGCTCAACTCCGTCACCCGAACGTCGCGACGGTTTTTCATTTTGGAGAAACTTCCGCTGGTCAGTGTTTTTACGCAATGGAGTTGGTAGAAGGCGAAACCCTGGAAGCGCGGGTGCATCGCGACGGACCGTTACCGGTTTCCGCGACCCTGAGTGTCGCCGAGCAGATTGCATGCGCCTTAGCCGCCGCGGAAAAATATGGGCTTGTCCATCGTGACCTGAAACCAAGCAACATCATGGTTGTCGCGGACGATGCGGATACCGCCGATGAATTGAGGGTGAAGGTAATCGATTTCGGCCTGGCCAAATCCGTGGTCATGACCCAGGCAGAAAACGATCAGAACCGGCCTCACTTTTCCGGCACACCCGGATTTGCCAGCCCAGAGCAGTTAACCGCTGGTGACACGCCCCCTGACGCGCGGTCAGACATCTACTCGTTAGGCGTCACCATTTGGTATCTGCTTTCCGGCAAGCTGCCTTTTAGCGGGCGAACGCTGCGAGAACTGCGCGAAGCACAACTCCGAAGGTTGTCGTTCGAACAGCTTGCCGTAGCAAAGGTGCCACGGTCATTTGTGGCACTTCTTCGGTCGATGCTGGCGACCGATCCTGCCAAACGGCCGCAGTCAGCTCGAGAGTTGCTGGCCGGGTTGCGGCGGTGTCGCAGAGCGATAGAAGCACGACCACGCAGGCGCAAGCTCGTTCAAATCGCCGCGCTTGCATTTTTGGTCGTCGCAGGATTCGGCCTGACAAGTTACTTTTGGCACCGCCAATATTTCCAGGCACCGGTCTTATCGTCGGCGCTGACTGTGCCGGAAAAAAGTGTCGCCGTTTTACCGTTTGAAAATCTCAACAACGACCCGGCGGACGCCTTTTTAGCGGACGGGGTTCAGGACGACATTCTGACCAAACTGGCGAAAATTCGCGAACTGAAGGTGATCAGTCGTGCCAGTGTAATGCAATATCGTGGGAAGCCGGACATGCGCGAGATCGGCGCCGTGCTGGGAGTCTCTCACGCCTTGCAGGGTAGCGTCCGTAAAATGGGAACACAGCTGCACATCAACGTGCAATTAATCAATACGCGCACGGATACTCATGTATGGGCGGAACAATACGACTGTGATCTGAACGGCATTTTCGCAGCGCAGAGTCAGATTGCGCTAAAGATCGCAGACCACCTTCAGGCGAAAATGTCCACGCTTGAAAGGCTGGACATGGCGCGCCCGCCGACGGCCAATCTCGGAGCGTTCGAACTTTATACCCGAGCCAAGAACCTCCTCCTGACCACAAGCTTTACCGCTAACGCAAAACCGAACTTGCTCAAGGCGGCTGATCTATTGAATCACGCGACTGGAAATGATCCATTGTTTTTCCAGGCGTTCTGTCAACTCTCCCACACGCACGACCTCCTTTACTTCTTTGGTTTTGATCGCACTCCCGAGCGCCTGGCGATGGCTGAATCAGCGGTTCAGGCTGCGTTCCGCCTTCGACCTGACTCGGGGGAAGCACACCTGGCACGTGCCGAAAATCTTTATCGGGGTTACCTTGATTATGATGGCGCCCTCACCGAGCTGGAAGTGGCCCGTGAGCGTCTGCCTAACGATCCGTTGGTTTTTGAGCTGAAGGGCTACATTGAGAGGCGTCGCGGTAAGCAACGGGAAGCGCTGCAGAGTCTGGAGCGCGCTGTTGATCTTGATCCACGCAACTTCTTTACCTTGCAGCAGATTGCGGCGAGTTACGATTTGCTCCGGCGGTACGCTGAGGAAGCCAGCATGTTGGACCGCGCTTTGGCCGTAAAACCCGGTGACATCGATACCAGGATCGCGCGCGCGTTGGTCGAGATAGATTGGAAAGGCGATACCCGTCCCATCCATCAATTAATTCACACAATCCAAGCTACCAATTCGGCAGAGCCTTCTGATTTCGCCGACGCCTGGCTCACGTGCGCGCTCGCGGAGCGCGATGTCACAGCGGCGAGAAATGCTTTGAATACATCGGGAGAAAGTCCGCTTAGTGACGATGTTGTTCAATTTAATCGCCCATTCGTGGAAGCAGTGATCTCTCGCATGGCGGGGGACAATGACAACGCCCGGCTTGCTTTCGCAGCGGCGCGCGCAGAGCACCAGAAAGTGGTCGACGCTCAACCGAATTACGGACCATCGCTGTGCGTCCTCGGTTTGATTGATGCCGCTCTGGGGCGGAAAGAGGAAGCATTGCGTGCAGGGCGACGCGCCGTTGAACTTCTTCCAGGGGAAAAAGATGCAATCAACGGTGCGCGGATGATCTCTTATTTGGCCATGATCGCAGCGTGGGCAGGTGATAAAGATTTAGCCTGCCAACAGCTTGAGATCGCCGTGAAACCACCAGCCACCATCACATACGGTCAGCTGAAACTTTGGCCGTTTTGGGATCCGCTTCGCGGTGATCCCCGTTTCGAAAAAATCGTCGCTTCACTTGCCCCCGCGCAAACGCACTACTGATTGCGCGAAAAACTTCAGGTATTGCTCCAATTCCGAGCTCAGAGGCAAGTTAGCGGCATTCCGATATTTTTCTGCAATGCCGTGCTGTTTTTTCCTTTGTAAGGAATGAACAACATGGGTTGCGGTCCGAAAACGATTCCGACGGCGCAAAACTGAAACGTCGTTGCGCAGTAAGCGACCGTCTGATGTAGAAGCCAACAGACAATCAAAGGGGGTCGAAGATGAATATTGTTAATCTTATTCGAAAAACAGTTAGAGGTGCTGCGTTCGATGACAACGTGGACGGAATTGGGCAACCACACAGCGTACGCAAGCAGATGCCTATCAGAAGCCCAGTCCTGGTTTACCTGTTGGCTTGCATGGCCATCGCGGTCGGCGGCTCGATTGCGAGAGCAGATTGGAGGCAATTTCGGTTTGATCCCGCGCACCACGGAGTGAATCCCAATGAGACCATCCTTTCCCCAGCAAACGTAGCGAACCTCACCGTCAAATGGCGAACTGATATCGGCGGCGGTTGCTTTGCGTCTGCGGACGTTGTCAATGGCAGGTTATATACTGCCGATACCGGCAGCGCTAACGGCAAGCTGCATGCTGTCGATGCAGTTACAGGTCAGGAATTGTGGACTTTCCCATCTGATGCGCTGCCCGGCGACTTTGCTTTTGCGTCACCGGCGGTTATGAATGGCGTAGTTTTCTACGGTGTGAACCGCTTTGATCCTGTCCTATTTGCGGTTGACGCCACCACGGGTCAGGAGATTTGGCGGCACATTGGTCCGCTGGCCCAAATCGTCTCGTCACCCACTGTGGCAACCGGTCGCGTGTATGTAGCGTTCACAGACGGTACTATTCAGGCACTTAACGCTACGAACGGGCAGGTGATCTGGAGCCACAATCATCCAGCAGGGGCCTATTCCTCCCCCGCCGTCGCAGACGGGCGGCTATATATCGCAATCCATAATCAAGGATTGCTCGCGCTTGATGCTAACAGTGGTTCGCAACTTTGGCTGGCTCCAATGCCTGGACCGCAATGGTCTTCGCCCGCTGTTGAAAATGGGAAGGTTTTCGTCGGCTCCCGCGACGATCACAAGTTGTATGCCTTCGATGCAGTAACTGGCAGCACGCGCTGGACTGCCACTACCAGCGACTGGATCCAGACTTCGCCAGCCGTGAACAACGGTGTCGTTTACATCGCTAATAATTCAGGAAACGTTTACGCTTACAACGCCGAAACTGGTGGCCTTATATGGCAGAGTGCGGTCTCACCGGGCTTCGCCATCGGGAGTTCACCGACCGTGGCCAACGGCGTTGTTTACGTTGCTTCTGCGCTAGACGCGTCGGCCAGACACTTCGATGGAAAACTCTACGCAGTGAATGCTGCTAACGGGCAGGTGCTGTTTAGCAGTGTTGTCAGCCAGGGACAGGGAGAGGCAAGGTGGGTCCAAGCCTCGCCCACAGTTGACAACGGGATCGTGTACCTCCCCAACTACGGTGACGGGACGGTCGCCGCGTTTTGCTTACCCATATCTGGACCGATCACGCTCAGCGCCCGGGGGAAAAAGGTGCAAGGAATAAATACCTCGCGTCTGACCTGGAGCGGGGCGACCTCAAACAATATCGACGTCAACCGCGATGGAGTTGTGATCGCGACAACGCCGAACGATGGTTCGTATGACGACTCCACCGGCACCACCGGCCAAGCTCGCTTCACCTACAAGGTGTGTGAAGCCGGAACCCAGACATGCTCCAACGAAGTGACAGTGAGGTTCCGGCGCTAGAAACCAACCGAAGCGAAGACGTGTCATCGCTTTTCGAACCATTGCCAACCTTTCAGCGGGTCGCTTTCACCCCAACGAGTACAGCGTTGATAGCGATTTGGCGGCCTCGCCAAGACTTTGCAATGCCGTACTGTTTTTTCCTTTGTAAGGAATGAACAACATGGGTGGCGTTCCAAAAACGATTTCCGACGGGGCAAAAGTAAAGGGTCATTGGCAGTGACCGGCAGTCGGATATGGAAGCCAATGGACAATCAAAAGTGGCGAAGATGAAGATTGTTAAACGTATTCGCAAAACAATCAGTGGTGATGCGGCTGACAACAACGTGGACGGAATTGAGAAATCACACACACGTCGCGAGCCGATGCCTGTCAAAAGCCCAGTTCTGGTTTACCTGTTGGCTTGCGCGGCGATCCCAATCACTGGCTCGACGGCTACCGCCGAATGGACGCAGTTCCGCTTTGATCCCGCCCACCACGGAGTGAATCCCAACGAGACCATTCTCTCTACTGCGAATGTGGCAAACCTCACTGCCAAGTGGCGGACAAACATCGGCGGAGGCTGCTTTGCTTCGGCGGACATCGTCGACGGCAAGTTATATACGGCTGATACCGGGAGCGCCAACGGCAAGCTGCATGCTGTCGATGCAGCTACAGGTCAGGAATTGTGGACCTTTCCATCTGATGCGCTGCCCGGCGACTTCGCTTTTGCGTCACCGGCGGTTATGAATGGTGTCGTTTACTACGCGGTAAACCGGTTCGATCCCGTCGTGTTCGCGGTAGACGCCACCACCGGTCAGGAGATTTGGCGGCACATTGGCCCGTTAGCTCAAATCATCTCCTCGCCCACGGTGGAAAACGGTCGCGTGTATGTAGTGTTTACTGACGGAACAATTAAGGCGCTGGATGCTTCAAACGGGCAAGCCATCTGGAGCATCATTCATCCTGGTGGCGCTAATTCCTCGCCAGCCGTCGCGGACAGGCGACTTTATATTCCGATCCATAACCAGGGACTACTTGCTCTCGACGCCGATAGCGGGTCGGAGCTTTGGCTTGCTCCAATGCCTGGGCCGCAGTGGTCTTCACCGGCTGTTGAAAACGGAAAGGTTTTCGTCGGCTCGCGCGACGATCACAAGTTATACGCGTTCGATGCAGTAACCGGCGACACACTCTGGACCGCGACTACCAGTGATTGGGTGCAAACTTCGCCAGCCGTGAACAACGGGGTTGTTTACATCGCTAACAACTCAGGAAATGTGTACGCCTACAACGCTGGAACCGGTGGGCTTGTTTGGCAGAGCCCTGTCTCGCCCGGGTTCCTGTTCGGGAGTTCGCCGACGATTGCGAATGGTGTGCTCTATATCGCCTCGTCGCTGGATGCATCGGCAACCCACTTTGACGGGAAGCTGTACGCACTCGATGCCGCCACGGGCGAAGTTCTGTTTAGTGACTTCGTCAGCCCAAACGAGGAGGGGGAGGCGAGGTGGGTTATGGCGTCCCCTACAGTGGACAACGGAGTGGTGTACATCCCGAATTATGGGGATGGAACCGTAGCCGCCTTTGCGTTAAAGGCACCCATATCGCCTACTCCCACTCCTACGCCGACACCGACGGCAACGGCAACGCCCATCGTAACACCCACTCCTACTCCAACACCGATCGTAACACCCAGCCCGACCGCGACACCGATAGCAACACCGACTCCCACAGCCACACCTGACATAACTCCGCGGCCACGCCCAACTCCTCGCCCGCGGCATAGTCCACTACCCAGGCCGTGAGCCACTATCTACGAAGACTAACGAGAATAATGGCTCGTTGAACCACCCTGGGTACGAATGTCACGCTGAACGCGATTCAGCCGGTAAAATCGACGCCTCCAGTTTTTCAGTGTGCCGTATAACTGTCAGCTTCGACATCACGCCAATCTGTTCACCGACCAAAACCTTATGCAAATGGTGTACGCTCCCGATGGGCTGATCGTTGAACGCGACAATCAGGTCTCCTTCGCGCAATCCTGCCAGCGCCGCGGGGCTGGCCTTTTCCACGGAAACAACGAGAACAGCTGTCTCGAGAGGCAAACCATAGAATCGGACGATGCGTCGATGAATCGGCACGTTTTGTCCGGCCACACCGATGTAACCGCGACGGATACGTCCGTCGCGAATGAGCCAGCCCGCGACCAGCTTGGCTGTGTTACTCCCGATGGCGAAACAAATGTTTTGCGCCGGGCGAATCATCGCTGTGTTGACGCCCACTACTTCGCCGGCTGAATTTGCCAATGGTCCGCCGGAGTTACCAGGATTCAGCGCCGCGTCGGTCTGAATAATATTGTCAATCAACCGCCCTGATTGAGCGTACATCGAGCGGCCAAGTGCACTGATCACGCCGGCAGTGACGCTGGCCTGGAAGCCAAGCGGGTTGCCGATTGCGATGACAAGCTGACCTGTGCGCAACTGCTCAGAATCGGTTAGCCGTACGTGGGTCAGTTGCGGCGCATCAATTCGAATGACTGCCAGATCAGTGTCCGGATCGTCCCCAATCAGTTGCGCTGGCAATTCGCGACCGTCTGGCAAATTGACGATGATGGAATTTGCCCCGTGCACAACATGGCTGTTGGTCAGAATAAATCCGTCCGGTGTGATGATAAAGCCCGAGCCGTTTCCGCTCAGTTGAGGGGTTCCACGCTTGAAGTGAACACCTTGCTTAACCTGAATGTTCACAACAGCTGGAGAAACACGGGCAACTGCGCTTACCACCGTCTTTGAATATGCATCGAGCAACAAAGAATCGTCGGATTCCGGCGCTGCAGCGGAATCATCTCTGCTCGCGGGCGGTGAAGAGCCAGGGGCTGTCTCACTGAGAAGAAAATCCATCGAGACGTGCTCTGGGTTTGTTACAGAATTCATTGTCATGCTCAAAATTTCGGGCTTCCGAACCAGCAGTCAACTACATATGCCTTCAAGGCATACACTCCTTTTGGAATGTTACTCTCTGCTTGCACGTCCGTTGGAATTGTTTTAAGCAGCAGTGTGCAAAAAGGGTCCTCCCCTCCTTCAGTTCTGGATGCACAGTGTCCGTCCCGGCTCGTGCTTGATCGGATTGCTGACAAATGGACCGCTCTGATCATCCAAATTCTGGCCCGCGGAACGATGCGTTACGCCGCATTACAGCGGGAGATCGGTGGCATTTCGCAAAAGATGCTGACCCAGACATTGCGCAGCCTCGAACGCGACGGGCTGGTGCAACGGACGGTTCATCCCGTTGTGCCCCCAAAAGTGGAATATTCTCTCACAAGATTGGGCCGCACGTTAATTGAGCCGCTGCATTCACTTTGTCGCTGGTCGGAAAAACATCTGGCTGAGCTCCAGGCGAATCGTGCTCGCGCAAGGACTGCAGCCAAAGCCGCTGACCGTACCTGACTAACTCATTGTTCGCGGTGGCCCTCGAACAACAGCTGGCACCGCGACTGGAGATCTGATCATGCATCAAGCTGAAATCATCGTTCTTCTGTTCACCGTGGTGGCGGCCTCAGTGCTGGTGGCCCGCAAAGTGGCGCTGCCATATCCGGTCGTGCTCGTGCTTGTCGGTCTGGTATTGAGTTTCATCCCCCGTCTGCCGGAGGTGAAACTGGATCCTAACGTCGTCTTTTATTTCTTTTTGCCACCGCTGCTTTATCCGGCCGCGTTGTTTACTTCCTGGCGAGATTTTCGCCGGAATTTGCGACCCATCGTTCTGCTAGCGATTGGGTTGGTGCTTTTCACCATGGTGGTGGTTGCCTGTGTGGTGCACGCGCTGATTCCTTCTCTGCCGTGGGCTGCGGCTTTTGCCCTCGGAGCCATCGTTTCCCCTCCTGATGCCGTCGCCGCTACCAGTGTCATTACTCGTTTACCGGTACCGCATCGGATCGTCAGCATTTTGGAAGGTGAAAGCCTGCTGAACGACGCAACCGCATTGGTGGCATTGCAATTTGCAGTTGCGGCGCTGGTGACAGGGAAATTCTCCCTTGGTCAGGCATCACTACACTTCGTCTGGGCTGCGGTGGGCGGAATCGGATTTGGTCTGCTGGTCGGAGTGGCCATGCGATGGGTGCAGCGACACCTGGACGATCCGCCGGTGCAAATCACTATCTCGCTGCTCACGCCTTTTCTGGCCTATTTGCCTGCTGAGCGCGTGCACGCTTCGGGCGTCCTCGCTGTGGTAACGACGGGAATTTATCTGGGCTGGTATTCTCCATTAATCCTGACAGCGCGGTATCGTTTACAGGCATTCGCTTTCTGGGAAATCGTGGTCTTCCTGCTGAACGGCTTTGTTTTCACGGCCATTGGCCTTCAATTGCCTGAAATTCTGAAATCGCTCGAAGGCGAGTCTCTATTCTCGCCGATTGAGAATGCCCTACTCGTTAGCGCTGCCGTTGTTCTGGTACGAATGGCATGGGTATTTCCCGGTGCCTACCTGCCTTTTCTTCTTCACAAGCGAACGCGTCGCGATTCTCTGCCTGAGTGGCGGAACGTAGCAGTGATGGGCTGGTCGGGAATGCGAGGGGTCGTTTCTCTGGCCGCTGCCTTTGCCCTTCCGTACATTTTACCGAATGGCAGCCCGTTTCCCGGAAGGAACTATATTTTGTTTCTGACCTTCGGCGTGATTTTAGTGACGCTTTTGTTCCAGGGATTGACGTTGCCAATCGTAATCCAAAAGCTTTGCATCAAAGCCGATAATTCGACTGATGAAGAGGAGCGAACGGCCCGGTTGAAAGCTAACCAGGCGGCAATCGAATCGATAGAAAAGCTTCGCAGCAGCGGCAAATTTTCGCCCGATACGGTGGATCGTTTGCGGGCGGAGTACGACGAACGCGTGGAACAGTTGCGCCTTTGCGCCGAACGGCCGGACGACTGCCGTGGCGAAATCGCGACGCCACAATATCAGCGTTTGCAACGACAGGCCCTGCGTGTTGAAAGGCAAACCATTATCAGTTTACGCAACGATCGTGTGATCAACGACGATGCCTTGCGGCGTATTCAGCGTGACCTTGACCTTGCAGAAGCGCGTCTAACTGGAAATTAGGTTTAAGTATTCACTAAAAACCGTACCGTGCCGGCCAATCTCTGGCTGGGCCGCCGAGACGCGCCGCACACGTTTTCAGTTCTTTTTCGAAAAGCCTCGCAAGGTAGGATCGCACATGATCCGTTAGAGGAAGCTTTTCCATCGCCGTCCAGCGATTCTGAGTAAGTCGGGCGCCTCGTTTTTCTGGATCAGCGGCCAAAAAATGAAGAATGCTGCGTCGCAATTCAGCAGGGTTGTTTTGCAGGTCATCGAAGAAAAAAACGCGAAATCGCTCGGCGTCGACGTAGCGTTTCCACCGCGCGGCAACAACGCTCGGATAGGAACGTAAAAGCATCCCCCGGCGAGACAAGTTACGAGCGACTTCATTAACGTCGGTGGCATCGAACGGTTCGATTTGACGGTAATGTACTTCCATTGATAGATGCGACCAGAACCGTTCGACCGGATCACGTGCCAGAAAGATCACCTTGAGATTTGGAAAATATCGAATGATCCGCCGAATCAATTCATCAGGCAGTGTCGAATAGTTTGGTGAAATGTCTCCGGAACGGAGCGCTGCCTTCGGTTCAAATAGCCGCCCGTAATTTTCGAGGTTGATCCCGGCTTCAGCACTGAGCCTGTCCAGTTGCTCCAGAAATCGATGATCCCGGTCGTCCCTGCAGGGCGGGTCAGTTGCGCGTTGAACCCTGCTTAGCTGATCAAAGTAGTGGAGCTCCTTTACGGGAGGCATCCAGAAGTCAGGATGAGATTTAAGCTGCTGATAAAGCCAGGTAGTTCCGGCTTTATGGGCTCCAATGCACAGAAAATCGGGCCCGACAGCGCGAGTAGGAGACCTGTTCTCGTCCTCAGGCGAGCCAATCACACCAGAATAGGAGGTCGAAGTCGTCGATCAGTTGCAGGAACAGAATCATTAACGAAAAACCATATCGCGCGGGCCATTTTTTTGCTGGTCCGCCAAGCTCTGCGGCACAATCCTTAAGTTCCTCTTCGAAAAACTCACCCAGGCAGGATCGTACTTTATCGGTTAGCTGGAGTTTTTCCTTTCCTCCTTGACCGTTGTAATCCGGTTTGATTGGGCCGCTCGGTTTATCTGGATTGCCTCCAAGAAAATCCAGGATAGTGCGCCGCAATTCAGCGGCGTTCTCTTTCAAGTCGTCGAAAAAATAGATGCGGAACAGATCGGGACGAACATAGCGCCGCCAGCGCTTAACAATCTTGCTTGGGTAGGAACGCAAAAACACGCCTGGATTGAGCAAATTGCGCAGCACTTCATCGGGATTTGTTGCGTCAAATGGAGCGACATGCTTGAGCCGCACGCTCATGGATAGTTGTGACCAGGCTCTGTCTACAGGGTCGCGGGCCAGAAAAATGACTTTTAGGTTTGGAAAATAGCCGACGATTCGCCCAATGAGTTCATCGTTCAACGTGGAGTAAGCCGGCGTGATATCCCCGGACAGAAGTGTCCTCTTGGCGGTAAACAATTCAGAGTAGTTCACCAGATCGATGTAGGGCAGCGCACTGAGTTGCCCCAGTCTCGCCAGAAACCATTGGTCGCGTTCATCCTTGCACCGCGGAGGATTCTGACGTTTGACTCTGCTCATCGAGTCGAAGTAGTGCACTTCCTTAACTGGAGGCATCCAGAAATCCGGATGCAAAGTGAGCTGGTGAAAAAGCCAGGACGTTCCAGCTTTCTGCGCTCCCACGCAAAGGAAATCCGGGCGAGGATCGCCCGCGGAATGGTGATTGACCTCTCCGTTTCGATGGTTGTTGACGCCGGATTTGACCGGCCAGAGCGAACGCATGGGCCGCATTATTTTGCATGGCGCGGCGGAAAAGCAAGGACTGAGTGCGGTTAGGTCCCGCGTCGAATCTGCTGTGACTGACGTTCATAACACGCATCTACCTAACCGGTTTTGACCGGCCGAGCGTCGTGGCAAATGTCGCTGGGCGAAATCGTCTCGATCACGGTGGAACATCCAGCGCTATCAAGACATGGCTTTCATGGGATAACAAAGGCTGGTTCACGGTCGGCTTTAACTCGAGTAGGGAAAACGATATTGCCGCACCAGGGCAATGAAATTTCGGGGTTATGTGCTTGTGTCCTTAGAAAAGATATCTATGGGGGAGATGGATTAAAACGAGAACGTCGCGTGTGAAAATTGAATCCGACAAACAGGTTGAAAGCATGAGGAATTGCAGGGTTTTCCTTCTGTCACCCGCCTATGCGGGTGGCGAGAGAGCGCGAACGGTACTGAACGAACGGGCGCAGTTTGAGCTGGCGCGCAACTTGCGCGGCAAACATGGCGCACCCATCGCGGAAGTGTTCACGTTCCTGAGTGGACTCTATTTTCGCGGAAAGATCGCGTACGCGACGGCGTTTGCGCGGCCCGCGAGGAGAATCCCCGGCGTATTTGTGATTACGCCTACGCGTGGCCTGCTTGATGCCAACACGCTGGTGCGTCTCGATGATCTGCGCGAGTTCGCAACGGTCGATATTCAGAGTGATGATCCACGTTTTCGCGAGCCGCTTGAGAGAGATGCGCGTGCTCTGGCAGCTAGATTGCCAATTCGCAGCGAGATTATTCTTCTCGGCAGCATCGCCACACAAAAATATGTGAATGTCCTGCTCGCAACTTTTGGCGATCGGCTCCGGTTTCCAATTGACTTCGTTGGTCGTGGGGACATGAGCCGTGGCGGATTGATGTTACGCTGTGCAGCAGATCGCCAGGAACTTCGGTACATTCCAGTCGCGGGCGCCATCGTTAACGGGAAACGCCCGCCCAAGCTTCCTCCGCGAAGATACCGGGCCGTGGCTCGATGAACGGTTTTCTGTTTATTTGCTTTGCGTCATCCGCGAAAATTGTTTTATGTTAAGTTGCTGTTTGTCGGTAACTTAATTTTCAGGATCATATGGACGTTAGCGGTACCATCGGCGCCATTCTGAGTCAGAAGAGTAAGGACATTTTTTCGATTCCGTCCGACGCAACCGTTTCTGAAGCGATCCGGATCATGGACGAAAAGAATGTGGGCGCTCTGTTAGTGATGGATGGAGACCGACTGAATGGCATCATTTCGGAGCGCGACTACACGCGCAAGGTCTTCCTTCGCGGAAGACGTTCCCGCGAAACGAAAGTTTCGGAGATTATGTCCACCAACGTGACGGTCACGCACGCGCGTGAACCAGTGGAGAAATGTCTTCGCCTGATGACCGACAAACATATTCGCCATTTACCCGTAGTCGCCGGTGACCAGGTAATTGGAATAATCTCAATAGGGGACCTGGTGAAGCACGTCATCTCCTGTCAGCAGGCTGCAATCGCACACCTCGAAAGTTACATCCACGGCAGCTACGCTGCCGGCTAGATTTGCAGGGCGTCTCTGTCAGACGCCAATCACTTACATCAGCGTTTCGCAGAAACGCTCTACAGTTTCCAAACGGTTTTTCCGCCGACCATTGTTCGTACCGCGCGGCCTTTTAGTTTCCAACCGTCAAAGGGTGAATTGCGCGAGGTCGATTGAAATTGGTTGCTCTGAACGGTCCATGCCAGAGCCGGATCGATTAGCGTAACGTCAGCACGCGCACCCACCGAAAGAGTACCTGATTCCAAATTTAGCAATCGCGCGGGCTCGATGGTGTACATCTCGATCAATCGTGCCATATCGATCGTGGCATGTTTGTGCACGAGCAGATCAACGAAAAGGCCGACCTCAGTTTCCAAACCGATGATCCCGAATGGGGCCACGTCGAATTCGACTTCCTTTTCAAACCCCGCGTGCGGCGCGTGGTCAGAACATAAGATTGACAAGGTCCCATCGGCGATTCCCTGCAACAGGGCTTCAACGTCTTGTGCCGATCGCAACGGAGGATTCATTTTGTAATTCGTGTCGAAATTCTGAATCGCTTCATCTGTGAGCGCGATGTGATGAGGACAAACCTCCCCGCTTATTTTCACCCCGCGCGCTCGCGCTTCACGGAGTAATCGCACACTTCCAGCTGTGCTGATGTGCTGACAATGGATCGGATGATTGCACAGTTGCGCCAGCAAAATGTTCCGCATCACAATGGCTTCTTCGCCTGCGGCGGGCCAGCCGGGAAGGCCAAGAAGCGTGCTCCAGTAACCCTCATGCACAATTCCATTGCCGACCAGATTGTAGTCCTGGCAATGATCGAGGACTGGAACACCGACCATGCGAGCATACTCAACCGCGCGCCGCATGACCTCGTGATTTTGGATGCAATGACCATCGTCCGTAATGGCCACGACTCCAGCCTTTGCCAGCGACCCGATGGGCGCGAGCTCTTCGCCCGCGAGACCTTTTGAAATCGCCCCCGCCGGCAAGACATTCACGCAAGCGGCTTCGGCCGCACGATCCTTGATCCATCCGATCGTGCTGGGAGTATCTGCTGCAGGCCACGTATTCGGCATGCAAACAATCGTGGTAAATCCGCCCGCTGCGGCGGCGCGCGCCCCCGACTCGATCGTTTCCTTATGACCGAACCCCGGCTCGCGCAGATGCACGTGCATATCGATCAACCCCGGTGCGACAATTAATCCGGCTGCATCAATTTCTTCAGCTTCGGATTTCGCTCCGCCTGAGGCGGATCGGATTTCGGATCTGGAGCCGACGATTTTTCCGTCTGCAATGTAAACATCGCTAACTTCGTCTCGCCTGTTGACGGGATCGATGACACGGCCGTTTCGAATGATTGCCGTGCTCATCCCGAGATTCCTCCACATAAGTAGAGAACCGCCATGCGGACAGCGAGACCATTAGTCACTTGATCGAGAATGACGCTTTGCAAACCATCGGCGACCTCACTGTCGATCTCCACGCCACGATTGATCGGGCCGGGATGCATAATCAGGCAGTCTGGCTTCAAAAGTTTTGCCCGCGCTTTGGTCAAACCAAATAAGCTGATGTATTCGCCAATCCCCGGGAAATATTCTCTACGCTGGCGCTCGTGCTGGATGCGCAACAAATTCACCACGTCAGCTGTTGGCAGCACATCCTCGATCCGGTGCGATATCTCGACGCCTAGTTTCTCAAACTCGGGTGGTACCAACGTGCTGGGACCAACCAGCGTTACGTGCGCGCCAAGCTTAAGCAGGCCGAAAATATTCGAACGAGCGACGCGACTGAAGAGAATATCTCCCACGATCGCTACGCGAAGACCGGCGATTTTCTTCCGTCGTTCGCGGATAGTGTACAGATCGAGCAGCGCCTGCGTTGGATGTTCGTGTGCCCCGTCGCCGGCATTAATTACGCTGGCCTTAAGACGATCGGCCAGGAACTGCGGCGCTCCTGCAGAGCTGTGACGTAAAACAAGAATGTCGGCGTGCAAGGCCTCGAGGTTGCGCGCGGTGTCTTTGAGCGTTTCGCCTTTCTTCAGACTCGACGTAGTTGCCGAGATATTGATCACGTCGGCGCTCAACCGAAGCGCAGCCAGCTCAAACGAGGTGCGCGTGCGCGTGCTCGGTTCGACGAAGAAGTTCAAAAGCGTTTTTCCTCGGAGAGCAGGCACCTTTTTGATCTCGCGGGCGCCGACCTGTTTGAATGCGTCGGCCGTCTCGAGCACGAAGTTAATTTCTTCTGCCGATAATTCGCGCAAACCCAGCAAATCTTTCCGTGTCCACCGCGTGGTCATGTTAGAGGGAAGGTGTTCATGGCTTTTGCAGACGTACCTCGTCAGGTTGTCCATCAGTTTGTTCGAGGCAGACGCGGACTTTTTCGTTGCCGGAAGTCGGCAAATTCTTTCCCACGTAATCGGGCCGAATAGGTAGTTCCCGATGGCCGCGATCGACTAGTACCGCGAGCTGAATCCTTGCAGGTCGTCCGAATGAATTGATGGCGTCCATCGCGGCCCGCACGGTGCGCCCGGTGTAGAGAACATCGTCAACAATGATGACAGTGCGTTCGCCCAGCGGCATGGGAAGTTTCGTTTCGCGCACGATTGGCAACTCGGACCGCGTTCCCACGTCATCGCGATGCATTGCCACGTCGATAACGCCGGTCTCAACCTCAATGTTACCGATGGCGTGAATAAATGCTGCGATCCGCCGGGCAATTTCCACTCCGCGCGAGGGAATTCCCGCCAGTACGACATCAGTGAGCCGTGGATTTCGCTCAACGATTTCATGCGCAATTCGTTGGAGCGCTCGACGAATTGCCTCCGCGTCCATTGTCAGAATCGCGGTATCAGCTGTCTTTTGATTTTCTTGATTCATGCATTTCCTTCGAGACCTCGCGGGATCTCATTAAAGGAACAAAAAAATTAGGAGGCGGACTTTTCGGTGCGCGCCTCCTTCTTTCGTCGCTCCCGCCAGTTGGAGCGATGTTTAACGATCCAGTCCAGCAAAGCCTTCTCAAACCCGATATCTTTGCCGGCCTTCTCGCTTTCGATCCACTTGTGCTTCAGGATCTCGGCTCGCTCCGCGAGAAACTCCTTGTATAGAACCGAATTCTTTACGAATTGAGATTGATCCTCTTCTGAAGATGGCATCTCAGGATTTTCTTTCATAAAACCTGGCACGAGTCAACATAATCGAACCCATTGGATTCGACGAAGGCAAGGCGCTGTTTATTTAACTCTTATTCAACGCGGAGTTGCGAGGATTTCAAAATGGCGCTGTTCTGCGCACGGTATCGGCAATTTTTTTGAACTCGGTTGTCACAGGGGATTTTGGATTCTCTCCCACGATTGGCATGCCACGGTCGCCTGATTCCCGAGTGGCGATGTCGATAGGAATCTGGCCCAGCAATGGGACGCGGAGCCGCTTCGCTTCACGTTCGCCGCCGCCACTGCCAAAAATATGATAGTGTTTGCCGTCAGAGGGAGAGATGAAGTAACTCATGTTCTCGATCAGCCCGAGCACGGGCACGTTGACCTTGTCGAACATGGTGGCGGCTTTGCGGGCATCGATAAGCGCAACTTCCTGCGGCGTAGTTACAATGATCGCGCCCGACAATGCAACAGTCTGCACGATCGTGAGCTGGATATCGCCAGTTCCAGGGGGCAAATCGAGCACAAGGTAATCCAGCTCGCCCCATTCGACCTGTCGCAGGAATTGCTGGGTGTACCGCGTTACCATTGGTCCACGCAAAATTGCGGGCGAAGTATCGTCGAGCAGAAACCCCATGGACATCAGCCGCAAACCGTATTGCTCAATGGGAACGATTTTATTTTCTTCCGTCGCCATCGGACGCTCGCGCGTCCCAAACATCAGGGAAATACTCGGTCCGTAGATGTCGCAATCACATAATCCTACTCGCGCGCCTGTTTGCTCCAGCGCTACCGCGAGATTTGCCGCCACCGTTGATTTTCCTACGCCGCCTTTGCCGCTTGCCACAGCAATTACATGCTTGATTCCAGGGATCCGCGTTGCACCCACGCCTGTGCCGGCGCCTGCTGGTGGCGCGTGAATGTCGATCAGCACTTTGGCATGCTGAACGCCTGCAATCGATAGCAGCGCTTTCTCAGCGTCGTTCTTTATTGCTGCCGGAACATTTGGATCGTTTGTTGCCAATGCGAGCTGGACCTTGACGTCGCCATTCTCGATCTGCACCGACTTCACGAGACCAAATGAAACAATATCGCGACTAAACCCCGGATATTTCACGGACTTCAAAGCCTCGTTGACCTGCTCCTCAGAAATCATCATATCGCAATTTACGTGCGCGAGGGATTAGGTAAACCAGGTGCCGATAAACAAAGTAATGGGTCAAAGGGCTCCTCCTGCAAGCGATCGCAAGGAAACCCCACCAACGCACATTCCAACGGCAAAGCCGGAGTTTTTACCACGACGCGTTCCACTTTTCAGGGCGCCATACTGCGGTGTCTACAACCCCAGACTACGAGAAAGCGCGAAACACAGTGCTCAGTGCTGTAGCCGCCTTGCCCGCCTCAGGCAGATGGGGCGCCATCTTTGTCAACGCAGTGAGGAGAACGCGTTTCAGCTGGCGTCGAATTAGAAATTATCGGTCCTGATAATCCATTCTGTAGCGGATCTGATAATCGTTTCCGCCCGATGCGCGGGAGGGTTGTTCGTTCTTTTTCGCTACGAAATCGGGGTTCTGCCAATCCGACCACTCACGGTACGTGGGCTTCATTGGATTGGCGGGCAGCTTCAGGCGGAAAATTCTATCGGCGTCATTTGGAAATTTCAGCACGAACAGACGTTGCGACGTGCGGAAATAGAGTTCTACGAAGCCCGTGCGCACTCCAGGATGGTTAGCTGGATCGCTGTGCCAGTAACCTGGCATCGCGTTGCGGTCCGTATTGAGTTCCGGCTCTACGTCAGCCAGGCTTTCGACGGATTGTCCAGCTGGGGGTTTTACCTCAAATTCCAGCTGCGGGGTTGGTCCATTAATGTTCAGCACATGCGGTTGAGCGGCATACCAGATTCCGAAACCGGACACAGTGATAAGACCGAGCGATAAACAAACCACGATCAAACCCAAAAAAAGGTAGAGACCGCGTACGCCGCGCCAGTAAAGGGTGAGAACAACAAGACCCGGAGCGACGATGCAAGTCACGAGTAGAGCAATCGCGGCCGCGAAATAACCGGCTTCGCCTTCAAACGTGGAAACGCGAAAGGCAGCCGCGAGCCCGGCGCCCAATGCAAAGCCGAGAAATAATCCTGCGGCGACGCCGACAACGCCGGCCAGAATTCCGAGGAGAATTGCCCTGACTGAAAGCTTCGCGGTGGTGGGCTGCACGGCAGTGGTCACGGCGATTGTACGGAGGCACTGTTCCGAAGAAGGTCGATTCGTTGATGGTTTTTTTCGATTTCCACAACGAGACCGGAGTAATGCCACTGTCCGAGCGATTTGGTCGCTGCCACGTAGATCTTTCCTTTTCCTTTCGGCCCCGAAATGGGGATGGACAGGTTCGCCTCACCGGATGCGCCATTCACGTTCGTGTTTCCAGAGACAAGAAACCCCGCTTTGACCGGCGATCCGAGAGCCTCAATGACGGAAGGGTGCTCTTCCGCTCGAGCCAAAGCGTTTTTATAAACGTCTGTCGATTTCATCGCGCCGAACACGATTAACGCAACCGAGGCGGCAAAAGTGGCGAATAGCATTAACACGCTCACGCATCCAACCGGCACGAACCAGTGCCAGTTTCGCTTCCACCAGCCAGGTCTCCCCTGAGTCGCAACCGACGGCGAGTCTTCCTCCATAATCTTGTTCTACTTCAGCGGCGAAGCTTTTTGCAATGATTCCTTCGAGACGTGCGCGGGCTCAATATTCCTGGGGCGTTGCCCCAGGCTAAAATGATTAGCGCCTGTGGCGCTATGCGCATGTTATTGCAACGCGCAACGTTGAACAACGGGCATGGGATCCTAGCGCCATAGCCGCGGTCTTCGACTCCTAGCCTGCGCAACGCGCAACGCTCACCAATGGGCATGGGATCCTAGCGCCGTAGGCGCGGTCTTCAGTGGTAGCCTGGGGCAACGCGCAACGCTCACCAATGGGCATTGGATCCTAGCCCGTAGGCGCGGTCTTCAGTCGTAGCCTGGGGCAACGCGCAACGCTAACGAATGGGCATGGATCCTAGCGCCATAGGCGCGGTCTTCAGTCGTAGCCTGGGGCAACGCCCCAGGTGTGGTGCACCATCTAAGATAATCAGCGCTGAAAGCGCGATTCACTGTTCCAGTGTGTGTAGCGTTGTGTTCGCCTGTTTGTTGATGGCAGGCTGACAATCGGCGGTAACCTATCCAGGTCGTTTCAGATGCCGCGAATACGCGAACCCTTAGGCGTCGTTATTAGTAGCAGTTGTAGTTCTTTGCCGTGAGTTCTCTCGAAGGCCTTCGGGATAGACCCACGAACGCGTAGCGCGATCTGAAGGCGACGCTCAACGGTCAGAACGCATTTTAGCCTGACGAGTGACACAAATGACGCGGCACGCCGTCCACACCTTCATTGAGGAGCAAGGAAAGGTCTGGGACAAAGTCGCAAATACAAGAACAACGTCGACGGATTCCGCAGCAAGAAGCAAGGATCCCGCTAATTAGAGGACAGAAATACGCTTCCTTGATAATCCGGGCTTCGACACGCGGAAATTGGCGTCTAAACGAGAGATTCGGATAACCTTCTTCGGCGTTTACTCGCGGTCCTTCAACGTTGTTTTGCCAGTCCTGCGTGCGCAATGGACGCAACAGAAGATTTGCCCATCGGCTTCGACCCCATGCCCAACAATCCGACAGTTACAATGTGGACAGACTGGGGCCAGCGCGTGGATCGCGCACTCAAAGCTATCAAACGTGTGATGCTTACCATCCACGATCACTTCAAACGCCTTGTCATATTGGTTTTCGCAAACTTCGCATGTACCCATACAGAGTTGTTTCGCACCTCGGTCGCTTGGCGCGGGTATTCACTTCCGTTGATAGTAATTAGACGAGATGTTTCTTCAGCTTTGCAATGCCTTGGCGAAACAGCCTGGCTCCGCCGGATGCCGGATGACGGAGGGGACGGCACTCAATATGGAGTTGTTCCAATTGCGACGCAGCGACATTGCCCAGCGCGATGATTGCGCGACATGGAAACAGGTCGAGAAAAGCTCTAAGCACCGGTAGGCCTGCCGATTGCTCAAGCTTCGTGGGCATTCGATTGCTTAACAAACCGCGACGCGGATCGAATGAATGCCATGGGAATGCGTTCCACAGAACAAATTCCTCGGGTTTCACGCCAAGCTCCAGGAAGGAACTCCAAACAATGGTTGCTGTTGGCTCGGAAAAACCGTCCGGGCACTGTTCGCGTTTGCTGGTTCGTCTGGCCTTTATGCTGGAAAAAACATGCTGAGGTTCTATTCCGACATCTTGTTTTTTTCCCAGCAGGATGCGCTCTGAGGTCATGGGAATTCCGCTGAAGTGGCCGCCGCGATAACCGAGAGCTTCGCCGATCACAACCACCTTCGCATTGCCGAGACGCTCGCAAAGGTAGGCAGCTAAATGTCTTCTTCGAATGACTGGTGCACTGCGGCCGATATCGTTCTCCGAATCCACCTGCCACCACGGATTAAATACCGCTTCGGCTGGAGACCTTCTTAAGACTCCAGTGAATCTTTTGATTTGATTGAGTGGCATGGTTCCGTTACGCAAATTTGGAACTCGATGATCCAGCAAAATTCAAGTACCAACCTCCATCTGAGACTGCAGACAACTGGTTGGAATTTGTGCTGCGATACCTGAACATGGGCATTCGCCTTAAGCGCATCTATGACAAGCCAGACAAAACGGATGGCCGGCGTGTGTTGGTTGACCGGCTCTGGCCTCGCGGTCTGACGCAAAAAGAAGCGCGGATAGATCACTGGCTGAAGGAGATCGCTCCCAGCGCCGAATTACGTAAGTGGTTTCGGCACGAACCAACGCGATGGAAGGAGTTCAAGCGGCGATATGCCAGCGAGCTGAAGGATCATTCAGACAAGCTCGAGCAGCTTGCGGAAGATGCCAAGAAGGGAACGGTTACTTTGCTGTTCGCCGCCAAAGACACAAAGCATAACAACGCGGTCGCACTGAAAGAACTGATCGAGAAGCTCAGGTAAACCGCCGATGCCAGAGTTGCCTGAGGTTGAAATATACAAGCGATATCTCGATGCCACGGCATTGCGCCAGCGTATCGCGCAGGTTGACGTGCGAAATGTGTACGTCTTGAAAGGGGTGTCGGCTCGCGCGCTGGCGCGCCGATTAGATGGGCGTTTCTTAGAAACCAGCCGTCGTCATGGCAAACATCTTTTTGTCCGGACAGATGGCGAGTTCTGGTTGCGACTCCACTTTGGCATGACGGGATCACTCCAGTATTTCAAACGTAGCGCGGCAGTCCCGCGGCATGCGCGAGTGGTCTTTGGTTTCACCAACAACCATCGACTCGCCTTCAACGATCAACGACAATTTGGTGAAATTGGATTGGTCAGGAATGTCGATGAGTTTCTAAAAAGGCACGCGCTAGGACCGGACGCGTTAAAGATCGATCTCCCGAAGTTTAGATACATCCTTGGCAACCATCGTGGGGCGGTTAAGTCGGTTCTGCTGAATCAGCAGATTATCGCAGGTATTGGTAATCTGTACGCCGATGAAATTCTGTTTCGCGCCCGCATCCATCCGGCAACGGACGTATCGCGATTGGGCGATAAAGCTCTTACAAAACTATTCCGGGCGTCTGACCACGTCTTGCGAAAGGCCATTGCGGCAAAAGCCGGCGCGAATCAGCTGCCGAATTCGTGGCTGTTGTCGCACCGTGAAAAAGGCTCTAAATGTCCTCGATGCGGAAGAGTTTTAAGATCACTGACAATTGGGGGACGTACCGCCTGGTTTTGCCCGCATTGTCAAAGGGCGCGGTGACTTCAATTTTGAAGTGTAGCTCCCAAGCCGGTTTGGTAACGATCCTTGTACGGCGTTTGTGTGAATGGCAGTGCAGTGAGCAGATTGTGGAGAACCGCTCGCTTGAATCCAGTATCGACTTTGTCGTCTCCGAGTTGTCAGACGGCGCGGGCGCTCGGTTTGTCCAATATTTCTAAAAGGGTAAGTGCGTTCCGCGGGGCGGCGCCTTCAGCGTCGTTATCGAAATAGATGTGTACGGCGCAACGCTGTCGTAGCCAGCCGCGGATGCGTGTTGCCCATTTGTTAAGGGCTGGCGTGCTGTAGCTGGACGCGTATTTGCGGGTGTGACCATGTAGCCGAACGTAAACCAGGTCAGTTGTAACCTTCTGCCACATTGGCCAATCAGGCGCATCGGACATGCAAACGCCGATGTTGTGCTTGCTCAGGCAATCTGCGACTTCGTTGTCGAACCAGGATTTGTGGCGAAACTCGATCGCGTGTCGCGTACTGCTCCAGCGGGATAAGGTCTTCAGGAACTTCTCCAAACGCTGCTGATCTTTTTTCAGAAACGCCGGAAGCTGCCACACGACAGCTCTGAGCCTTTGGCCCAGAGGTGAAGCCGATTCGCGGCAACGAATCACCGGTTCCTCAACGTCGAGCAGCTTCTTGTTGTGTGTGACATACCGGTGACCTTTGATGGCAAACGGGAAATTGTCGGGCGTTTCATCGCGCCATTTCTCAAATGTGCTCTTTTCCTGCAACCGATAGAAGGTGCCGTTGACCTCGATACTGGTGAAATGTTCCGCGCAGAACGGCAGCCATTGTTTCTGCGGCGTGTCGCCGTAAAAGGTCTTGCGCCAGCTTTTGTAATTCCAGCCGCTGGTGCCGATGTATGCCTCACCGGGCATGGTCTCTCAAAGGATTTCGAATGCCGCGGTCAGGATACGTGCGGCAAAATTTGACGCCGCCTTGCCGGGCTTTTGCCGAATCGTTATGCTGGTGAAATGAGACGAAGCGGCATTATCGCTGCGGCGACGTTCCTGATGGTGTCGAACGGATTCTCTGCAGAACCCAAGTCGTGGACTGGTAAATACAGGAACGAAAACCTCCTCAATGGCGAGGCAGGCTTTCAATTAGTGATCGAGCAAACTGGAAACGCAATTCAGGTTTCGTTCGATGCCGCCTACAAGGACGGACGTGGTGCCGCACCAGATGGCGGGGGCGACGCCAGGATCAAAGGGGCCAACGCGCTGGAATTTAAATGGGAAGACAGCTTTAGCAATTCGGGAACCGGCACCATCAAGCGTGCCGGCGATGCGATCATCGTGTCATGCAAACCACGCGAGTAGTGGACGAACGTTGCCTCGCGTTTTACGGAGACAACATGCGGCTCAAGCGGGCGAAAGAGTAGCAGGGTTTGCCTGCATACGAAGGACAAGCCGACACGCTCCGTTCGGATTTCACGGTGATTGTCAGTGTGGCGGCAGTCGGCTTTAAACCATTGGTCGGAAACGTCCGACTACTTCCTGCAAGCGGCCACTGATTTGCCCTAACGAACAGACCTCCGCAGCTTCGAGTAACATGGGAAAACAATTTTCGCCCCGTTCGACTACCTCGGCGAGCTTATCCAGGGCACGATCCGCTTTGTCGGCATTTTTCTTTTTAAATTTTGCCAGACGGTCGACCTGCAATTCTTGCTTTTTGCGAGGGGTGCGCACCAGCTTCACTTCCGGTGTATCGTCGCCGTTGCGATAACGATTAAGGCCGATGATTGGACGAGTGCCGTTGTAAATTTGTTGTTCGTAACGATGAGCGGCGTTCTGGATCTGGCTTCGCTGGTAACGTTCTTCCACTGCCGCGAGCACGCCGCCCAATCGCTCAATCTCACGAAACTCATCAAGAATGGCCGCCTCCACGGAACGCTCGACGGCTTTCATTCCGGGCGATCCGCTTAGCATGTTCATGGTATGTTTAAAAATGCCGGACTCCTCCAGCAAGATCGCCTGGCCGTGGGCGGCCAGCCGAATCCATTCTTCGGTCGGCGTTGTGAACGGTTCGTCAGCGCTGTTGGAGTGACACGAATTCGTTGCGTTCATGTAAGCGAGCATCAGCTCTGCCGCAGTGCGGGTCAGATTATTTTTGAATTCTGCTGCGATAAGCGATCGGCCGCTGGTCTGCGTGTGCAATTTGAAAAGCTGCCCCCGCGGTCCTGCGCCGAAAACGTCCCGCATTCCAATTGCCCATATGCGACGTGATACGCGAGCGAGCGCGACATATTCCACGTCGAGACCGCAATCCAGAAAGAACGAGAGCCGCGGCCCGAATTGATCTACTGGAATTCCGCGGGCTGCGAACATCTCTGCGTAAGCGAATCCGTTTGAAAGCGTGTAAGCGGCTTGTTGCACTGGTGTGGAACCCGCCTCGCCGATGTGGTATCCGCTGATTGAAATCGGATACCAACGCGGCATTTGCTCTGTCGTGAACTCGACCATGTCAGTAAGAAAACGCAGCGAAGCTTCGATTGGAAAAATCGTTTCATTCTGCGCCTGGACTTCCTTGAAGATGTCCGCCTGAATGGTGCCACGCAGCTTCGGAACGACTTTTGGGCCAAACCTGCGCTTAGCCGCAGCGATGTACATGGCCATAATGATTGGCGCCGGACCGCTGATGGTCATCGATGCGGAAAAATTCGGCGAGCCGAGATCAAAACCGTCGTAAAGTCGAACCATGTCCTCGACGGTGTCGATTGCTACGCCGCCCTCACCGATTTTTCCGAAAACGCCGTCCGCGTCACTGTCCATGCCGTAGAGTGTCGGTCCATCGAACGCAGTGCTAAGGCGATGCGTTCGCTGATGCTGGGTGAGGTAGTGAAAGCGTTCGTTCGTATCCTCTGCCAGCATGAGACCTGAGAACAGACGCGTCGGCTCTTCGGCTTGCGGCAACGGAGCCCGCTCTTGCCGTTGCGGAGGTCCGCCGTTTTTTTCGAAGCTTTCGACCTCGCGAACTGGTTCCAAATACATCTCGCGATAGGCGCCATTGAGAAATGGAAATTCACCCGGTAACCCTTCGCCGAACAAATAGCGGGCGACCTCACCCGGGTCATCGATCTCGGGTAGTGCCAGCCGAGGCAAAGGTAATCCGGTTGGCGTTCGGGTGACTGGAATTTTGGCTTTGATATCAGTCCAACGTCCCAGCAGTTCGCGCCCAAATTTCTCATCGGTGCGCGCGCGTTTGACCTGGTCGAGAACGAATTTGTTGTACTTCTCGATCGACTCAACGACCTGTCCGAGTTTGCTCATTTGTTCCTTTCATTCGTTGTGGAGTCAATTGTGCCAGCCGACCGATGCGGTCTGGGTGTTTGACATCCGCCGTTACGACTCCCTCCGCGAAATTAATCCAAATAGTTTATCGACGCCAGGATCGCGATGTCGTTTCGCTACTGTGTCGATCAGTCGCTGATTACGGCGGTTCTGTTCCAGGCGCTGTTCAATTTCGGTGTGTGCTGTGCGCGCGCGCTGAAGATCGCTTTTGTTTACCACTACGATATTGGCGAGATCGAGCATGACGATTTTTTGCAATTGCAACCGGCTTCCGTAATCGGGGTTCATTACAAGTATGGTCTGATCGACGATGCCATTTTTTTGAAACGGCATGGCCTCCTGGCCAGTCCCCACCGTTTCGATAATCACGTAGTCGAATCCAGACCTGGCGAGTAGTGCCAGAGAATCGTGCGTGGCTGGCGACAGCCCACCAGCCTGGCCGCGCGTGGCCATACTGCGCATGAACACGCGATCGTTTTGCGAATTGATCATTGTGGCTCGATCACCCAGCAATGCTCCTTCGCCGATCACACTCGGGTCGTGCGATAAGATCGCAATTCGGTCATTAGGATTTTGGTTCAGAAAACGAAGAACGAGCTCGTCAATAAGCGTCGTTTTGCCAGCGCCACCGGGACCCGTGAAGCCGATGACCCGCGTTTTGCGCGGATTTTGGATTTTGGATTTTGGATTTCGGATTTTTTTCCTGTCTTCTATCTCGGTCAACTGATGCGCCAGTTGTTGCTCGGCGGACGTCGCACGCGGCCGTTTGCCCCGTGGCTTTCCGTAACGCCGGCGAACGTAATCGGCCATTTCCGTGAGTGATGTTCCGGCAAAGAAAATGTTATCCACGCCTTTGCGCTTCATTGCCGCTGCGTCTTCCTGCGTGATTGTTCCGCCACCGCCACCAAACACTTTGATGTCGTTCGCTCCGCGCTTTCGTAAAAGGCGCACAACTTCCGCAAAGAATTCGACATGACCGCCGTTGTAGCTCGAAATGCCGATGGCCCGGACGTCTTCCTGAATTGCGGCTCGAACGATGTCGCCTACAGAACGATGGTAACCAAGGTAAATGACTTCAATCCCATGCCGAATAAATTCCAGGTTGATTGTATTGATCGCGCTGTCATGTCCATCGCAAATAGGGACGGCTGTCAAAATTCGAATCGGTGAAGGCATTGGAAAAATCTAGCCTTGAACCGTTAAATCGTTAAATCGTTAATCGTCAAATGCCTGATTTACTTGATTTCAGCGGTAAAGTCGCGTTGGTGACCGGCAGTTCGCGGGGAATTGGCGCGGAGATGATCAAAGCGTTTGGTCAACACGGCGCGAAATGCGTGGTGAATTTCGTGGCGGACCCGCAGGGACAAAACCAAGCCGATGCGACCAAGGTGGCGGGCGAACTCAATGAACCGTTGGTGGTTGAATGTGACGTGACGCAGCCAGCGCAGGTCGAGGCCATGATGAAGCAAATACAGGATCGCCATGGCGGGCTCGACATTCTCGTGAACAATTCCGGGATCATTAATGATCGTACGATTAAGAAGATGCCGGTAGAAACCTTTGAGAACGTTGTCCGCGTAAATCTTGCCGGCACATTCATCGTCATTCAAAAATCCGCATCGATTTTGAGAAACGGCGGCCGGATCGTGAATATGTCGTCCGTTAGTGGGCAGCTTGGGTTATTTGGTCAGGCGAACTATTCGTCGAGCAAAGCAGCCATTATTGCGCTCACGAAGGTGTCGGCGCGAGAGTTCGCGCGTCAGAACATTACCGTGAACGCTATCGCTCCCGGGTTCATCGATGTGGGGATGAGCAAGGGGATGCCCGATGAAGTGACGCAAACTTTCATCAAGCAAATTCCGCTCGGTCGGCTGGGTGACGTAAATGAGATCGTAAATGCAGCGCTTTTTCTCGCCTCCCCAATGGCTTCGTACATTACCGGACACGTTCTAAACGTGAACGGCGGCTTCTACATGGGTTGACCGTGGCTCCGCGGCGGAACCGGTTCAGCCGGCTGCGTGAACCGCTAATCCAGCTTTTGCACCAGCAGCCAAACCAAAGCGGATAGCATGGCCGCAAAACTCGATAATACCAACGTCGCGCGCTTAGTTTGACGTATCTTAAACGCAGGCTTGGGAATGTCGTCGTGAATATGACTCGCCTCGAATAGCTTCATCAGCGTAAACGCGACGACGAAGCCAACTGCGGCCCATTTGAGACATCCCAAAAACAAATCAAGCATCCCGGCCGATTGTAGCGCAGGCGCCTGCCGCGCTCAACTAGTGAAACCTGTCAGCTAAGTCCCCGAATAACCGTCCGGGGCTCGAGGGCAGCCAGAGGCGGAATGGCCAGCCTCTTCTCGTGTTGGCAGTCGCTTCGTCAGGAAACGAATTGACGAAAATGTCGCGCTTTCGTTACGCTCGCCCCATGATTAAAAGATTCGTCACCCTGTTCCTCACAATCGGTTTTGCCAGCGTTTGCGCCTTGCAAGCTCAGTCGCCTACGCCAGGCGAATCGCCGGCGAAGCATCGAAGCCGAAAGAAGGCTGATACGGCGGCATCTACGAGCGCAACAACTGCATCGCCCGCGCCGGCAGAATCGCCAGCTGCCGCACCAAAGCCAAAACGCGGTCGCAAGAAAGCAGAGCCTAACGCCGCCACGAGCCCTGCTGCGGCGGCTGCTTCACCCGCGGCGGCCTCGAAAGCGAAAACCAGTCGCAAAAAGACAGAGGCAGAAGCGAAGGCTTCACCATCCCCCGGCAAATTCTCGATTGGCGATCTGTTCAAGCCCAAGAGCTCTGCGGCGACGACTCCAGCAGCCGTACAAAGTACGTCTGCAAAGAACCGCAGTGCTGAAACAGCGGCTAATCCACCGGCTCCCGGCGGAGGCCACGGTCTGGTGTGGGTGAACTCAGAGTCCCACATCTACCACAAGGAGGGATCGCGCTTTTATGGCACGACGAAAAAGGGCAAGTACATGACTGAAGCTCAAGCGGTGAAGGAAGGAAACAGAGCGGCAGGCAAAGGCGAGTAAAACCGAAACAGAACTTAACTGAATCGAGTTCCAACCAATCGTGGAGCCGGCGGTTGTGGATGTGCGAGGTATTCGTCCGTCTTACAACGTTAAGG
>DASREH010000147.1:0-17548 GCA_035652195.1 Candidatus Udaeobacter sp. | reverse complement strand
CAACACCTGGTCGCCGTACCTTGTTTCAGCGGCGGAAGATGTCACCGGAGATTTGCGTCCGGCTTTTTTGACGCTGCTTGCTGCAGTCGGTGCGGTACTCCTGATTGCGTGCAGCAATGTCGCAAATTTGTTGCTGGTACGGTTCACGGGACGTAAGCGCGAGATTGCCTTGCGCATGGCGCTTGGGGCGGAAAGGCGCGGAATCGTACGTTTATTTGTTTTCGAAAGCACACTGGTAAGCGTCATCGCAGGTTTAGTAGGATTGTTCCTGGCGGTTTGGACGGTCTCGGTTGTTCCCAAATTAGCTGGGCAAAACGTTCCGCTGGAAAGTGAAGTAAAACTGCAGTGGCCGGTCCTCGTTTTCGCCCTGGGACTATCGCTTGTCACAGGGCTTGTTATGGGTCTTTATCCTGCATGGCAGAGTTCGCGGGCCGATCTCGTCGGAGGGCTTAAGGAAGGCGGACGTGGAGCCAGCGGCAGTCGCGGTCAACATCGGTTCCGCCGTGGTTTAGTCGCAGCGCAAGTTGGATTATCGGTGGTGCTGCTGGCGGGAGCGGCCATGCTGATTTCCAGCTTTGTGCGGTTAAGCCGGCAGGAGGCGGGGTTCCGATCAGAACACGTTTGGGCCGGAGGAATCGGTCTTCCACCGGCGAAATATCCCGATCCCGAAGCACGCGCGCGCTTCGCGGAAAGATTGCAAGCAGAATTGCAGACTGCTCCCGGCGTCGAGGCCGATGCAGTTACTGACGCGGTCCCGCTCTCCGGGAATCGATCGTCATCCCCGTATGCACGTGTCGATGGAAATCCCGTTCCAGTAAATCAGCGGCCGCTCGGCCTGACGCGCAGCGTTTCGCCTAACTATTTTCGGACGCTCCGCATTCCGCTCCTCTCGGGCCGCGACTTCAACGAACAAGATAAGATGGATTCGCGGTTGGTCGTGATTCTGAGCAACTCGACCTCAAAAAAACTTTTTCCGAACGAAAACCCACTCGGCCGTCAAATTCTTTTCGGCACCGAGAATGGCAACGGTCTCGCGGCGGAAGTGATCGGTGTCGTGGGTGACGTTCGCTCCCAGGAGCTGTCTAAGTCGAATGATGTTGAATTTTATCGGCCATGGCCGCAACGCAGTGCGCCGTTCCTCAACATTCTCGTCCGCAGCGCAACCAAACCAGAAGCGACGGTGGGGATTGTTCGTTCGGCGCTGAATAAGATCGATAACGGATTGCCAATTCTGCAACCCAATACTCTCGACGCGATCGTGTCACAATCCCTTGGCCAGCAGCGACTGACAATGACGTTACTCGGTGTTTTTGCGGGTATCGCTTTGTTGCTCGCCGTCGTCGGAATTTACGGGGCCGTCGCTTACACTGTCGAACAACGAACAGGCGAAATTGGAGTGCGGATGGCGTTGGGCGCACAGACAACGGACGTTCTGCGGTTAGTGGTGCGCCAGGGAATGAACCCCGTCATTCTCGGTTTGGTCATTGGTCTGGCGGGGACATTTGCCGTCGGTCGGTTGATTGCGACCCAGCTCTATCAGATTTCACCACACGATCCATTTTTGCTCGGCGCGGCGACGGTTGGTTTGGCCGTCTCAGCGCTGCTCGCCTGTGTGATCCCCGCGCGTCGCGCCACACTGGTCGATCCAATTCAAGCGCTACGCACAGAGTGATATGAACGATCTGAGGTTCGCTTTGCGTCAGCTCCGCAAATCGCCCGGATTCACTTTTGTCGTGATCATCACTCTGGCGCTCGGAATTGGCGCCAACGCTGCGATCTACACCCTTGTCCGAGGCGTGCTGATCAAGCCACTGGTGAATCGCGACGAAAGCAAGCTGATTTATATCCGGCAGAGCGCTCCGGGCACGCGAACTGAAAACAGCACCTGGTCCATGCCGGAAATTCAGGACCTGAAGGCAAGCGTTAAAACGCTGAGCGAATTTGGTGACTTTTCCACCATTGCCTTCACCGTCCTCGGCTTGGGCGAGCCCCGCGAAGTCAATGGCGGCGTAGTGAACGGCTCTTACTTCGACGTGATGGGGTTGCGTCCTGTGCTCGGGAGGCTGATTGGACCGCAGGATGATGGCTCCAAGGCTCCAAGTGTTGTCGTTCTCACTTACCGGTTCTGGGCGAATGCGCTTGGAAAAGATCCTGCTGTAATCGGCAAGACCGTGCGGCTCGGCGGCGTGGAAGGTGACCGCACCGGCACGATCATTGGTGTCCTCGAACCATCTATTCCGTACCCGCAGGAAACCGAGATCATCGCAAACGTTTCCAGCAGTCCACATCACCTGGGAGCGACAATGGTGACCGAACGCACCCATCGCATGACGGAACTCTTCGCGCGACTTGCTCCCGGAGCTACTCTCGACCAGGCGCGCGCCGAATTGCGCTCCGTGTACGCGACGATAAAAAAAGAGCACCCGGAGGCTTACTCAAAACAGGCGGATTTTCAGATTTCGGCACGGCTGCTGCGTGACCAGATCACTTCCGGCGCAAGAACTGTATTGCTCATTCTGCTTGCTGCCTCAGCGTTGTTGTTTGTCGTCGCGTGTTCCAATGTCGCGAACCTTATCCTGGCACGAACGGTGCGCCGCGAAGGAGAGCTGGCGATCCGAACTGCACTCGGCGCGAGTAACTGGACGTTGCGCCGAATGCTGTTGATTGAAAGCCTGTTGCTGTGTGGCGGTGGCGCCGCGCTGGCGCTGTGGTGCGCCCAACCCCTGGTGGAAATCCTGGCTCACTATATGTCGCGATTTTCGGTGCGTGCGCTCGATCTTAATGTTGATTCCAGTTTGCTGTGGGTTGGCGCCGTTCTGGCCGCCGCGGCAGCAGTCATTTTGGCTTTTGTGCCGCGTCTGCCGCAAGCGACCTCACAGGCATTGCACGTTTCCAGTGGCAGCGGCCAAATCACTGGTAGCAAACGTCGCCAACGCATCTTCGTAATCACACAAATTGGCGCATCGTTCATTCTCCTCGTCGGCGCGAGCATGCTGGTGACCACACTGCTTGCATTGCAAAGGAAGGATACCGGCATGGATCCGCGTCACGTCCTCGCAATCAATACCCCGGCCGTGTTCAACGGAAAGACAAAGCAGCAGCTGCTCGATTACTACAAGGAAGTCATTCGTCGCATCGATGCGCTTCCAGGCGTGAACAAGACCGCGTTCGGGATGGTCGCTCCATGGCGCGATGCCGGCTCCGGACCAACGCTGCAATTCTGCGGCGACGGTCACGATCATTCAGCGGGTCAAGACGATCCGCGTGCGGAGTATCGAGTGATTTCGCCGGGGTTTTTTGCCGCAGTCGGAGTTCCCATCCTTGCCGGTCGCGATTTCAATAACTCGGATGTCAAAAACAAAGAGCCGGTGGCCATCATCAGCCAAACGCTCGCGCAGCGAATGTTTCCCAATCAAGACCCCATCAATCGCCATGTGTTCTGGACTGACCCGGTTTTGAAAAACAGTCGCAACACTTCACCGGAAAAGCAGCGGATCATAGGCGTTGTTGCGGACGTCGATGACGTTCACGTGGCTCCCGAGCCTACGGTCACCATCTATCATACATTTGAACAAGGTCCACTGTATCGGGGCCGCCTTTTCATCCACACCAGTGTAGATCCCTATTCGTTGATAACGCCGGTCTCGCGCATTATTCGCGATCTCTCGGCCGATCAACCCATCGAACGTGCCGGTACGCTGGAAGACGCCCGCGCCGAAGTGCTGAGTCCGCAACGATTGAAGTCGGTGGTGCTAGGCGTGTTCGCCGCAGTCGCATTGTCGATTGCGGTTGTGGGGGTCGCTGGCGTCCTGGCATTTTCCGTTAGTGCGCGCACACGCGAATTTGGAATTCGCCTGGCTCTTGGATCGCAGCCGAAACGCCTGTTTCAAGATGTCATCACTGAAGGCGCCACAATGGCGATAACGGGGATCGCGGCGGGAGCGGTACTTGGATTCGTTCTGGCGCGTGTGGCTCGAAGTTATGTCGCCGACGTAACAGTCCCTGGGGTATTGCCCGTTACTTTGTCCGCCCTTGTGCTACTCGCGGTTGCTCTGGCCGCATCGCTGCTTCCCGCGCGGCGGGCTGCGCGCGTCGATGTCATTCAAGCATTACGGACCGAGTGAAATGAACGATCTAAAGTTTGCTCTTCGCCAGCTTCAAAAATCGCCCGGATTTACTGTTGTGGCGGTTCTCACATTGGCGCTTGGTATCGGGGCCAACACCGCCATTTTCAGCGTTGTCAACGCAGTGTTACTCAAGCCACTGCCGTTTCCGTCGCCAGACCGCCTGGTTGCCATAGGCAGCACAAATGTCAGAGACCCGGACAGATCGCATCAGTTCAACTCGCTTTCATATCCGGACTTCTTCGATTTCCGAAATCAAAATCGAACCTTTGACTGCATGTCAACCTATCGCGGTGGGAGTTACGCCCTCGTTAACGAACAAGGTGCGCAGAACGTGCAAGGGCTCAGAGTCAGTGCGGAGTTCTTTGATGTTCTCGGTGTTGAGCCCGCCATTGGCCGCGCATTTGTTCGCGCCGACGAACAAGCCGGCGGCGGACCTGGCGGCTTAAAGGCGATCCTTACTCACGATTTGTGGATGCGTCTCTTCAACGGCGATAAGGGCGCGATCGGTCGCACGCTGCGGATTCAGGGGCAGTCCTATACGATCATCGGTATTATGCCGCGCGGTTTCCAATTTCCTTTCGAAACGCCGGCTACCGAATTGTACGTCACGCTTGCCGCAGACGCGGCGAACGCGGATGGAACGAAGCCGGTTACAGAACAGCGCGGCAATCACATGCTTCTGGGATTTGGCCGGCTCAAGCAGGGCGTGACGGTAGCCCAAGCCAACGCCGATCTAGGAACGATCGCTGCTGCATTGGAAAAGCAATATCCCGACAGCAACACAGGCTTCGGCGCAGCCGTCGTTCCTCTTCGCGATGAACTGGTGGGCGATGTGCGTACCGCGCTTTACGTGCTTTTCGGTGCAGTTGTCTGCGTGTTGCTCATCGCTAATGCGAACGTTGCGAATCTAATGCTGGCTCGCGCTTCCGTGCGTGCGAAAGAGATCGCTCTGCGAGCAGCGCTGGGGGCGAGTCGCAGGCGAATCATTCGCCAGTTGCTCACGGAAAGCTTGTTGCTTGCCGGGATTGGCGGATTGCTCGGTCTTTTGATCGCAAAATGGGGAACCGACGCACTGATTGTGGCCGTCCCTCAAAACATTCCGCGCATTGGCGCAATCGAACTTGATAGCGTCGTTCTTGCTTTCACTCTGCTCGTTTCAATGGGGACGGGGATTGTTTTCGGATTGGTGCCGGCGTGGCACGCCTCGCATGTCGATCTCAACAGCGCGCTCAAAACAGGTGCACGAATCGGCACCGGAGCCGAATACAAACATCGGTTGCGTAACGGACTGGTCATGGGAGAGATCGTGCTCGCGCTCATTCTGCTGGTATGCGCAGGCTTACTCATTCAAACGTTCGCCCGGCTTTCTCGCGTCAAGACCGGTCTGCGCACTGAAAATCTGTTCACCGCGCGCGTGAGCTTGCCGGATGCGGCTTATCCAAGGCCGGTGAATGTAAACGGGTTTTTCGATCAATTACTTGCCAAGGTGCGAGCTATTCCGGGTATCAATTCTGCGAGCATTATTCTGCCATTGCCCCTGACCGGGAGTCACACGACGACGGATTTCGATATCGAAGAGCATCCGATGCCGGAAGGACAGCGGAATGACGCTCCCATTCGCATCGCCGGGGTGGATTATTTCCAAACAATGGGAATTCCGCTTTCGCAGGGCAGAGTTTTCAAGGAAACGGACAAGTTCGATTCCCTGCCTGTAGTGATAGTCAATGAACGCTTTGCCGAGAAATTCTTTCCAGGGCAAAACGTCATTGGCAAGCGCATCAAGCCCGGCTGGAGCATCGGCGATGACAAACCCAAGATGCGCGAGATCGTCGGCGTCGTTGGAAACGTGAAACACCTTTCTCTGCAAAAGGATTTCACGCCGGAGATGTACGTGCCGGCCAGCCAGGTTCCGGTAAACGTCGTTTGGATTGTAGCTCGCACCAGCCTCTCCAACCCGACCACCCTTACTGCTGCCGTGCGTGATCAGCTCGCGTCGATTGATCGCGATCTCCCTCTTACTCAGGTTCGGGTTTTCAACGAATATATGGCGCGAACCCTGGCCAAGCCTCGCTTCAACGCGCTGTTATTGTCGGTGTTCGCTGGAACTGCTCTGCTTCTTACCGCCATTGGGATTTACGGCCTGCTCGCCTATTCGGTCTCGCAACGCACGAACGAGATTGGAATCCGGATCGCACTCGGCGCCGCGCAATCAAATATTTTTCGGCTGGTTGTCGGGCAGGCGATGCTAATGGTCGCGATTAGCATCGCAATAGGATTGCTCGGCGCATTCATGGCCACTCGTTTGCTGGGCAGCTTGCTTTACGGAGTGGCGACGTGGGATCCCACCACTTTCGCTTCAATTGCAACGCTGATTGCCGTGGTCGCATTTCTGGCTTGCTGGCTTCCCGCCCGCCGAGCCGCTCGTGTTGACCCTGTTATTGCTCTTCGAGCTGAATGATGGCTCTAATTATATGAACGATTTCAAATTTGCTTTTCGCCAACTCCGCAAATCTCCCGCATTCACCGCGATCGCCATTCTGACTTTGGCGCTCGGGATCGGTCTGAATACAGCGATCTTCAGCCTGATCAACGATCTCTTCTTGCGCGGGCTGCCATTCAAAGAGCCTTCGCGTGTCGTACACATGTTCGCCGGGGACAAGTCCCGCAACCTGGTCGATATCGCCCTGTCCGCGCCGCGCTTTCAACATTACCGCGAAGGACAAACGCTCTTTGACGGCTTCGCCGCTGAGAACATATCCCTGTTCACTCTTACCGGGATCGGCGATCCAGTTCAGCTCTTCGGCGGCAGGATAACTCCGAACTACTTCGATGTGCTCGGGGTGCGTCCAATACTAGGCCGGAATTTTCGGCCCGAGGAAGAGGAAGGCGCGGATGTCGCGTTAGTCACCAAAAGTTTCTGGCAAAAGCGGCTTGGCGGCGATCCGAACGTGATCGGACGCAGCATTACGCTGGACGGAGTGGCGCATACCATCGTCGGCGTTTTGCCCAACGCACCGGCTCAGTGGTTTGGTGCGAATCCGATTGCCGAAGTCTGGACTACAAAGCCATTCCAACTTCCTGGTTTCTCATATGAGCGCATGATGCGCGGCACCGGATTCCTGCGTGTCATCGGGCGAATGAAGCCAGGAATCACGCTGAAACAGGTGACAGCTGCGCTGCCGTCGCTGGAACAGGGTTATCGCGCCAGTTATCCCGACAAGATTGACAGCACGGCCAGCACCACAGTCAAAACGCTTCCACAGGATGTGACGGAAAACATTCGCGCGGGGTTTGCAACGCTTTTTGCTGCGGTTTGCTTTGTGTTGCTGATCGCCTGCAGCAATGTCGCGAATCTGTTACTCGTCCGCTTCAGTGGCCGCCGGCGGGAGATCGCGCTTCGAATGGCAGTTGGCGCATCACGGGGCAGTATCGTAAGGCTTTTCGTCTGGGAAAGTTTGCTTGTCAGCCTCTTTGCGGGCGCGCTTGGCGCCTTCGTAGCGTGGCGGCTTGTGCCGCTTGTTCCGAGAATGGCTTCTAATTTTCTTCCGTTTGAAGGAAATACAGCGAGCAGTCTGTCGCTGCCGGTTCTGGGATTCACCATCGCATTATCCCTTGTGACTGGATTGTTGATGGGAATTTATCCCGCGCTCCAGGGTTCCCGCGCGGATTTAACTGGTGGTTTAAAGGAGGGAGGGCGCGGAACGAGCGGAAGCATTCGCCAGCAGCGGTTCCGCAAAATCCTCGTGGGGGCACAGGTGGCGCTTTCAGTGACATTGTTCGTCGGCGCGGCATTGCTGATCACGAGTTTTGTGCGTCTGAGCCAGCAGAAGCTTGGGTTCCAACCGCACAATTTATGGACAGGCGCAATCGGAATGCCTGCAGGGCAATATCCGGACGGAGCTTCACGGCAGCGTTTTGCGGAGAAGGTCCTCGCTGCGCTGCACAACACGCCGGGAATCGAGAACGCGACGGTGAGCGGCGATATTCCACTCGCCGGTGGGAACCGCACGCTGTACGCGCGGGCAGATCGTGATGTTCCTGCGGTGGACAAGCGAGCTAGCGCCCCCAGTCACGATATTGTGCCGGGTTATCTCAAAACATGGGGAATCCCGCTCATTGCGGGACGCGATTTTGATGACCACGATCTGATGGAAGGCCGAAACGTTTGTCTCATCAGTCAGACAGGAGCGAAAACGGTTTTTCCAAACGAAAATCCCATCGGCAAGACGTTGCTGGTCACCAGCGGCAGCGTCCCCGCGGAAATCGTCGGCATCGTTGGCGACGTACGTTCACAAAGAATCGCTGAACTGCCCGAAATGGAATTCTACCGGCCGTGGGCCCAGGAAAACTTCCCGTTTCTATTTATTGCCGCTCGCAGCCAACTCAAACTGGATGCGATCACGAGGCTGGTTCAATCAGCGATCAGTACTGTAGATCCTGGAATCGCAATCGCGGTGCCGCAAATGATGGACACCGTCGTGGCGCAAGCCCGCGGGCAGGCACGATTGATGATGTGGTTGCTTGGAATTTTCGCTGGTGTCGCGTTGTTGCTTGCGAGTATCGGGATTTACGGAGCCGTCGCGTATAGCGTTGAGCAACGGACCGGGGAAATCGGCGTCCGTATGGCGCTGGGCGCACAAACCGCGGATGTGCTGCGGCTTGTTGTCCGTCAGGGTATGGCTCCGGTTTTATTAGGACTCACCATCGGGTTGGCGGCAGCTCTTGCATTGGGTCGTTTGCTTACCACGCAACTTTACGAGGTTTCGCCGAACAATCCGGCACTTCTTGGCACCACCGCACTGGTTCTTGGCGCAGTGGCGTTGCTTGCGTGTCTTGTGCCGGCGCGCCGTGCCGCCGTGATCGATCCGGTCCAGGCATTGCGAACCGAATGAAAATCCCATGAATGATCTCCGCTTCGCATTTCGACAATTGATTAAGAACCCCGCATTCTCGGCCGTCGCGATCATCACGCTTGCGCTCGGCATCGGCGCAAACACCGCGATCTTCAGCATCGTTAACGCAGTCCTCCTCCGTCCGCTCCCCTATCCGGCTGCCGATCGCATCATGGTGCTAAACGAATCGGGCAATGGTCAGGAATTTTCCGTTTCGTTGGCGAATTATGAGGATTGGAAGCGCGATAACAATGTCTTCAAATATCTTGCTATTACGCGACGCGAGTCGCGAAATCTGAGTGGTATTCCGGGACGAGACGCCGAGCGAATTCCGTGCGCGTACGTGTCGGAAGAGTTTTTCAAAGTCATCGGATTGCAGCCGAAACTGGGAAGAACGTTTAGCGCAGAGGAGGAAAAACCCGGCGGTGCGCCCGCAGTCATTATCAGTGATCGCCTTTGGCAGCATGCGTTCGGCCGTGATGCGGGGGTGTTGGGGAAAACGATAAAGCTTCACGATCGAGGATTCACGATCGTTGGCGTGATGCCCGGCGAAATGAACTCGCCACAAGACACGGATGTCTGGTTTCCGTTTGCCGGGCGCATCGTTCCCTTCTGGCGGGACCGCACCATTCATCCAATGTTGTTCGTCTGGGGACGATTGAAGCCCGGCGTAACGATCGAGCAGGCGCGCACCGAGATGAAAACCATCGCTGCACGCCTCGAAAAAGAGTATCCCGCCACCAACGCAGGGGCCAGTGTTTCAGTTACACCGCTACTCGAGAGTTTGATCGGCAAATATCGGACCAACCTCGGTCTGCTATTGGGCGCTGTCGCAATGGTTCTGCTGATTGCTTGTGCGAACGTGGCAAACCTTTTCGCGGCTCGCGGGGCTGCGCGAGCGCGAGAGTTTGCAATCCGTGCGGCCGTTGGCGCTACGCGTCGGCAGATCATTCGCCAGCTTCTCCTGGAAAGCTTTTTGATCGCCGTGCTCGGCGGTGTGCTGGGGCTTTTCATCGCAGCATGGGTTCGCGATGTCCTGATTGGCCTGGCGCCACAAGATGTATCGCGATTTCAGGACGTCGCATTTGATTTGCCAGTGTTGGCCTTCACTTTTGCCATCGCTGCGATCACCAGTGTGGTTTTCGGACTGTGGCCCGCCTGGCAAACGTCTCGTGCAGACGTTCAAGTTGCTCTTCAATCAGGCTCGCATAGCAGCGGCATCTCAATCGCTGCGAAACGCACGCGCGATTGGCTGGTTATTGGTGAAATTGCGTTAACGCTCACGTTGCTCGTGGCTGCTGCGCTTGTTCTAAAGAGTTTTTCGCAGATGCAATCGCTCCAACTCGGATATGAGCCGCGCGGGCTGATCACCGCCAAAATGGACGTTCCGTTCAGAGTCTATTCCACACGCGAAAAGATGGGAGCTTTTACAAATCTCCTGCTCGAGAAGGTGCGGGCATTGCCAGGAGTACAGAGCGTGGCGATCGGTTCGAACTCACCATTGATGGGCGGCTGGCAAACCGGCTTCTATCGCGAAGGTCTTCCAATTCCCACTCCCAGCCAAATGCCCGAGGCGAACCTGGAAGCTGTGGGCGGCGATTATTTCGCAACGTTTAAAGTGCCGCTGTTGCGCGGTCGCACATTCAATTCGAGCGACACTGCAAATTCACCGCGTGTCATCGTAATCGACCAGGCACTGGCAGAACAATATTTTCCCGGGGAAGATCCGATCGGCAAGCGCCTCAACGTCGATGTCGGAAACGATGATGAAGGCTATAAGTTTGCCGAGATTGTCGGAGTTGTCGGGCGAATGCGGTTTCATGCCTTCGATGAAACGGCGCCGGTCCCGGTGATCTACTGTTCGATGGCGCAAGCCTATCGCTCTGGCCTCGGTCTTTTTGTTCGTGCGGGCGCGGGGGCAAAGGCGCTTGAGAAACCAATTCGCGACATTGTGCGCGCGATCGATCCGGCACAACCGGTCTTCGATGTTCGGCTTATGCAAGACCGGGTGGAAGACACCTGGGGCACGCAACGTCTGCTCACATTTCTCTTCTCCGTGTTTGCAGGACTTGCCCTGGTCCTGGCGATGATCGGGTTATATGGTTTGCTAGCATATACAACGCTAAAGCGTATTCGCGAGATTGGCGTTCGAATGGCGCTTGGCGCCCGGCCTGCCCAAATCCGGGGGCTCATTCTTTCGCATGGGATGCGATTACTTTTGTTCGGTTCCGGGATAGGGCTCCTCGCTGCGCTCGGAATTTCGCGCGTACTACAAAGCGCTCTTTTCGAAGTCAAAGGACTCGATCCGAAGATTTATCTCGGAGTTGGACTGATACTCTTCGCCGCCACGCTTCTGGCTTCATGGCTTCCCGCGCGCCGCGCTTCGCGCGTGGACCCGATGGTCTCACTCCGAACGGAATGAAATCAAGACGCGGCAACCATCAATAGTCAGCGATGCCATGAACGATCTTCGCTTCGCCGTTCGACAGCTTTTCAAAAATCCGGGGTTCGCTCTGATCGCGATTCTTGTGCTTGCTCTGGGCATCGGTGCGAATACTGCCATCTTCAGCGTTGTTAATGCCGTCCTGCTACGGCCGCTGCCTTATCCGCATTCAGAGCAATTGGTGTTGCTGCGCGAGAGGTTGCTGGGGCCATCTGGTTTCGAATCAGGCTCGGTCAGTTATATGAACTATCTCGACTGGCAGGCGGGGCAGAAAAGTTTTACCGACCTGGCACTGGCCAGGACGGAAGGTGTGAGCCTCTCGGCATCGGAGGTGACATCGACCCCGGAAGCAGCTCGAGCAGGACGCGTCACTGCCAATTTCTTATCGATCTTGCAAGTTCCTCCGCTTATCGGCCGGGATTTCACGGAGAAGGATGATGTTCCCGGTGCTGCAAAAGTAGCGCTCATCAGCGAACGACTTTGGCGGAAACAATTTGGCGCGTCACGGGATGCCATCGGCCAACGATTGAATATCGACGGCGTGCCCCGCGAAATTGTTGGTGTCGTATCGGAACGCGTTCGTTTCCCTCGGAATTGCAACGTGTTTTTGCCGCTAGCGGATCTGCGCGCCGATCACGATTTCCTGTCGCGCGGAAATCACCAAGCTTTTTCGTGTCTGGGCCGCTTAAAATCGGGAGCGACGCTGAAGCAGGCCATCGCGGAGCTCGACACGATCGCCGCGGAGCTTTCCCGCCGCTACCCGGATTCAAACACCGGCAGGCAAATTTCAGCGAAGTTGCTGCTCGAATTTTCGGTTGGTCAGTACCGCTACCTCCTCTGCGTGCTGCTCGCCGCTGTCGGCTGCGTGCTGTTGATCGCCTGCGCAAATGTAGCAAATCTTCAGCTCGCGCGCGGTATTGCGCGCCGCAAAGAACTCGCAATACGTGCCGCTCTCGGCGCGAGTCGCTGGGATTTGGCGCGCCAGGTATTACTGGAGAGCGGAGTTGTGGCCTTGATAGGCGGCGTTTGCGCGGTGCTAATTGCCCTATGGAGCCTGGACGCGATTCGCGCGCTTGTTCCCTCTAATGTGCCGCGATTTCAGGAAACCAATATTGATGGTTTCGTCCTTCTAACTACTGGCGTCATTTCGATTCTGGCCGGGATTCTGGTAGGGATGTGGCCCGCGTTGCGTGTCTCGAGCACAGCTTCGATGGCCGCGGAATTACATGAAGAAGGTGCGCGCGGCAGTAGCGGCGCCCAGCGACAACGCGCCAGAGGTATCCTCGTAATTGCACAAGTCGCCCTTGCGGTTGTGTTGCTTGCCGCGGCGGGCCTGACCTTAAAAAGTTTCTGGCGTTCACAGCAGGTGCCGCTCGGATTCAATCCACGCGGAGTTTTGAACATGAGCATAGCTCTGCCTGCTTCGCGCTATGATTCGCCGGAGAAGATCGCGCGCTTTTACGATCAGGTGCTTGAGAAAGTGCAAAAGCTGCCGGGTGTCGCCGCGGCTACAATTTGCAGCAATGCCCCGTTCGACCACACCGAATGGGATAGTTCATTCCACATTACGGGTACGCCACCTGATTCTCACGGGCAGGAGCCCATTAGCGAAATGGCAATCATTTCGCCCGATTATTTCCGTGCGCTTGGCATGCCGATTTTACGTGGCAGAGATTTCGGGCCGCAAGATGTGAGAGGTCGTCCGGGAACAGTTGTGATCGATGAGCTTGCAGCGAAAAAGTTTTTTCCGGGTATCGACCCAATCGGCAAACAGATCGACGATCCTGTTACCATCGGCGACTCCAATCAGAATGCGGTGCCGCTGACTGTCATTGGAATCGTGCCGCATACTCGAAACAATGCGCCGGGTGAAAACGAAGATCCGCGCAAATTGCCGATGATGTATTTCAGCGCTTCGCAATTTCCGAGCGTCGAGCAGAATCTCATCGTTCGCGCCAAACCAGGGTTCAGTCCACGCTCCCTTCTCGCTCCGATTAAAGCTGAAGTCGCCACTCTGGACATCGATCAGGCGATCTCCAATATCGCGACAATGGAGGAGAACATCGACGACAGCCTCAGCTCCCAACGCCTCACAACGACATTACTCGCTGTCTTTGCCGGACTGGCGCTCGCTCTCGCCAGTATCGGGCTTTACGGCGTGATGGCACTGATTGTTACACAACGAACGCGTGAGCTTGGCATTCGGTTTGCCCTCGGTGCCAGCCGTGGCGACGTGCTGCGACTTGTGCTCGGGCAAGGTGCTGCTCTGGTCGGGCTCGGACTCGCTGCGGGGTTGGCCGGAGCGTTACTAGCGAGCCGCGCTTTAACAAGCGTTCTTTACGATGTTGCGCCGTTAGATCCAGCTGCGCTCTTTACGGCTCTGTTTACGCTCTCATTAGTGGCGCTGATTGCCTGTTTCCTGCCGGCGCGGCGTGCCAGTCTCGTGGATCCCATCGAAGCGCTGCGAATGGAATGAACGAATCGCGAACCATTGGGCTATAATCATATGACCGACCTTAAATACGCACTTCGTCAGCTTGTAAAATCCCCAGGATTTACAATCGTCGCCGTTCTCACTCTGGCGCTTGCCATCGGCTCGAACACAGCTGTGCTCAGCCTGGTCAACGCACTGTTGCTGCGGCCGCTTCCTTACAACGCCCCAAACAATCTGGTGCTCTTGTGGGAGCGATTTCCGCCTCAGGGACTGGAGCGGATACCCGTGTCCGCCCCGGAATATCTGGATTATGAAAAACAGGCCACCAGCTTCGAGAAAATCGCGGCCTTCAACTACGCTGCCTATAACCTCACGACGGGCGACGTTCCCGAACGAGTATCCGGCGCCGTGGTGTCGCCGAGCCTGTTCCCGTTACTCGGTGTCGAACCGATAAGAGGTCGCGTTTTCACCAAGGATGAAGGCGCGGAAGGCCGGGACGATGTTGTGGTGATCAGCGCCAGACTGTGGCAGCGTCGCTTCAATTCCGATCCAACGATAGTAGGAAATAAAATCTCGCTGAATGGTCGCCCGAATACCGTGGTCGGTATCATGCCCAGTCATTTCGATTTTCCCTTGGCGGTTTTTAATCTGCAGGGATCGCGTTTCGTTAATCGCGCTGACATCTGGAAACCTGTCGCGTTTACGAAAGAAGAACTCGAAGCGCGGTATGCGCGAAGCTATGGAATTATCGGCCGGCTGCGCCCCGGTCTTTCAGTCGCCAAAGCGCAGGCGCAAATCGACAATATCACAGCGAATTTTCGGCAAACGCATCCGAAGAATTACCCGCAAGAGGCGGGCGCATTCGGTGCGAAAGTTTACGGGTTGCAGGATCAGGTCGTGGGGCCGATGCGGACGGGACTATGGATTCTACTCGGCGCGGTCACACTCGTTTTACTCATCGCGTGCGCCAACCTGACTACAATGCTGCTCGCTCGCGCCGCCTCCAGGGAACGAGAGATGGCAATCCGCGTGGCACTGGGGGCGAATCTCAAACGGATGCTGCGACAATTGCTGACCGAGAGCGTGTTGTTGTCGGTTCTCGGCGGAACAGCGGGAGTATTGCTCTCGATTTGGGCAATCGATCTGTTGCGGGCGATCGGCGCGCAAACCGTGCCGCGCCTTCGCGAAGTGAATCTCGATTTGAACGTTCTCGCGATGACGTTTGGTGTCTGCATCGTTACAGGAATTCTCTTTGGTATTGTGCCGGCACTGGTTAGCGCCAAGCCAGAATTGACTGAAGCACTAAAGGAGGGAGGACGCGGCTCGACTTCCGGTGCTCATCGCCACCGGCTGCGCAACAGCCTGATTGTCGTGGAAACAGTCCTGGCGCTTATTTTGCTCGCGAGTGCCGGTTTGCTGATCAAAAGCTTTGTCCGCCTGCAAAGTGTCTCTCCCGGATTTAATCCGCACAACGTTCTAACCGCCGAAATTTCGTTGCCGCTAACGAAATATCCGCGCGGCCAGCCGGTGATCAATTTTTACAAGGAAGCGAGCCGCCGGATCAAAAACATCGCCGGCGTTCAGCACGCCGCGTTCACGGTGGTGTTGCCGCTAAGCGGTTCAAATACGGACAGCTCTTTCATCATTGAAGGCCAGGATCCCAAGGCAACTGGAGCGTTCCCGGATGAAGAAATTCGTGACATCACGCCCGATTACTTCCGGGTGTTACAAACCCCGTTGCTGAAGGGGCGGTTCTTTAGCGAGGCCGACACAGCTGATTCACCTCCCGTCGTGATGGTGAATCAGGCCTTTACGAAAAAGTACTTCGCGAACGAGGAAGCGCTGGGCAAACGAATATCGCGGGACGACACGAATCCAAAGTGGGCTACCATCGTGGGAATTGTTGCCGACATCAGGCACCGCGGCCTGGACGTAGAAGCGCAGCCTGAATATTACCTGCCGCACACGCAGGGTCCGGATCGCGAGATGACACTGGTGGTACGGAGTGCGCAGGACGCGCGCACCCTTGCCCGATCTATTCGAGAGGAGCTCGGCAACATTGATCCGGACGTTCCGCTTGCAAACGTGCGTACCTTAGATGCGGTTGTTGCCGATTCAGTAGCTCCACGCCGGCTCTCTGTTGTCCTACTGAGCGCATTCGCGGCGATCGCATTGCTGCTCGCGTCGGTAGGAATGTATGGGGTGATTTCGTTTGTGGTCGCCCAGCGCACGCATGAAATCGGAGTGCGCATGGCCCTTGGTGCGCAGCGCGCCGACGTGTTGAAAATGGTGATCGCGCACGCGGCAAAGCTACTCCTGATCAGCGCGGCGATCGGCTTGCCGCTGGCATTGTTATGCAGTTCAGCCCTTCAAACGCTGCTCTACAGGGTAAGTCCATTCGACCTGTCGATTTTTCTTATTGTTACGGCGATCCTCGCGGCGGTTGGTCTTTTCGCCAGTTATCTTCCGGCAGTTCGGGCGGCTCGCGCCGACCCACTTATCTCGTTAGGACACAACGCTTGACCATGATCACACTCAAAAACCTTGAACGTTCCTACTCCCTTGGGAAAGAGAAGTTTTTCTATGTCCTGCGGGACATAAATCTTAAGGTAGACGAAGGCGACTTTGTTTCCATCATGGGGCCTTCCGGCGCGGGCAAGTCGACGTTGTTGCACGTTCTCGGCATGCACGACCATGGCTGGCAGGGTGAATATTTTCTTGGTGAGACCGCCGTTCACCATCTAAAGCCGAAAGAACGCGCCACCCTGCGGAACGAACAGATCGGATTCGTCTTTCAGCAGTATCACCTTCTCGATGATCTCACGGTTTACGAGAATCTCGATATCCCTCTTTCTTATCGCCATTACAAGAAGAGCGAACGTGCAGCGCTGGTGGCAGACATACTCGATCGTTTTCAAATCGTCGGTAAAAAAGATTTATACCCGAGTCAGCTTTCCGGTGGACAACAGCAGTTGGTAGGTGTCGCGCGTGCAATCATCGCCGAGCCAAAACTTCTGCTAGCCGATGAACCGACCGGAAACCTGCATTCCAGTCAGGGCGAAGAGATCATGGAGCTCTTCTGCAAGCTGAACGAGCAGGGGATGACCATCGTGCAGGTCACGCATTCGGAGAAGAATGCCTCGTACGGCAAACGTGTCATTCAGCTGCGGGATGGCTGGATAGTTAACAACTAACAAAAGGAAACTTGTTTATGGTTTTAGATTCGCTTTGCCAGGACGCCCGAGTAGGACTCCGCGTCTTGTTTAAGGATAAAATCTTTTTCTTTTTGGCTATTTTCGTGCTCGCTCTGGGGATCGGCGGCGCCACCACTCAATTTACGGTGGTAAATGCAGTGCTGTTACGCGGTTTCTCATTCCCGCATCCCGAGCAGCTGGTGACCATTGGGTTGATCGACCCGAAAGCGAGCGATCAAAACAACAATTTCGGCAATGGCGTGATACCAACGGCGCAGGATTATGAAGATCTGAAAGCAGCCCAGAAATCGTGTTCTTTGATGGCGGGCTATCTCAGTGGATCTACTATCAACGTCACCTACAAAAATAAACCGCAACGTTACAATGGCGGTTACGTCACAGAAGATTTTTTCAAGATCACTGGAGTATCGCCGATCCTTGGCCGCGATTTCACAGCC
>DASREH010000146.1:0-3216 GCA_035652195.1 Candidatus Udaeobacter sp. | reverse complement strand
AGGCGTTTAACAGAATCGAGCCGGCGGCAGCGGGGCGGTATGGACGGGCAGGTCGCGAGACCGAGGGAGTCAAACGCGCTACAACTTACGATGAGGCTCTTATGCAGCGCATTTTTTGCTTATCCAATCCCCATCGAGTGCGCCTCTCCCAAAGCGCCTTGACAGAGGTTGTAAAGTCAATCGTATAGGGAATCTCATTTCGGAGAAGCAGGTTAGCATGAAATCGACGGCGCTCGTTCCTCGACTGAGATTTGGATTTGCCACCAGTGCTGGTTTACTCGCGCTGGCGTTAATTATCACCGCCGGATGCGAGGACCTGCGCGCCCAGAATGAACCAATTCTCGTGCCTGAGGCTATCAATTACCAGAAGCTGCTCCCCATTTTACCAGAACCGCCGCAAGGCTGGTCCGCCGATAAAGCGGAAGGTTCGACCGAAGACGTCGGCGGATTCAGAATCACGAACGTCCATCGCGATTATCACAAAGGAGAGGGCGACAAGGTACCAACTGCTGCGATCAGCATACTCGATTCCGTTGCAAATCCGGATTACGTCAACGCTACAACGGCTGCCTGGAACAATAACAACGAAAGCAGCGAAGGTTACGGCAAATCGGTCACCGTCGAAGGTAACCCGGGCTTTGAAGCCTTCGAGAAAGAAAGCAAGCACTCGACGCTTTGGGTCATGATCGCCAATCGTTATTTCGTTCAGATCGAATTACAGGAGCAGGATCCCAAGGAATTGCAGGAATGGGTCAAACGCATCGATCTGAAGAAACTAGCGGCCATCAAATAGCTTTACCTACTCTCCTCCGCGCGGCGCCTGGCAGAGCAAAGCGACCCTGCAAATAATTGGTTATTTTTATTGTCCCCCGCCAGTCATCGGCACGAAACGCACCGGCAAAGTGGCACTTTGTTTCAATTGCCCATTCTTTTTTTCCAGGAGGTACAACTGTTGAGCAAACCGATCGCCTACAGGAATCACCATGCGGCCGTTGTCCTTGAGCTGATCAACGAGTGGCTGCGGAATCTTGTCCGGTGCGCAGGTTACGATGATGGCATCGAACGGCGCCATTTCAGGCCAGCCTTTGTAACCATCGCCGGTCTTCAGATGCACGTTTTTGTAGCCGAGCCGTTGCAGGATCGTTTCGGCAGTTCTGGCCAGCGGTTCGACAATCTCGATAGAGTACACTTCCGACGCGAGCTCGGCCAAAATCGCCGCCTGGTACCCTGAGCCGGTTCCCACTTCCAAAACACGATCACTCGGTTTGGGACGTAATTGCTGTGTCATAAACGCCACTATGTATGGCTGTGAAATGGTTTGGGCATAACCGATCGGTAAAGGACCGTCTTCATAGGTTCCGGCACGTGATTCCGCGGGAACAAATTCTTCCCGCGGCACTTTCGCCATGGCCGCAAGCACACGGGCATCTGTGATACCCCGCGTTACCAACTGCTGTTGCACCATTTGCCGACGCTCAGCAGCAAAGTCCGGTGAGGCGCCGGGTTGCTGGCTGCATGCGGTTGCCGTGAGCGCAACGACGACCAGGCATTGCGAAATTGGTCGCATCCGACAAAATAGTGCACATTCCTTGTCATTCCGAACGAAACCAGCGAGGTCAACTTGAGCGGCCGGGGAAGCCGCGAGATAGACGAAAGGCCATAGACTGACCGATCGGCAAGGAGTGAATCAAATCTGTATCTACAATGGCTGAAGAACGGAAGACCTTAGAGCAACGCAATCAGATGACCGACCTCGAGCGTCTGCGTCATTCAGCGTCCCATGTGCTTGCGACGGCGATCCTGAAGATCTGGCCGGAGGCGCAGTTTGCCGCCGGCCCGCCCGTAGAGAACGGCTTTTATTACGACGTTGACCTTCCGCACCGCATTTCGCCTGAAGATTTCGAGAAGATCGAGGCGGAAATGAAAAAGGAGACCAAGGCGAACCATCCATTTGAAAAGATTGAAGTTTCCCGCGACGAAGCGCTCGCGCTTGGGAAAAAAGGGCGTCTTGCCGCGCTCGGCGAGCGATCGGAGCCCAGCAGATTCAAGCTCGACATCATTGAAAACATCCCGCCCGGCGAAACAATCTCGCTTTATCGCAACGGCGATTTCATCGATCTCTGTGCCGGGCCGCACGTCATGCGCACTGGCAATATCGGCGCGTTTCGCCTAACGAATGTAGCCAGTGCTTATTACAAGGGAGACGAAAACAATCCGCAGCTCCAGCGTATCTATGGCACCGCTTTTAAGACGAAAAAGGAACTCGACGATTACTTCGCGATGCTCGAGGAGGCGAAGAAGCGCGACCATCGAAAACTGGGGAAGGAACTGGAGCTTTTCGTGCTGGACGACGACGTCGGCCCGGGTCTTCCGATGTTTCTGCCGCGCGGCGCGGTGATCGTGGAAGAACTGGAGAAACTGGCCAAGGAAACTGAGTTCGCCGCAGGGTATCAGCGCGTTCGCACTCCGGATATCGCGCGGGAAAGCTTGTACCTCAAAAGTGGTCACTTGCCGTACTACGCCGAGTCAATGTTTCCGCCGATGGAGCTGATAGCTGAAAGCGCAGAATCGAAACGCCCGTTGCATCGGCACGAGTTATACCAGGAGCTTCTCGAGAAGCCGTTAACTCCGGACGTTCTGGACGATATTTTCTCCAAAGCAGAAAAAATTCGGTCTGAGCTGCCGATCGACCGGTATTACCTCAGAGCCATGAACTGTCCCCATCATCATACGTTGTTTGCGGCGTTGCCTCGCAGCTATCGCGATCTGCCGCTGCGATTAGCGGAGTATGGAACCGACTATCGCTATGAAAAGAGCGGTGAGTTGTTCGGCCTGATGCGCGTCCGGTCGCTGCACATGAATGATGCGCATCTTTACATGACTCCACAACAGTTTGCCGATGAGTTTAATGCAGTGAACGAGATGTACCTGAATTATTTCAAGCTCTTCGGAATCGAGAAATACCTGATGCGGTTCTCTACGCATGATCCCTCCAAGCTTGGCCAAAAATTTGTCAACGAACCTGAGCTTTGGAAACAAACCGAGGAAATGACCAGGGACGTTCTCAAGAATTCTGGAATCAATTACGTTGAAGTGCCGAACGAAGCCGCGTTTTACGGACCCAAGATCGATGTACAGGTCTGGAGCGTCATCGGTCGCGAGTTCACACTCGCCACGAACCAGGTCGATTTCGCGCAGCCGCGCCGGTTCCATCTC
>DASREH010000145.1:0-3924 GCA_035652195.1 Candidatus Udaeobacter sp. | reverse complement strand
CAACCGAAGCAGTGGTCACCGGTCATGATGTCGCGGTTTTCGAGCGAATCCGGATCGATGTCCCAAAGAAAAAGGGGCTCGTTCGCCGCGTTGCTGCACCAATGCATGCCCAACTGCTGATTGAAATCGCAATCGTAAACCTCGCCACGCCAGCCGACGCTAATCGTGTTACGGCACATCAACCCATTGATCGTTGCCGGATTGAACGCATGAACGAGCAATTCCATGTATTCCTCCAGCTTGCCGTTATGCCGCAGGTAGCTCGCGAACCGGCCTACTGGCAGATTCGAAAGAGCGTAGAGCCTGTTAAAGCTGATTCCGAAATGCCTTTTAAGCTCGCGCTTGTACTCGGACTCCAGTTCTTGCTGTGAAGGTGGCAGCGACGCGCCGACCGGATTGTAAACCAGGTGCAACGGCAGGTGCGGATCAATTCCATAGCCTAACGAGTTGAGCAGTTGCAAAGCGGCGATACTCGACTCAAAAACACCTTCGCCGCGTTGAGCGTTCACGTTCTCAGCCGAGTAACATGGCATGGATGCGATGATCTCGACCTGGTTCTCCGCCAGAAATTGGCTCACATCCTCGTAGCCGGCTTCAAACAGAACCGTGAGATTGCAGCGGTCGATTATGTGCCGCCGCAACTTAAGGGCGCCGATCTGAGTTATGAAATAGCGAAAATCAGGAATCATCTCCGGCGCGCCGCCTGTTAAATCAACGATGGGAATCTCCGTCCTCCCGATCCAATCAATAACCTTGTCGATGGTGTCGCGGCTCATGATTTCCTTGCGTTTCGGTCCCGCGTTCACGTGACAATGCACGCAAGTGAGGTTGCAAAGCTTGCCCACGTTCACCTGAACGATCTCAGGGTGGCCGCGACGCAGCTGCAAACCGCCGCTGGCGAGGCGCTCGGCAAATCGGTTTACCATTTCAACAGCAGTCTTGGGCATCGTAGTTGTTGAATATAGTAGTTCAAGGAACCGATCTGCTGTTCAAATGAAGTTGTCGCCGTTACTCGATTTTTCCAGCCCGGTTCTCGTTGCTCTCGTTGCCGTGCTCCTTTTGCTTCAGTGGCGTTTTCCATTGCGACAACAGCATTTCAAGCTCTTGCGCCGATTGGTGCGTAACTACATTCTTTCGATTCCCGGCTTTGTCATTGTGCGCCTGGCGATGTTGCCAGTTCCATTTGCCGTGGCTCTCTGGGCGCAACATCGTCATATCGGTTTATTGAACTGGTTTGGTTTTCACAATTGGATTGCCGCAGTCGCAGGCTTTATTTTACTCGATTATGCGTACTGGTGGTGGCATTGGGCTAACCACATGCTTCCGTTCTTCTGGCGGTTTCATAATGTCCACCACACAGATCTCGATATGGATGTAACTACCGCGGCCCGTTTTCATTTCGGAGAAATCTTTTTCTCTGTTGGTTTCCTTTCCCTCGTGCTGCTGGTGCTTGGTATCGCACCGTTAACTTTCATGGTCTTCTTCGTCGTTTTTGAGGCCGCTGTCGCGTTTCATCATTCGAACTGGCGGCTGCCGATCAGGATCGAACGGATCCTCAATTGGGTGATCGTGACGCCGCGCATGCATGGGATCCATCACTCCATTGTTCAACGCGAGACCAACTCGAACTGGGGCACGATCTTTTGCTGGTGGGACAAATTTCACAGAACGTTGCGGCGCGACATTCCGCAGGACGCGATCACGATCGGTGTCGCTGCTTATCGGGACGAGCGGGAGCTGACCCTGGGCAAACTTTTAACATTGCCATTCGGCAGACAACGCGAATGGCGCTTGCCTGACGGCGACGTTCCTGATCGCTCTCCGCAACGCGCGGATACGCTCGCGGAATAATCATTCAGCATCAGAATCTCAGTAGCGCCGGGAAACCGGCAGTACGTGTCACGGAGATCACGAAAATGAATGGCGTCCCCTTAATCCAAAAGCGTTTGCACTGATCTAAATGCAGATATCGATCATTGCTCCCGTCTTTAACGAGACGCGCCTGATACGCCGATTTCTGCAACACCTGCGCGAGCGCGCGCCTGAAGCAGAGATCATTGTCGCTGATGGCGGAAGCACGGATGATACAGTCACCGTTAGCGCGGACCTCTGCGATCAAGTTGTGCAGAGCGAGGCGAATCGAGCGACACAAATGAATGCCGGGGCAAATGCCGCGCGCGGCGACATTCTTTGGTTCCTCCATGTGGATGCAGAGGTTCCCTGGGGTTGTTTGGAAGAAATCCAGCGGATTATGGATAACTCAAAAGTCGTTGGCGGTTTCTTTCGAATCCGTTTGCCGAAAAACCCGGTGTATCGTTTGACTGATTGTTTTGCCCATTATGCCGGGATCGCGCTGCGAATGCGATGTGGCGACCACGGTTTATTCTGTCTGCGAAGCGTTTTCGCCGATTTTGGCGGATACCCGGAGGTCCCGCTCATGGAAGATGTGGAATTGTTTCGTATCATGCGGCGCCACGGTCGGGTCGTATGCAGCCCGAAACGCATCGTCGTGAGCCCGCGTCGTTACGAAACCATCGGGCCGCTCCGCCTGACCGTGGCTTACGGATTGATCGCGGCGCTTTATGTCTGCGGCGTTCCATTGAAAAAACTCGCGTCGATTTACAAACGTGCGTGCTGCCAGCAATAAGACGCGAACGTAGCAAGATGATGGAGCGCGGCGTGCGCCGGATCATGCACGCGTTAACCTCGCTGCATACGTTTCTTATTCAGAGACAGCAAATGAAACGGAGGCAGTGATGAAGATAACAATTCTTACTATGACTCTGGTCATGGCCGCGGCTCTGGCGGCCTGGGGCCAGGAAGGCGCAGTGGAAAACGCAAAGGAAGGCGCAAAAAAAGCGGGACAAACTATCAAGAACGGAGTTGAAACCGCGGGAGAAAAAACCAAGGAAGCTGCTCAAACAGTCGGCGAAAAAACCAAAGAGACTGCCAAGACGGTTGGCAGAAAGACAAAAGAAGCGGCCCACACTGTTGGTCAAAAAACGAAAGAAACTGGCAAAACTGTGCACCGAAAATCCAAGAAAAAGGTGAATAAGACCAAGGCCGAGGCTGGCGATCAGGAACCGGCGAATCAGACGCCTAACACGCCGGCCCCGAGCGATCGCTGAAGAACAGCAACCTGGAAACCAGTCTGCCGATTGGTAGCACCGCAACATACCGCGGCGAGCGAAAAAGAGGGTCCTCACCGGTTCTCCGAAGGACAAATCTGTTCGGACTTGATCAACGTCGTTGACTGAGTCCTATTTGCCGCGATCAATTCGCGAACGTTTCCGAATCAATGAGCAGTCTGCGCCTGGGGGTAAATGTCGATCACGTAGCAACGCTACGGCAGGCCCGCTACGCCACGATGCCGGAATCCAGGAATGCAGAGCCAGATCTTGTCGTTGCAGCGAGAATGTGCGAGCGCGCAGGTGCCCAGGGGATTGTAGCCCATTTGCGCAGCGATCGCCGCCATGTCCATGAACGGGACATCGAACGGCTACGCGAAAATATAATGACAAAGTTGAACCTCGAGATGGGCAACACGCCGGAGATTCTAGACGTTGCTCTTCGCATCGTGCCGGACGAAGTCTGCCTTGTTCCGGAGAAACGGGAGGAAGTCACTACGGAAGGAGGTTTGGATGTCATTGCCAATCGCAAAACATTGGAACCTACAATCAAACGATTGCACACGTCCGGCATTCGAATCAGCCTGTTCATTGATCCCACGTTGGAACAAGTCGATGCCGCAGCAGAGCTTGGCGTGGAAATGGTTGAGTTGCATACCGGCACGCTGGCTAATGCATTTACGGAAAGGATCCAAAAAGAAGAACTCGAGCAATTGCGAGCGGCTGCACGCGCTGCATCGGAATCAAATCTCCAGGTCAACGCCGGTCACGGTATCAACTACAAGAATATCGAACT
>DASREH010000144.1:0-27322 GCA_035652195.1 Candidatus Udaeobacter sp. | reverse complement strand
GTGATCGAGGAACCAACTGGAGATCGGGCAACCGTCGTCTGGAACGTGGCATTACCCGACGCATTCGTTGTGACGGTCAGCGAGCCGAGAAAACGAGCGCCTTCCCCAAAGCCACTCGGGTCGCATTCAGCATTGGTGAAGAATTCCAGCGAAAATTGCGAGTTCGGCAGACTGTTAAAGGTGCCGGTTATCACTGTGCCTCCCGTAACAACGTTCGCTGATTGAATCACCGGGAAATTTTGCAAGCCGTTACCGCCATTGTCGCCATCACCGGCATCGTTGGGAGTGACGCCTCCGCCGGACTGGTTAAACAGGTCGATGCCGAGCGCTCCGTTAGATTCAATACTGTTTGCGGAAATGGTGATACCGCGAGCGGTGACATCCACTGTCACGCCGATCGTTTCACTGAAAGCAATCCTGTTACCTTCTCCATTACCGGTACCGCCGATTGTGACAGCGCTCGGCGCGGGCGAACCCGGCCAAAAACTGGTGGTGACACCGGCGTGATTAGGAATGGGATTTCGACCGGATACGTCAGTGCCGATCCGATTTCCGCGAACAACGCTACCTGCGACATTTCCCTGAAGGAGGATGCCATCGCCGAAACGTTGGCCTTCGAAATGATTGACGCCTACGACGACGATTCCGCTGATCACATTTCCCAGAATTTGAGTGCCAGTGGAATTTCTTGCCTCCACGCCAACCGGGCCAATTTGCCCAAAGCTGGACGTACCTGTTGCATCAGTTCCAATGTAATTTCCCTGAACAATCGTTCCTACCGCGTCCTGCAAACTGACTTGTCCTCCTACTGGAAAACCCTCTTCGCCGTAATGTCCCGAGCCCGAAATGAGATTGCGCTCTGCCGGTCTGGGACCGCCGATACGATTATTGATCGCAAAGAGACCTGACAAAGGAGCACTGCGCACCTCGGCTCCAAAGAATGCGCCGCTCAAATGTTTGTTGCCAATGACAACGTTATCTGTCGCCGGACCATCGATCCGCACACCGCTGTTCCCAGCTGACAGGACATTACCATCGTTGGGGCGGGTGCCGCCGACGATATTCGCGCTGGCCGGTGGACCGCCGAAGCCGCCGCTGATGTAAACGGCGGCAAATAGCGGTCCGGAAATTGTGCAACCGAGCACACGGTTATTGTTTCCCGTAATCATGATGCCATACCCTCGCTGCGAAACGCTATCCAACCCCCGAATCACACAATTATCTGCGGCTACAATAATCGCCGGTGATCCCGCGCCGTTAGGCTCAAGTCCGTAAATCGCAACTTCATTACCATCAGGATTTGTGTCGCCAGTGAAGTCGGTTTGGGTGGTAAAATCTACCAGGGTCTGATCATCCGTAATATTGAAAACACCGTTCTCTAGTTTCAAAAGCGCGACGTCCGTGAACAACCACCAGTCGCTCTGAGGAATGGCGAACGCGATGGTTTGCGGTCCGGGCGTATTGTTGGATGCGACTACAGCCTCTCGAAATGACACTCTGCCATCGGGGCCCGGTAGTTGTGCCACGGTTTGTGGCGGTGCAAAATCGACAACGTCCTCGACGGTTGTGACCACGATTCGCGCTTGAGGCGAGTCAATTGAAACGGCTCCTGAATCTCCAGCGTAAGCCGAAGACCGGTTGTCCGCTGCTGCTGCCAGTACGATCGCCGCGCCAACGGTAATTAGAAATGATTTCCGGATATGCATGGTTTTAGCCTCCCACAGTTGCCTCTCGTTCGCCTGTCCAGCGGTGGTTGGCTTCACGAAAATGTTTACAATGTTGTAACTATTGGCTCTTCTCAAAGAAGCGCCGGCGACGAATGGGTAAACCGGCTCGGCGGATGTGGAACCGAATGTTCGCCGAAGCTAACTAGACAATGCCGTCGCGCAGAAGCTCGTGCTTGCCGGCCAACAACTCCTGCACCAGTTCATAGCCGCGCCTGTCCACGTTGCGCATGGTGCCAGCGAAATGATGGTCGATTCGAGTCTTTGCAGACCGACAGAAATAATCTGCGACTGACAGAATTTCGGAGGCCGGTTTTCCCTCCCCGAGCAACCATTGCGCGTACGAACAGGTCGCGCTGATCGCGAACAACTCCGTCGCAATTCCTACAAACCGGGAGAGCAACAATTGCTGCCGGTCGAGTTTCGGGCCAAACCGCGCCATGGCGTGAAACAAACCGCGCGCCAGACGTTTGCTCGTGCGCGCAGCGTAATCGACATGGCCCTGTAATGTCGGGTGCAGATTCTCAATCTTGCCTGCCCCGCTCAACATCCACTGACGTGGATACCAGCCGGCATAAAACTTTCCGGAACTGAAGACCGCTTTCGCGCGATCGGACATGGGCAATTGCGTATTGAAAATCGCGCCGCCAACTTTCAAATGCGGATCGAGCGCTTCGCGCGCGATGAACAAGCGCATGATTTCGCTCGAACCTTCGAAGATTGTGTTCACGCGGCAATCGCGAAGAAATCTCTCCACCGCAATGGGCGGCTCGCCTCTCCCGGCCAGAGAGTGTGCAGTTTCATACCCGCGACCGCCGCGGACTTGCATGGCGTCATCAGCAATCCTCCAGGTCGTCTCTGTTGCCCACATCTTGCACATGGCGGTCTCGATGCGCAGGTCGCCGGACTTCCGATCCAGCAGCGAAGATGTGAGGAAGGTCATGGCTTCCATGGCAAAAACATTGCCGGCCATCTCCGCAACCTTGCCCGCAATGGCAGCATGTTTGCCAATCGGTACGCCCCACTGGATTCGTTCGCCCGCCCATTTGCGTGAAATTTCGAGCAACCGTTTGGAAAGACCAACGCACGCGGCAGGGAGGGTGAGTCGCCCCGTATTCAACGTGGTCAACGCAACTTTTAATCCGGCGCCCTCCTTGGAAATAATGTTCTCGCGAGGGACTCGCACATCAGTGAACTTCACCACCGCGTTGTAAAGCGCTCGCAGCCCCATGAACCGGCACCGATAGGCGATCTCGAGCCCGGGCGTGTCGACATCGACGATGAACGCGGTGATTTGTTTGCGTTCTTTTCCGCCTACCATCTTTGATGGCGTGCGCGCCATGACTACCAGCACGCCGGCTTTGACACCGTTGGTGCACCACAGCTTTTCGCCATTTAGAACGAACTCGCTGCCATCGGCGTTGGGCTCAGCGCGCAGACTCATCGTCGCCGGATCCGACCCTGCATGGGTTTCAGTCAATGCGAATGCCGAGATTTCTCCACCTGCCACCCGCGGCAGGTACTTCTGTTTCTGCTCTTCCGTGCCGAACAAAAGGAGTGGTTGCGCGACTCCGATCGATTGATGCGCAGAAACAAGCGCCGACACATTTCCATCCCAACTTCCGAGCAGGACTGCGGCCCGCCCATAATTGCATTGGGATAAACCCAGACCGCCATACTTGGTCGGCACCTTGATCCCGAACGCTCCGATTTCCGCGAGTCCCTTGAAATTTTCCGGTGGAATTTCACCGGTCCGATCGATCTCATCGGGGTCCACGTGTTCGCGAAGGTAAGTTTCCAGTTTCCCTAAGAATTCCTGGCCTGCAGCGCGATCTTCAGGGCTTTGCGCGGGATATGGGTAAATCCGATTGAAATCGTAGCGGCCGACAAAAAGGTTACTCGCAAAGCTGCCACGATCCTCGAGCGGGTCGCGTGCTGCTTCCGCCAGTTCGAGGGCTTCGCGCTGGCCCTTCCCCATCCTTGATGTGTCAATCACCGCGGCTGCCGGCTTTTGCGGCTCGCCACCGGCCGAGTCCGTCCGGCTGGCGGGGTTGGCGCTGGTTTCCTCGCTAATTTGTTTTTCAGGAGCTTCGAGCGGTGATTTCATGTCAATCTGTGATTCCGAGCGGAGTTGAGGAATCTCTCAAATCCGAAAAATCAGTGATGTCTCGGCTTCGGTCGACGCAATAAGGATAGAAGTTCGAGTGATGATTAGTCTGCATAAAATTTTGTATCTTCGCGAGCGTGCTTTTTCAGTATGTCGCAGGGCAGAAATTTTTCTTCGGTTTGCCCAAGGCGTTCCAGTTCATCGACGACTTTCTTTAGTCCAAAGTGTTCTGCGAATCGCAATGGTCCGCCTCGAAACGGCGCGAAACCGGTTCCCAGAATCATTCCGTAATCAGCGTCCTGCGGCGAATCGACAACTCCTTCCTCCACACAGCGCGCTGCTTCGTTGACCATCAACAATATCAACCGGTGGACCAGCGCCTCCTCATCCAGGCGCAAACGAGGATCGCGATGCCAATTGGGCGGAATATCCGGTCCCTCGGCGCCCTCAGGCTCACCGTGCAATGCGCTCCGCCACTCAATAAGAGCCTCATTGGGCACCTGGGCTTTGCCTTCATATTTGTAAAAACCAGATCCTGTTTTGCGCCCAAGCATTTTCCCATCTCGCAGCCAGAGCAGCACCGCTGAAACGTGATCGCGTCGTCCGTAAGCTTTTTCCAGTGTGTTCCCGATATCGATGGTGATATCGACCCCGATTTCATCGATCAATCGCAATGGGCCCATGGGCATGCCCCATTGGACCAGGGCATTGTCGATCATGGCCGGGTCCACGCCACTCTCGAAAAGCTGGGCAGCGTCCAGCAAGTAAGGAAACAACACCCGGTTCACCAGGAATCCCGGGCTGTCGTGCACAATGATCGGGAGTTTTCCGATTTGCCTGACAAATGCCAGGCTTCGCTCCCGTGTGTCGTCCGCCGTCTGTTTCGCAACGACCACTTCGACGAGCTTCATTCGGCTGACCGGATTGAAAAAATGAAGACCGATCACGTGCTCGGGTGAAACGGTCGTATCAGCGAGCCTTCCGACAGGGAGGGCTGATGTATTTGTGGCGATGATCGTTTTCGGGCCGGCCTGCATCCCCAACTCACGAAAGATTTCTTTTTTCACCTCAAACTTTTCGGAGGCAGCCTCGATGACGAATTCTACGTCCCGCAATTCCATCGGCGCAGTCGACGCCACAATCCGCGCGCGCCCTGCTTTTGCTGTTTCCTCAGTCATTAACCCACGCTTGACCGCATCAGAATAGGTTTTCTCAATGTTCGCCAGGCCGCGGTCGATCTGTTCCCGAGCGATGTCGCGGAGAATGACCGTCACGCCGCGCGAGCTAAGCCATTGCGCGATCCCCGACCCCATTACCCCTGCTCCAATGACTGCGGCATGGACGACTTTCGCCTGCGCACCTTTCGAACTTCCTTTCTTGTATTTTTCCGCCAGGAAGAAGTTTCGAATCAAGTTCCGGGTCGCTTCGGATTCACCAAGATCCACAATGACATCCACTTCCATCTTCAGCGATTCATCCGGCGAAATCGATAAAGTCTTGTTAATAATTTCCAGCGCACGTTGTGGCGCAGCGTTTCCCGACATTGACATGGCGAGACCGCGCTGGGGCACGGAGCCGTCGCTGCGCGGCGAGTCATTCTTTCTTTCACCGTCCACTTTCCGTTTACCGTCGCGCAATTTTTTTCGAGCGAACTCGATGAGCTTGTCGCGCGAGGTCAGGCCGTCAACCAGGCCGAGCTTTCTGGCCTCTTCTGCCGGGTAAAGTTTACCTTTCCCAATCACTTCACTGGCTTTCTCGACACCGATCAATCGCGGCAGACGAGTGCAACCGCCCCAGGCTGGAATCAGGCCCAGGGTCGTTTCGGGAAGACCGATCCGCGTCGCCGGGTCGTCTGAAGCGATACGATAATCGCACGCCAGGGCAACTTCGTAACCGCCGCCGGCAGATGCACCATGAATGGCCGCGACCGTGGGAATTTTTAATTCGGCCAGGCGATTAAAAACTCGTTGCCCTCGGGCAATAAATTCGCGCATCCCACCCGTTTGCGCCTGTTCTAACAGCGTCTTTAGGTCCGCACCGGCCACGAAAATGGATTTTTTTGCCGACGCCACAATCAGGCCGCGTAATGACTCATCCTTCTCGATTGAGTCGAGATGTTCGTTTAACTCGTCGAGTGTGGCAGCGTCAAAGATGTTGGCGCCAGACTCGGGCCGGTCAAACAAGAGCAGACAAATGTGATCATCGCCGATCTCGCGCCGCAACATTGGACCATTGGCAACAGCAGACATTACGTCTCATTTTGGAGCTTTTCCGAAAAATGCCAAGCGGAGAAGGTGTAGACTTTCGGAGACATCCTCCAGCCACGGCTGAGGCGATCATTGCGTCTGTTAACGGCGAATGTTAGAAACCCGACGTGGTCGGCAAACTTCTCGCGCCAGAAATCAGAAGCCTTATCGACGCCCGCAATTTCAGCGGGCTGCGCGAGATCTTTCGCGAATGGCCGCCCGCGGATGTGGCAGAAGTCATTCTGGATCTTCCTGAAGACGAGCAGGTCATCATCTTTCGTGTGTTGCCAGCCGCACTGGCTGCGGACGTGTTTGAATACATCGGGGTTGAGGAACAGCAGAAGCTGCTACGGGCGATGGCGCACGAGCAGGTGGTAGCCATTCTGAATGAGATGTCGCCGGACGACCGCACGGCGTTGCTGGAAGAAATGCCCAGCGCTGCGGCGCGTCAGCTGATTCGTTTGCTGACACCAGAAGAACGTCGAGTGGCCACAGCGTTGCTTGGTTATCCGGAACACAGCGTTGGCCGCTTGATGACTCCGGATTTTATCGCGGTGAAGGAAGATTGGACGGTGCAACAAGTCCTCGATTACGTGCGCGAGTTCGGCCGGGATAGCGAGACATTGAATTTCGTGTACGTCGTCGACGACCGCGGGAAACTGATTGACGACGTGCGCATGCGTGAGTTCCTGCTCCGGCCGCTTACTACGAAGGTGAGCCAGATTCGAGATCAGACGTTCGCGGCGCTTAATGTCACCGATTCGCAGCAGGATGCATTGAACGTTTTCCGCAAATACGACCGCGCTGCGCTGCCGGTCGTCGATTCAACCGGCGTGCTGGTGGGGATAGTCACAGCTGACGATATGCTCGATGTAGCTGAGAAGGAGGCAACCGAGGACATTCAAAAATTCGGCGGCATGGAAGCTTTGGAAGAACCGTACATGCGCATCCCGCTCTGGCGCATGGTCCGAAAGCGCGCGGGATGGCTCGTGATCTTGTTTCTGGGTGAGATGCTGACTGCAACGGCAATGGCGAATTACCAGGAAGAACTGGCGAAGGCGCTTGTGCTCGCTCTTTTCCTGCCGCTTATCATCTCCAGTGGCGGCAACTCCGGTTCGCAAGCCTCCACCCTGATGATTCGTGCCATGGCCCTGGGCGAAGTGACTCTGCGCGATTGGTGGCGAGTCATGGGTCGCGAAGTACAGGCCGGGCTTTGGTTGGGCGCGATCCTGGGAACGATCGGGATCATACGTGTGGGAGCATGGGCGATTATTGGAGAACAATATTTCCATCGTCAGCCATACGGCGCGCATTGGCCTCTTGTGGCGCTTACCGTTGGGATTGCGCTGGTCGGTGTGGTGCTTTGGGGAACATTTTCCGGCTCCATGCTCCCCTTTCTGTTACGCAGAGTTGGAGCGGATCCGGCGACGTCCTCTGCGCCTTTCGTTGCAACCCTGGTCGATGTGACGGGCTTAATTATCTATTTCAGCATCGCCCTGGTGATCATGCGCGGGGCCATGCTGTAGCGCCAATCTGCTTCAGAGCTTCGCGGCGCAGCTTCGAAGATTGCCTAACCCAACGCTCTCGGTTAAAACAAGGAGTCATGTTGTCGATCCAGAAAATCTTCGGGCGCGACGAAAAGTTTTACGATCTCCTGGAAAAGAGCGCCGAAGAAGCTGATGCGAGCGTGCATCATCTCATTGCGCTGCTGGAAAAGCTTGAGCAACACGAGTCGCCGCAGACTCTGGAACAATTCATTTTGACTCGCCGTAAAGACAAGGAGATCACCCAGGAGCTGACTGAACAGCTTTGCAAAGTGTTCATTACACCTTTTGAACGCGAAGACATTCAGTCGCTGACCGGGGCCTTGTACAAGATACCCAAGACGGTCGAAAAGATCGGCGAACGTGTTTTGATCTGCCCGGAAGATTTGCATGGACGCGATTTCCGCAAACAGGTGGAGCTCCTTGACCAAGCGGCGGAAACAGTGGTGGCAATGGTGAAGCAATTACGGAAGGGCACCGACGCGGCAACTGCCCGCGAGATGAATGCCAAACTTCAGTCGATCGAGGGCGAGGCGGATAAACTCGAGCTCGAGTTACTGCGCGATCTTTATCAGGGCGATTACAAAACCAAGCAGGTGATTTTTCTCCGTGACCTGTTCGCTTTGATTGAAAAGGTGATCGATCGCTGTCGGGACGCCGGCAACATCATCCTGCAGGTGGCGCTGAAATATTCGTAGCCGGCTGCCCGCGACGGCGATGCTTACCTTTCTCACCGTCGTAATCGCAGCGATTATTTTCGAATACACCAACGGCTTTCACGACGCGGCGAACGCGATTGCAACAGTCGTCTCCACCAAAGTACTCACTCCGCGTCAGGCGATTGCCATGGCGGCGTTTTTCAATCTGACCGGCGCGCTACTTGGCGGGGCAGTGGCAACAACAATCGGCAAAGGCCTTGTTGACACGAACGTGGTCACAATGCCCACGGTGCTGGGTGCCGTCCTGGCAGCGTTTATCTGGAACATCGCGACCTGGTGGTTCGGGTTGCCCTCCAGCTCGAGTCACGCACTGATCGGCGGGCTTTGCGGAGCCGCACTCGCCACCGCACGAGGTGATTGGTCCGTCATTAAGTGGAACGCAGGCATTTGGCCGAAAGTCGTTGTTCCCATGATTACGTCACCCCTGGCCGGATTCATCTTTGGCGGGATATTGATGTTCCTGCTTTTTGCACTGTTCCATCGGTTTACCCCGCACTTTGTGAATACCTTGTTTGGGAAGCTGCAAATTTTTAGCGCAGCCTGGATGGCACATAGCCACGGCTCGAACGACGCGCAAAAAACAATGGGCATTATCGCGCTCGCACTCTTTACTGGGACTAAAGCGGGCAGTTTCGATCATCTGCCAGGCGCCCTGGCCTTTCTTCGGACGCCGACCTTCGTGCTGCCCACCTGGGTGGTTACTTTATGCGCGCTAACCATGGCGATCGGAACGGCTGCCGGTGGCTGGCGCATCATTCGTACGCTGGGGCATAGAATGGTAAAGCTGCAGCCGGTGAACGGCTTTGCCGCGGAGACAACTGCGGCGGTGATTATCCAGGCCGCCAGTTATTATGGGATTCCTCTTTCAACCACGCACGTAATCACTGCCTCGATTATGGGGGTAGGTGCAGTGAAACGTTTCAGCGGCGTGCGATGGACAGTGGTCGAGCGCATTGTTTGGGCATGGGTTTTCACGTTGCCCGCAAGCGGACTGATCGGTTATACGCTGGAGCGCATTGCGACAGCGCTGCTTTAAGCCGGGAAAGCGTGGCCGAGCGACATGCCGGTCATAATTTATCCATTCCTTCGATCGCACCTTTCATCCCGCTGACGACCAGCGTGAAGCGGTCGTAATCGAGTTTGTCCGGAGTGTCATCCCTTGAATGGTAGTACGGATACCGAAAGGGCGCAGTGTCGGTAACCATGATGCCAGGGTAACCATTTCGCCAGAATGAGCACTGATCAGACCAACTGACACCCGGAACAAACGAGGGAAGTGCTGCACCTTCTGATGGGATGCCGGAGTGTTGGCGAAACAGCCGAATGACACGTCGAAGCAAAGGTTGCGAACGCAGGTTACCTACGAAGCCAATGAAGTTGCCAACCTTGGGATAAAACGCGCCCAGAACTTTGGATGGATAGACCTGGGAGTTTGGCGCGTCGGAAAAATACCCGATCGTTTCAAGACTGATCATCGCCGAGATTTTGTCGCCGCGCGCTTTGCATCTTTTGGCGTAAACCAGGCTTCCCATTTCGCCGGATATGAAATAAGGCGGCTCCTCGTTCACAAAGGCCACGAAGCGCAGCGTGTATTCCGGCTGTTTACCAAAGAAGCGTCTCGCCAAAGCCAGGGTCGCTGCCACACCGCTCGCGTTGTCGTTTGCGCCTGGGGAACCAACCACTGAATCGTAATGGGCCCCAATCAAAATGATCTCAGGACGCTTACCGCGAATTTCGACCACTATGTTGTGACAGTCTCGTCCGCCTAGTTCGTAACTATCTCGCCGTGGACGTAAACCGGCATTCAAAAAAGAATTTTCGATGAAATCAGCAGCGGCGCTTAGCTCCGCGTAGTGCAACATGTTTCGTTCGCCAATTTCTCCAGCGAGCGTTTGCACATCGTTGCGAAGCTCTTCGCGCAAGGTCACTTCATCGGGAGACAATCCCTTTTTCTGCGAAATATTCGTTCCGGGCATTCTCATTCCATACCACCAGAGTAACGCCAAAATGGCGATGCTGCCGATGAGAACGCAAAATGCGCTAAAGACGACAGGTTTGCCCCTCACGCGATCTTTCTTCGAAATCGCAGAGCGCAGAGAGCGAAAAGCAGGTTCGACATCACAATGAGGATCACAAGGTTCTGCCAGTACTCGAAGAGATTTGCTCCGCGCAGGATGATGGCGCGCATGAGGGCGATAAAATACGTCGTGGGAAAGAGCGTTCCCAGCGCATAAAAAATCCACGGCATCGTTTCCCGTGGGAAAATGAACCCCGAAAAGAAAACGCTCGGCAACAGGAACACCATGGACATTTGCAACGCCTGCATTTGGTTTTCGGCAAAAGTCCCGATGAGCAGGCCCAGACTGAGCAAAGCAAAGACATATACAAGCGTCGAAAAAAGCATCGCTATAATGTTGCCCTCGATGGGAACGAAGAACACAAAGCGCATGACCAGAAAAAGCACCACCGCCATCGACATTCCGATGCATAAATAGGGAACGAGCTTGCCCAGCATAAGCCCCGCCGAACTGAGCGGACTCACGAGCAACTGCTCCAGTGTTCCCCGTTCCCGCTCGCGCACCAGTGCCATGGCCGTAGCGACCGTGGTGCCGATTTGCAGCACAATGCCGATCACGCCTGGCACGTAGAAGTTCGGGGCACGCATCGCCGGGTTGTACAGCATCTGCGGCCGGATATCGATCGGCACGCCGCGTCGGCCGGTCTCACGCAGAAGCGATTCGACTGATTGAGTTAGCGCCACGCCCAATCCGGTGTTGAGCGCCTGCAATGCTGTGGTCGAATTGGAGCCATCCACTAGTAATTGCACCTGGGCGGAGTGACCCGCGTTGAAGTCGCGGGTAAAGGTCGGCGGGATGTCCAGCGCAGCGTAAGCTCGGCCTTTGCGCATTTCGCTCTCCAGCTCATCCAGACTTTGCACTTCGCCTACCACGCGAAATGTTTCTGTGTTCACAAACCGATCGATCAAGAGACGGCTCTCAACGCTGCGATCTTCGTTCAGAACCAGCATCGCCATGTGTTTCACGTCGTTGTCGAGGGCATAACCGAACGCAACCATCTCGATCAGCGGTGGAAAAAACATGAAGAACAGCGTCATCGGATCGCGCCAGACGACAATGAATTCCTTGAACAGAATTGCGCCGAGTCCCCGAAAAAATTTGTGTTTCATCAAGCAGCCTTTTGTTGTCGCGCAGCATGTTTCGCGGAAAGCTCGACAAACACATCCTCCAACGACGGCCCGATCTCATGAATCTCGGCGTGAGTTACGCCGACCTTGCGCAGTTGTTCGTCGATCTGGGCGCGTTTGACGTCTTCGTCCACCAGCAGATGCATTGATTGCCCAAAGACGGTAGCTGTGCGGACGCCTCGCATCTGGCGCATGGTTTGCAACGCCGTGGTCACATGATCGCAAGTGACGTCCAGCCGCCGTGTCCCGGGCGGATTTACTTCCGGAAGTTTTTTCAATTCGTCCGGTTCCCCGCACACGATCAATTTCGACAGATAAATGTAACCAACGTGATCGCATCGTTCCGCTTCATCCATGTAATGGGTGGTCACAAAGAGCGTCATTCCTTTCCCGGCGAATTCGAAAAGCAAATCCCACAACTCCCGCCGTGCCACCGGATCAATTCCAGCGGTCGGCTCATCCAGGAAAAGAACAGAAGGTTTGTGCATCAGCGAACAAGCCATCGCCAGGCGTTGCCGCCAGCCGCCGGAAAGATTTGACGCGCGCCGATTGAGGTATGGCTCCAAATGTGTCGTGGCGATCATTTCGTCACGGCGTTGATCTAATTCGCGACCGCGCAATCCATAAAGTTTTCCAGCAAAAATGAGGTTCTCATTCACGGTCAATTCATCGTAGAGTGAAAACTTCTGCGACATATAGCCGATCATCTCCTTGATCGGCTCGATATCCCGCACAACGTCATGGCCTCCGATTCGAGCTGTGCCTTCTGTCGGTTCCAAAATTCCGCACAACATTCGGATCACGGTGGTTTTTCCAGATCCATTCGGGCCGAGAAAGCCGAAGATCGATCCTTTGCCGACAGAAAACGTAACGTGATCGACGGCAGTAAACGCGCCGAAGCGTTTGGTCAGGTTGTCAACTTCGATCATCGGCTCACTCATGGAATCAGCAACCACCAATGGACACGAATGGACACCAATTCATAAGACAATTCGCTCCCACTCTAGTTTCCGGTGTTTGAAATTAAGAATCACGCCAACATGCAGGTTGGTGATCCGCAGACAATTTAACCTCAACCCGCGTTCGTGATCTGTGATCCGCTCAATTACCTTTGTGTCCACGACAATGGCGTTGAAGACGATCAGGTCGGGGACAAACGCGCCGACTCGCTGGCCTTTGTCGAGAACGTCGAATGCGGGCTGCTGCTTGACCGGAATTTGGCGCAACCCAAACTCTACGACGAGTGCATTTTCGTACGGCTTCTCAACGATTCCGTGGCCAAGCGAATTAAGGACCTCAATCGCGCAGCCAACAATCTGAAAGACTTCGTGCTTGAACAGTAGTTTCTCCTCATTCGTGTCCATTCGTGTCCATTCGTGGTTGTTCATTTCACATTTGGAAAATAAACATCGGCGGCCATTCCAGCGCGCAAACGGTCGTCGTCACTAGGCAATCGGACCTTTATGCCGAACACCTGTCTGATTCGGTCCGCAACCGTTTGCACGTTGCGCGGTGTAAATTCTGCCTGGCGATTGATCTGTTCGACCACACCGTCGAAATCTTTTCCAGGAAACGAATCGACCCGGACACGAACATGCTCGCCGAGTTTAATCAGTCCGAGCCACGATTCGGGAACGTAAACGCGCACCCAGAGATGTCCCGTCAATATCAGCGTAGCTGCTTCGCGATTTGCAGGAAGCACGTCACCGACTTTGACACTAAGAACTTCCAGAATGGAATCCGCTGGAGCAACAACCTGCATCTCCGCCAGTAGGGCGTCGATCTCCGCGAGTTGGGCCCGGGCCTGCGCGACACGCATCTGCGCTGCCGCGACGCTTTTGGCCTGCGTTTTAGCGGCACTGTCAGCCCGCTCGGCGTCACTGGAAGAAACAACCTTGCGCGTAAGTAAATCCTGTTGGCGACGGGCCTCATCCTGGAGGAACACCAATTGCGCTTGCTGTGCATCTGCGTCGTGGACCGCTGTGTCGATTTGCGCTGTCGCCAAATCGCGACGGGCTCGCAACTCTGAAGCATCCAGCTGGAGGATGAGCTCGCCCTCCTTCAAATGGTCCCCCTCCCGTTGAAGGATTTTTTCAACGCGCCCTCCTGCGCGCGGGCCAACATGCGCTTCGTCCACTTCAATAGTTCCGGAAACAGCCTTGCCGCGATCATTGCAACCAGCGAACAAAACAATCAAAGCCAGAGCATTGACTGCGTGTATCCATCCCGAAAATTTTGAGGGCTCGCGACGTTTTCGCTGGGCGAATCGACTTTGATGAAGAAAGGACGTATTCACTTTTTTCGTCCTTTCGCTGTAAGCGCGCCTTCGAGAACAATCTTGAGGATCCCCGCGTATCCTTCTTTCGGCATCATCCCAAGCTCCTCGATCTTCGCCGGGTTCATGATCGATTGAACCATCGCCAATAAGATTTCGATGATCAGTTTGGCTGGAATATCTTTGCGCACCATTCCCAGGCGTTGACCGTCCAGGAAAAATTTTCCCATGTATCGCTGGATCAACGCGGCTCGCCGCCGTTCGACCAGCTTAAAGATGTCGGGCGCTTTCTGGCGCATATCGCGCACGAACGGCGGCTTGATTTCATCCAATTCGCGTCGGGTGCCGGCCAACAACTCGCGCAAGGTTCCCTGAAAATCGCGCGGGTGCCCGCGCGTCACTTCCTTCAGCGTAGCTTCGACACTTGTCAGCTTGTCAGCGAGCACAGCCTTCAGCAGATCGAATTTGCCGGGGAAATGGGCATAGAGCGTTTTTTTGCTGATGCCCAGCCCTTCCGCCAGATCGTCCATGGTCACACTGCGGAATCCGTGATTAAAAAAATGGGTGCGGGCGGCCTCGACGATTCGGTGCCGGTTCGAATCGCGTTTTCGACTTCCCGCCCGCGGCTTGTGTCCCGCTTTCATGTTCGTGAAACCTTAATCACAATTAGGAAACTAATCTAGTATATTTAGTTTCCATATCGTGCGTCGATTTGTATAAGGCTGACATTGCTCCTTGTTTGTGTTGACGTGCTGGAAAATCATCCCTGCCAATGCTTGTTGAACAGATCAAGTATCTTTCGCGCATAGGTGTGTTGCCAGTTATGATTGGTCTGACATCGGCTTCGGCTTTGATGGCAGCGCCTGGTGCAGACCGCCTGTTTGAAGTCAATTTGGCGTTGGCGCCTAATTATCGTTCTCTCTTACTAAGTAAGCTCGGCCCCACGCCATTTGACTGCGGTCGGTTCATTGCAGAACCAGCATTTGCTGCGGAATACTCTGTTTCAGTCTATTCGCAGCCCTCTGCGGATGGCGAAGTAAAGTACTTCATCACTTATACAGCTTCGGATAAAAGTTTGTGGGAAACGAGCAACGCTGGCAAAGACACGAAAGCCGCAAGGAACATTAATGTACATCGACTCGATTGTGAGATTCCTAGGGCGATTGCGCAGAAGACCAAGCAGGTGTGGTTTGCAATGCTGACAGACAACCAACGGCGGCGACCGATGCATCTACAAGATGCCGGCCGCGTAACTGATGCAACGATCGGTGAGTTTTCGCTTCAACTGTCACCCGCTAAGGCAATATACGGGGAGATGCCAGTCGAGGCTCCCGTGGGGGTAAAAACCAAGACATTGGTAGATATTGCCAACGCTCTCATAGAATATTACAAGGCAAAGCCTGCAACACGTGCTGACATAGCAACGACGATCGATAGCACGACAACCGAACTGCTTTCGAGACTGAAACACTAAAGTGCTGCCATCTAAATCGACAACCTGATAATCATGTCCGGTTATTCAGGAAAGCCTCTGGCACAGAAACTGGGAATCAAACCGGGTCTCTGCGTCGTCGCCATCAACGCACCGGCAAATTATCGCGAATTACTCGGCACAATTCCCGAAGGCGTAACCTTTTCCAATCGAGTCAAACCCGACTCGAGTTTTGCGCATCTATTCGTGAAGAAGCGGAGCGAATTGGAAAAGGGGTTGTCCCCTTTGCGTGAGAAAATTGCCGATACGGGAACGGTCTGGGTGTCGTGGCCGAAACGATCATCTCGCATCGCTAGCGACGTAACGGAAGATGTGGTTCGTGCGGTCGCGTTGCCGCTGGGATTCGTCGATGTAAAAGTTTGCGCGATCGATGAAACCTGGTCCGGGTTGAAATTAATGGTTCGCCGGAGCAATCGAATACGCCCGGCTGGAGCTTGAACAGGTCTCGATCTGTTCGGACACCGGAAGTTTGAGGAACTTGCACTGCCGTCAGCCGGTTCGATCTCATAAAGCAGTGAGATTCCTGGCACCTTCTCGGAATCACAAGTACACCCTGTACTTTGGGCCTTTGATCGCCCGGTCACTTCTGCGAGCCGAGAGGCGGACGCGCCTTATGCCAGTCTGTGCTTTGCTCGTAAGCGTGTGCTATTTGCAAAATGCGGTCTTCATCGAACGGTTTGCCTAACAACTGCAAACCGATCGGCAGGCGATGACCGTCAACGTCGGCAAAACCGCACGGCACACTGATTCCGCAGATGCCGGCCAGGTTGGCTGCGATAGTAAAAATATCGGCAAGATACATGTGCAATGGATCGGCGGTACGCTCGCCCAGTTTGAATGCGGGCATAGGCGAGGTCGGTGAAATCAATGCATCGACTTTTTCGAATGCGCTTGTGAAGTCCTGCCGGATCAGCTGGCGCACCTTTTGCGCATGCAAATAATAGGCGTCGTAATAGCCAGAGCTTAGGACGTAAGTGCCGAGAATCACTCGACGTTTTACTTCCGCTCCAAAACCTTCCTCTCGTGTGCGGGCATAAAGATCCAGCACGTCGCGCGGATCTTTCGCTCGATATCCGTAACGAACGCCATCGAAACGAGCGAGATTGGCGGAGGCCTCAGCCGTTGCCACAATGTAATAGACGGAGACTGCGTAATCCGTGTGCGGCAATGAGACATCGACGATATCTGCGCCCAGCGAATTCAGTTGTTTGACCGCCGCATCAATCGCCGTTTTCACCTGTGGATCGATGCCTTCGATCATGTATTCCTTTGGCAAACCCAAACGCACTCCGCGCAGATCACCTCCCAGCCTTTCGGTGTAGTCAGGGACCGGTTTGTTGAGAGAAGTACTGTCTTGCGGATCATGGCCCGCGATCACCTTCATAATGAGCGCGGCATCTCGAACCGTCTTCGTCAACGGCCCGATTTGGTCGAGCGACGAAGCAAATGCGACGAGCCCGAATCGCGAAACCCGGCCATAACTCGGTTTCAAACCCACGACCCCGGAAAGCGCGGCGGGTTGCCGAATTGAGCCGCCAGTGTCGCTGCCTAATGCGCCAAAGGCTGCGTCTGCGGCAACTGCTGCCGCTGAACCGCCACTGGAGCCACCTGGAACGCGGGACAAGTCCCACGGATTTCGCGTCGATCGCAGGGCGGAATTTTCCGTTGACGAACCCATGGCAAACTCGTCCAGGTTGGTTTTGCCGAACGGGATGGCGCCCGCCGCGCGCAATCTCCGAATTACCGTGGCGTCGTAGAGTGCCTGATACCCCTGCAAAATCTTTGAACCACAAGTACACGGTTGCCCCATTACATTGATGATGTCTTTGATCGCAAGCGGAACGCCGCCCAGTGGGAGATCGACGTTCGCTTTTTCTGCCTGTTCGGAGGCAGCTTCCATGTCGCGAGACAGATATGAGCCGATCTCGCCATCGACAGCTTCGATCCGGCTTTGCAAAGCCTCGAGGACTTCGCGCGCGCTAACTTCCCGACGACGCAATAACGATTGCACGTCGGCGATGCTCAGCGCCGGCAGGTCGTTTTTCGTCATTCCACCACCTTGGGAACGATGAAAAGATCGTTCGCCTTCCGGGGCGCATTCCTCAACGCTTCGTTTGCGTTAAACCAGTCGCGCGCCGCGTCCTCCCGGAAAACGTTAAAAATGGGAAGTGCATGCGCGGCTGCCTCGACATGGCTCACATCGGCCTCACGAAGTTTCTCGACGAACTTCAGCACATCATCGAGCTGCTTCTGAAATCCGTTTACTTCCTCGTCAGTCAGTTTGATCCGCGCCAGTCTGGCGACGTATCGAACGTCGAGCTCCGAACTCCGAGCCATGATCGTTGCCTACGAATGCAGATTGCTGATCAGCCAAATGACGGCAACGGCAAGAGCCACCACAAGAAGGAGAAAAATGATCTGACCTTCGCGCCGCTCCTTTCGCAACGAACGAGGCCGACGATGGGAATACCTGCCGTCATTAAGAGACCCCATCGATTCTGCTGCAACGGAGACACGAAAGCGTTTGTCCCCTCGATTTTCTTTTGAACCCTTTTCGGCCCTGCTTTTGTCGATTGCGGGCACCTTCGCAACAAGCCGCTCAAGTTTTTCGAGGCGTTCCCGAAGTTCCGCTTCCTGTTGCGCTATCTCTTGCTGCCTGCGGCGAAGCGGCGGGCTGGGCTTGGGTGGACGACGAAACAGCGCCATTACTTGCTCGCCAGCCAAATGAAAAGAGCAAGCGCGATGACGCCAAAGATAATCAGCGGCAAAGTGAGCGCGACGCCAATTTGGAGCCACTGAGAAAACGTGCGTCCTTCGGTGCTCTCGTAATTATCGGCGCCCACATCGGGCAATGATGCGTCTCCTTCGTTACCACTCGCCGCCTGTAACCGGCTGCGTTGCTCGTTGTACACCGTGCGGGCCTCGTCCACTGTGCTGAGAGCCCGGCTCAGCTCTTTGTGCAAATCAGAGGGATTCCAGCTCTTAGGATCGATCGCTTCAATCAATTCCAAATGCTGACCAAAACTCTCGCGGGCTGCCCGAATCTGCTCAAGCCGGCTCTGCGCATTGTATGCCTCCCGCTCAAGTACGACCAGTGACCGGGTCAATTTGTCAGCCATTTCTGCACGACCGTGCTCCAGCTCGTCCTGTCGACGGCTAAGCTCCTCCAGTTCGCGCTTTTGTTTTTCGATTTGCTCTTGCTGGCGTTTGAGCTGCAGCAATTGCTCCTGCGCTTTCTGCACCTGGGAATCCAGGTGCTCTGCGGACAAGGCTTCGTCCTCGCTCAGTTCGAGCATTTGTTCAACCGGTCGAATTTTTTCTGCCATGACAATCAGGACTCGCCGTCCGGCCCGCCGAGCGCCATATTAAATGCGTCGCTTCAGAATTCCAGATATTTTCGAGGCGATAACAAAGAATTTTCAGCCAACACTCGCATCCGCGGTTATCCGCGTCAGAAATTGGGCCGGCGCGGGGCACTTATCGTCCGGGCATCATTTCGAGGAGAAAACCTTTCAAATATTCCGTTTCGGGGATCGTCGGCACAATTGGATGATCGTCGGCTTGGGTGAATCGACGCAATTGCCGTGCGGAACGCCGCGCATCAACAAGCGCGTCTGAAATTGTTTGTGAGAATGCCGGGTCGCTTACGTGGTGCGAGCATGAAAAGGTGGCTAGCAGACCTTCCTTGGAGAGGAGCTTGAAAGCGCGCATATGCAGCTCTCGATAACCGCGAAGCGCATCACGTAATCCACTCCTCGTTTTGGTGAACGACGGCGGATCGAGGACAATCAAGTCGTATTGCGTCCCGGATTTTTCTGCAGCGCGGAGAAATTGAAATACATCCTGTTCGACCCATTTCACGTTCAAATCGTTTCGCGCTGCATTCGCTTCTGCGGCTGCGATATTCCGGGAGTTTTCTTCGACGCCAGTCACATCGGCTGCACCGGCCCGCGCACTGATCAAAGCAAATGCTCCCTGATTCGTGAAACAGTCCAGTACCCGCCGGTCACGTGCCAATTCGGCGACGATCCTGTAATTGAGTCTTTGATCGAGATAGAAACCGGTCTTTTGCCCGTGCAGGAGATCGAGTTCGAATTTCACGTCTTCCATGCGGATCTCGAGTCGGTCCGGCACATCTCCGCGCAGCAATTGCGTGCGCAACTCCAATCCTTCGGCTTTTCGGACTGGAGCATCATTTCGCTCGATGATGCAAAATGATTGCGGGGCAGGCGTTCCATCTGCCAGTCGATCGGTCTTAGCAAGCGAAGCGCTTGCCCTACAAAAAACATGTTCAATCGCATCAGCGATCAATTCTCTTCGGATATCCATCGCCAGCGTCAGCGTCTGGATGACAAAGCAGTCTGCATACCTGTCGATAGTTAAGCCGGGCAGTCCGTCGCTTTCGCTCCAAACCAACCGGCACAGCTTCGGATCGATCCAGCGCCTGGCGCGGTATTCGGCCGCCTGGGCAATTCGACGTTTGAAAAAATCCGGATCCAAATCCTGCTTTCGCCGGGAGAAACGGCGCGCCACAATTTGCGACTTGGAATTATAAATGGCGCTCCCAATGAGATGATCTTTTCCGTCTCTAAGGGAAATAACGTCGCCGTCTGCCGGTTTTCCAAAAACCTTGAGGACTTCGCTGGAAAAGATCCAATCGTGGCCGTGCAAAATGCGCGCCCGCGGCTTAACGATAATTCCTGCCATAGATGAAATTCAAGGTGTAACGCTCCACATTGCTTGCAACGCTCAACCCATAAATCCATTGGACGTTGAGCCTTCTGCGTTGGAGTTTGCCGTTGAAAATGCAAACCGCCACACAATCCTCCATCGACCTCCCGGGAATCAAAAAATTGCGCAGCGGCAAAGTCCGCGAAGTGTTTGATCTCGGCGACACGCTACTGTTCGTAGTAACCGACCGGATCTCGGCTTTCGACGTTATCCTCCCGGATCCAATTCCGCACAAGGGAGCGGTGCTTAATCAAATCTCGGCGTTTTGGTTTAAGCGTTTCGGCGACATCAAGAATCATCTGGTGACGTCGAGTTTCGACGAGTTCCCGAAAGAATTGCAACCGTTTCGTGATCAGCTCGCCGGCCGGTCGATGATTGTGAAGAAAACCAAACCGCTGGCAGTGGAATGCGTGGTCCGTGGTTATCTGGCTGGATCGGGGTGGAAAGAGTATCAGGAAACGCAGAATGTTTGTGGAATCGAGCTCCCAGGCGGACTAAAACAAGCCTCTCAACTACCAAAGCCAATCTTCACGCCATCGACCAAAGCAGAACAAGGTCATGACGAGAATATCGACATGAAAGAGTGTGCCAGGATTCTCGGTGACGAACTGGCCGCTCGCGTCAAAAAGCTCAGTCTCGAAATCTATTCACGCGGACGCGAGTATGCCGCGCAAAAGGGAATCATCGTCGCCGACACAAAATTTGAATTTGGAACCGTGGATGGAGAATTGCTTTTGATCGACGAGTGTCTAACGCCCGATTCCTCGCGTTTCTGGCCGAAAGATGAATACGTGGTCGGACAAAGTCCGCCGAGTTTCGATAAACAATTCGTACGCGATTACCTGGAGACCCTCGATTGGAACAAGACTCCCCCTGCGCCGTCCCTGCCGAAGGATGTAATCGATAAGACATCGGCCAAATACGTAGAGGCGTTCCGTCGGCTGACAGATAGCGAGCTAGCAAGCACCTAGTACCGGAAGTCAGTATGACTGCTTCGAGGATATCTGCGCCGCTGTCTTCGCCTCTCCCCCTCTTGCAAGGGGAGAGGATTGAGGTGAGGGGTTCTGAACAGCGCCGGAATGGAAAGCGGCAAACCCTCACCCTACCCTCTCCCTTCACAAGGGAGAGGCGAATTCGGACGTAACGTAAAATGCGTTAACGGCGCTGCGCTACCCATTCGCGCTTGCGGAGGGAAGGTTCAAGCAAATGCAATCCCGGCCTGACATCCTCTTTATCATGACGGATCAGCAGCGATTCGACACAATCGCTGCTCTCGGTAATAGCCACATCTGCACACCGAATCTCGATCGCCTGGTCCGGCGCGGCGTCAGCTTTTCCAATGCGTACGCTACTTGTCCGATTTGCATTCCCGCTCGTTATACGATTCGCACAGGGTGCGAACCGTTAACAACCCGTTCGTTCAACAATGCAATACCAAAGGCCGCAGCCGGACAGGCCGCGGAAATGGAATCGCGTTGCGGTCCGTACTTGGGACGCACCATGTGGCGGTTGGGATATCGCACTTTTGGAGTCGGAAAGTTCCACACATATCCGTGGAATGAAGACCTCGGTTACGAAACGCTGTGGCGGAGTGAAGAAACATATCATCCGCCTGCACGCGAAGGTGACGATTACGGTTCATGGCTGACCCGCGAGCATCCAGCCTTCGATTTCCTGGAACAACCGTTAGGCGAACGCACAGAGATGTATTACCTGCCACAACGCAGTCCGCTTCCGGCAAATCTCGGCCTTGAGTGGTGGACAGCAGATCGAACGGTAGAGGAAATGGCGGAGTCAGATGATCCGCGGCCTTTTTTTGGGTTTGTATCATTTTTCGGCCCACATCCGCCACTGGCGCCGCCAATCCCTTTCAATCGGATGTACGATCCTGAGCGAATGCCGGACCTCGTTCTCGGCCGGATTGAGGAAGATCACCTCGACGACGAAATTCCATTCATGCGTCATGCTGTGTGGGCGGATGCGATCAATCCGGCGCTGGCACGAATCGTGAAGGCCAGATACTACGGAGAAATTACTTATCTGGATTATTGTGTCGGGCGAATTTTCGATGCCATCGAAGCGCGTCCAAATCCACAGAACGTTCTAATCTGCTTTTTTTCCGATCACGGCGATCTCATGGGAGACCATCATGGCTGGCAGAAACAAAATTTCTTTGAGGCGGCATGTCGTGTTCCGCTTTTGCTCAGCTGGCCTGCAGTAATCCCCTCAGGCTCAGTCCGAAACGAATTGATCAGTCTGTCGGACTTGTTTGGAATTGCGACGGAAGCTGCGGGCGAAGGCGACGTGCGAGAGGGAACGAATGTTCTGAAAATGCTCCAAGGCAAAGCCGCCCCGCGTGAATACCTTGTTGGTATGGTCGAGCCTCCAGGTTCGCACGATTTCAAAGTGATGATCGTCACCCATGACTGGAAATACATTTTCATGGCAAATGGCGGCCGCGAACAACTCTTCAACCGCGTCCGAGATCCAAGTGAGCTGTCGAACTGCATCAAATCTGAATCTAAAATCGCTAAAGAGCTGCATGCTTTAGCTGTGCGGGCGTGCCGCGCTCCTGGAGCCGAAGAGGCTATCGATGGCGACACGCTTCGCAGCTTTCCGTTTCGCGAACGTCCGCGGACGCGCATCTATCAATTCGATAGATCGCGTGGCGTGGTCGGATTTCCAAAACGCCCCGGAGACGCGTTGAAAGATTTCGATCCCGCCACGTTAAAGCCTCTGAAGTGATATGGAACAGCCGTCGGAAAGTGGCGAAAGTCTGGGCGCGGGACTCAAGCCGGGGGATGCGCATTATCGTGCCTATGTCGGTCCTCCGGAAGATTACGACCTGATCGCGGCGATGACTTTCAACCTTCTGACTACACTAGGATTACGACAGCATCACTCGTTGCTCGATGTTGGCTGCGGTTCGCTTCGTGTCGCACGCTTGCTGATTCCGTACCTGAATCGTGGGAAATATTTCGGTATTGAGCCGAACGAATGGCTCGTAAAGGAAGGAATTAAGCGGGAGCTTGGGGAAGCGTTGCTGAAGATCAAACAGCCGATCTTCGTTTTTTCCGATTCACCTGAGGCGCTCGGCCAGGCCAAAGCCTCATTCGAGTTCGCGGTGGCGCAGTCGATCTTTAGCCACTGCGGATTGGATCTGATTGCGAATTGGCTTTCTGCGATTTCGCAATCGCTTGCCGAAAATGGAGCATTGGTCGCGACGTTCCTGCCGGGTGAAGAAGATTCGCAGACGAAGGGCTGGGTCTATCCGGAATGTGTGAATTACAAGCCCGCCACGATCAGGCAGGTCGCGGCAGACGCCGGCCTCCGATTCGAAATTCTGGATTGGAAACATCCAAGGCAAACGTGGGCCCTCTTTGCCGCGCCCAAGTTTGATTCAACCTGGCTAAAAAACAGACCGCTGAGCTGGAATGCGGGACTGGAGCGACTGCTCGCAAAGAAGAAAGCTGCAACTGTCCCTCCGCCAGCCGCACCGGCCCCGGCCGTTTTCTCGCACGCGGAAGGGCATATCTACGATCAAGATGGCCTGCGTTCGATTCATAACCATGAATTCATGGACGATCCGGCGTTTAGAAAAGCTTATGCGCGCGGGGTTCGCGCGGCAGGAGACGATTACCGATGGCACTGGCGAGTCCATGTCGGTTTGTGGACGGCTGCATGTGCTGCTCGACTCGAAGGCGACTTCGTAGAGTGCGGCGTGAATCGCGGTTTTCTGTCCTCTGCGATCATGGAATATTTGAACTGGGATTCGTTAGGAAAACGTTTTTATCTGCTCGATACTTTTCGGGGGCTGGACGAACGATTTGTTTCATCTGCAGACAGGGCGTCCGGGGCAGTAGAGAAAAACCAGAAGAGCCTGAGCTCGGGATTTTATGTTGAGAGGATCGACGAAGTTCGTGCGAATTTTTCTCAATGGAAAAATGTTTCACTTATTGAGGGATCGATTCCGGAAACCCTTTCTCAAATCCAAGCGGACAAGATCGCGTACCTACATCTCGATATGAATTGTTCGATGCCGGAAGTTGCAGCGATCCAGTTTCTTTGGGATCGGCTTGTCCCCGGCGCGTTAGTGCTTCTCGATGATTATGGTTACTACGGGTATCTTTCGCAGAAATTAGCGATGGACCAATTTGCCGGGGAAAAAGGCGTCAACATCCTGTCGTTGCCCACCGGCCAAGGGGTTTTGCTGAAACCATTGCATGCTCGTTAGCCGAAATGGGAGATTCGTCGCCCAATTTGAAAGTTTGCCCCGTGTGCGGCGCGGACCGGTTCACCACCGATCCTGTCCTTTGGCCCGAACTGGTCGACCAATGGGAATTGTCACCCGACGAAGTTGCATACATCGACCTGCAGCAGGGATTTTGTTGTACCGCGTGCAAAAATAATTTACGGACAATGACGCTCGCCGCGTCCATAACCCGGGCATTCGGGTTCACGGGGAGCCTCAAGAATTTCTGTCGAGACGACGATCGGATCCGGCAACTGACCGTGATTGAGATAAATCCCGCCAAGAATTTGTCGCCCATTCTGGAGACTCTTCCAAAACATGAACTCCATTCCTTTCCTCAGCTCGACATGCAGCAAATGAGCTTTCCGGATTCATCGATCGATGTCCTCCTGCACTCCGACACCCTGGAACATGTTCCAAATCCAAAGGCTGCTTTGAAAGAGTCCGTCCGTGTTCTGAAACCAGGCGGCCATTTATTTTATACTGTGCCAATCGTCGTTGGCCGGTTGAGCCGGACGCGTCGCGGTTTGCCTCCCAGTTATCACGGAAGACCAGGAGCGAACCGCGACGATTGCCTGGTACAAACAGAATATGGCGCCGATTTCTGGTGCGAGATTTTTGAGACAGGATTTCACGAAGTGAATCTTACCAGCCTGATCTTCCCGGCATCTGTGGCGATCCACGCGATCAAACCGAACGAATAGCGTATCCGTATCCTCTCACGACCAGGGTCAGCAGTATTCTTACGAAAGTTCTAGCCGCCTCGCCCGCTTCGTGCGGATCGAGACCCTGCGGAGGTTATTGCCGGGGGGACACGGCGACATTCGCCGCGGCGAACAAGCTTTGCCCTGAATACAGCGCCGCGCATTGATGTGATCGTTTACGAAATCAATTCGCTAACGAGCGACTTCTCTTCTTTCAATTCCGCCACCGATGCATCAATCTTTTTGCGGCTGAAATCATTGATCGGCACTCCCTGGACGATTTCCCATTTCCCGCCACGGACCCGGATGGGAAAAGACGAGATCAATCCCTTTTCGACGTTGTAACTTCCATCGGAACAAACCGCCACACTGTGCCAATCGCTACCAGGCGTGTCGTTGGTCAGCGAACAAACGGTGTCGATAATTGCGTTTGCCGCTGAAGCGGCGGACGAAAGTCCACGCGCCTTTAGAACCGCCGCGCCCCGTTGTTGCACGGTCGCGATGAAGGTTTCCTGGAGCCATTTTTCGTCTCCAATCACCTCGTTAGCCGGGCGGCTGTCGATCCTGGCGTTGTAAAAATCCGGGTACTGCGTCGACGAATGATTCCCCCAGATCGCCATGTTTGTAACCGAGGTGATGCGTGTCCCGGCTTTATGCGCGAGCTGCGCACGCGCACGGTTCTCGTCCAGTCGAGTCATGGCAAACCAGCGGTCGCTTGGAATTTCCTTCGCGTTGTTCATCGCGATAAGGCAATTCGTGTTGCACGGATTGCCCACCACCAGTACGCGCACATCGGAAGCAGCATTTTTTTGGATTGCCTGCCCCTGCCCTATGAAAATCTTGCCATTGATCCCAAGCAGGTCTTTGCGTTCCATACCGGCTTTGCGTGGCACACTTCCCACCAATAGCGCCCAATCAACGTCGCGAAAGCCCTCATTAAGGTCGGCAGTCGGAACAATTGATTCAAGCAGAGGAAATGCACAATCTTGCAGTTCCATGACAACGCCATCCAGAGCGCCAAGCGCAGCCGGAATTTCAATCAAATGGAGTGCCAGCGGCTGGTCCGGCCCGAACATCTGCCCTGAAGCGATGCGAAAGAGAAGCGCGTAACCAATTTGCCCGGCAGCGCCTGTAACGGCGACTTTAATTGGAGGTTTCATGACGCAATTAGCCACAAACGCTCAGGTGAGCAAAGCCAAAGCCGTGATAGAATAACGATTGTTCATGTACCCGACGAAGCTCAACAAGATCATCGGCCTTTTCGAGATGCTGCCCGAAGATGAGCGCCGCGAAACGCTCGTTTCATACGCGGATAATGCCAGGAAGCAAGAGCCCCACCAAGGCGAAAATTTCGAACTCGTCGATGTGCGCAAGGACGAGGAATGCACAGATACGGTCGGTGTTTATCTGCACGTGGACGAAGCTGGCAGAGCACACATTCGCATGACACTCGGTCCGGAAGTGCAAACGCTGACACGGGCGATGACCGCTATTCTTTGTAAGGGACTGGAAGGCTCGACGCCGCAGGAGATTCTCGATCTCCCAAGCGATTTCGTTACTCGGATAGTGGGAACAGAGCTGGTACGAATCCGCAGTCAGACCGTCTATTACGTCCTCACCCGCATCAAAAGCATCTGCAAGGTCTGGCTCGATCGGCAGCGCATGGCGCGTGTGGCGTAACGTCATGCGTATCAATACTCGTGGTCATTTGGCCCTGTTCTTCGTTTGCGCTTGCTGTTTGGCTTCGGCCGACGCCGAGAGCGAAACGGGAACGAATGATACCAGGAACGAACTGATCCAGTTGGAAAAAGTCTGGAACGAGGCGCATTTGCAGGGAGACGCCGATACGCTCGACCGTCTCTGGAGCGACGACATCGAAATCGTGGTTCCGAATATGGCTGTCATGAACAAGGCCATTGCGCTGGCGTTCGCGCGTTCGGGTCGCATGAAATTTCAGACGTATGAGACCAGTAACTTGCAGGTGCGTCTGTTTGGCGACATAGCCATCGTCAGTGGACGAATGAAGCGGGCCCGGACGCTTCAAGGAAATTCCGTCGCTGACAATTGGCTGTTCACAAAGGTCTATCAACACAAGGATGGACATTGGCGGGTCGTTCATTTTCAAGCGTCACAGGCTGCGCCGCCATAGTTCTCGCGTGACCTTCTCGCGATTTCATTTAGTGTCCGCGCTGCGCAGATGCCGCGAAATAACGAGCTCAAAAAGATTTTGCTGATCGGCTCCGGTCCAATCGTCATCGGACAGGGCTGTGAATTTGATTATTCCGGCGTGCAAGCGTGCAAGGCGCTGCGAGAGGAAGGCTAC
>DASREH010000143.1:0-7572 GCA_035652195.1 Candidatus Udaeobacter sp. | reverse complement strand
GCCGACGTAGCTCAGTTGGTAGAGCAGCGGTTTCGTAAACCGCAGGTCACGGGTTCAAATCCCGTCGTCGGCTCCAGCTTTCGCTTGAAATAATGGGCGCGGGAAGTGTCTAAACCAACGTTAAGGCCGAACATACATTTTTCTGTTGCCGGCCCCCCTGGAGAAGCCATCGCTTGCCGAATCGTTGGAGTCCACAGTTGTAAGGTTGTGGCTTCGTCGTCCCGAGCCGCAGCTCAAGCGGAGTTCTACATCCAGAGGCTCCAGGAAAGTAACGCGGACGCATCACGCCAAACACGGCTTGAAGTGTCCCCCAGCACAACCACGATGACGTCCCGCCCGGGGCGCGTGCCGCTTGCGATCAGACATTTGCCTGCGGCGTCGGTATAACCAGTCTTCATGCCGTTGCAGTAAGGGAGCCGCCTCAGAAGCTTGTTAGTGTTTTCAAGCTCGCGCGTGCGGCCGTTTGCAAAGCGAAACACAAGTTGCGGAAGACAAACAATCGAACGGATTGTCGGGTTGGAATAAGCAGCGCGTGCGATCAACGAAAGGTCTCGTGCAGTGGAATACTGGCCAGGGACTGGCAAGCCGTTTGGATTCACAAAGTGCGAATGCACCGCTCCCAACTGCTGGGCCCGCCGGTTCATTAGGGCTGCAAATGCTTCAATGCTGCCTGCATTATCCCGGGCCAGACAGCGTGCAACGTCATTTGGGCTTTTCACGAGTAACGCGCGCAGAAGATCGATGCGCTGGTACGTGTCACCCGCTTTGATGTTCAGCTTCACCGGTTCGGCATATGTATCGGAAGGTTGCACCGTCACCTGACGATCAAGAAAACCAGTCTCAGCCACGATCAATGCCGTAAGCAGTTTTTGCGTGCTTGCCGGAGCTCTAATCTGATCTGCATTTTTCTCGTACAAAATGTTGCCGCTATTCGCGTCCACGACGATGACCGAAGCTGCGCTGGTCTTTGGTATTCCCTCCGGAGTGAACTCCGTCGGCGCGGCAATTGTGTCCGATGTTTGCTTCGACTTTGCGCGGGAGCGGTGAGATCGGCTATGACTCGATTTGGACGCCTTCGATTTGCGAGTCGGACTAGGTTCGGCATCGGCGTCACCTTCGTCGTCAGATGAACTGGCCCCGGCATGTTCCTCCTTGGCTGTAACCGCCTTTGCCTTGCGTACTGGACCGGAGATACCACCAGGCCGCACAGCCGAGGAGTCGGTAGCGTCCTGACTCCAGACGGTTGGAACCGATGCCGCAATGAGAACGCAAACGAACCAGAGCCAGCGGCGCGACAATTTCATGGGTCGGAAATTAGCGACAATACTTTTATCGGCGCAAGTAACCGGCGCAAATTGCACGTTGCACGCCTAAGATTTGCGCCCGTGCTCGATCAATTCAACCTCGTAGCCCTCCGGCGCATCGATGAACGCGATTCTGCTGTTGCCAGTGGAATGGGGCCCATCGGATAAAGGATAGCCTTTTGCCTCTGCATGCCTGGCGAACTGATCCAGGTCGTCTACTTCGAACGCGAGATGCGTCAGATCTGGACCGACTATAACCGGTCCGCTTTCGTCAAACTTGCAAATCTCAATCTCGGCTTCACTTTCGGGAGCTTTCAAAAACACGAGCTGTGATCCCCGACCGGACGTGTGACGGCGAACCTCCTTAAGTCCCAGAACATCCTTGTAGAAGGAAACCGTTTTCTCCAGATCTCGCACGCGATATCGCGTGTGCAGCAATTTTTTGACCATGACTTACTTTATTATTGCAAGAAAGGGATTCAAATCTGGCGCTAGACAAAGTTATTAAAACTGCTTGATTGCGCGTCTCGCGGAGCAGTTGGGGCCTAACCAAGAGCGGCTTCAATGAGAGTGCCAACTCGGTTCCCCTCTGTTGCCACGGCCTGACGTTTTCAGAGACGTTTCGACTCGCTTTCGGCTTCGCTAGAAATGACATAAAATTATGAAAAAAATCGGAATTCTTTTCGGCCAGGAACATAGTTTTCCGCCGGCGTTTGTGGAGCGAGTGAATCAGAAGACCGGGGGCAAGGACATCGTCGCGGAATTTGTCAGGATCGACAAGGTGATTCAGGGCGAGCCGTGCGGTTACGACGTGGTGATTGATCGCATCTCCCAGGATGTACCGTTTTATCGAGCGTGGCTCAAGAATGCGGCGCTCACTGGCACGGCGGTCGTGAATAATCCTTTCTGGTGGAGTGCCGATGAAAAGTTCTTCAACAACGCGCTGGCTACGAAGATCGGAGTCGCAGTCCCACGAACGGTATTGCTTCCGTCAAACCAACCGCCGCCGGACACAAACGACAAATCATTCCGTAACCTCGGTTATCCCATGAATTGGGAAGCTATTTTTAATTACGTCGGCTGGCCGGCCTTCTTCAAACCGTTCGCAGGCGGTGGGTGGAAGAATGTTTATCGGTTACATAACCCGGACGAATTCTTCCGGGCGTACAGCGACACCGGTCAGCTTGTGATGATGCTGCAGGAAGAAGTGAAATTCGAAATGTATTTCCGTTGTTACTCCATCGATCAACGCCACGTGCGCATTATGCCATACGAGCCGCGGCATCCGTATCACCTGCGATATCAAACCGAGTGGAGCGCACCAAAGGAAATTTTGCAGAAAGTTGAAGAGGGCGTTTTGCGATTGAATCAATTTCTCGGTTACGATTTGAATACAGTGGAGTTCGCCGTGCGCGACGGCGTGCCGGTTGCAATCGATTTTTGTAACCCGGCGCCCGATGCAGAAGCAGCTTCAGTCGGCCAGGCAAATTTTGAATGGGTGGTTGAGGCGGTTTCGGAAATGGCAATTCGAAAGGCACGGGAACATGTTCCAGGCCGCGACAATTTGAGCTGGGGCGCGTATCTCCAGGCAGCGGTAACGAAGCGTCCGTTGGCCGAGCTTGTATAAAGGCAGCGTCGGCAGCGACATCTCTCCCGCCCGATTCGTTGTCGGATAATGATCAGAGTAACTGATACGGATCGACGTCGACGGTAACCGTAACGTCTTCGGGAAATGGTAGCTTGTCGAGTGTCTCGCGCACAAGCCGGCTCAAATGCAGGATGGCTTCGCCACGGAGCAGGATGTGAAAGCGGAATTGGCTTTGCAATTTCTCCAGCGGCGCGGGGGTTGCCTCGCCCAAAATGAATTCCTGAGGCAGCGCTTCTCTTAGGCGACGCTGTAATGTCTGCGCCGATAATTTTGCGCGTCCTTCGTGTGCGGAGCGCACAGTGATCAGAATCGCGTGCTTGAACGGTGGAAATTCACAGCGCTCGCGAAACTCCAGTTCCTGCTGAAAATAGCCGGCAAAATCGTGGTGCCTGGCAAACTGAATCGACGGACTAAACGGTGTATAAGTTTGCACAAACACCTCGCCAGATGTTTCGCCGCGTCCCGCCCGTCCAGCAACCTGTGTCAAAAGCTGAAACGTGCGTTCGCCGGCGCGAAAATCGGGCAAATGCAACGCGAGATCCGCGTTGATAATTCCCACCAGCGTCACATTTGGGAAATGCAGACCCTTGGCGATCATTTGCGTGCCAACAAGGATGTCAATGTTGCCGCTGCGGAAATTTCGCAGGGTTTCGCGATACGCCTCCTTGCGAGTCATCGAATCTGCATCCATGCGGCGCACTACAGCCTTGGGAAAAATTTGGGCAACGGTTGATTCGACGCGCTCGGTGCCGAATCCCGCGTAAATCAGCGCATCTTGTCCGCAGGCCGGACATTTCTTCGGCACCGCGGCGGTGTGGCCGCACAAATGACAAGCCAGGCGCCCGGCGATCGCTGGCTGCCGATGAAAGGTGAGCGCAACGCTGCAGTTGGGACAATTACGCGCCTCGCCACAATTGCTGCACAAAAGGGACGTTGAGAAACCGCGCCGATTCAGAAACAGAATCGTTTGCTCGCGTTTTTCCAGCCTGTCGGCAATGGCCGCTCGCAATTTTTCAGATAAAATCGTCAACGCTTTGTCTTTCCGCCGTTCCTGCCTGAGATCCACAATCCGCACAAACGGCATTTGCTTTTGATCTATTCGTTGGGGCAGAGTCACCAGGCGATATTTCCCGGTCGCGGCGTTGTGGTAACTCTCCAGCGACGGAGTGGCACTTCCCAAAACCACGACGCACTTCTCAATTTTGGCGCGCACGATTGCAATGTCGCGCGCATGATATCGCGGAGCTTCTTCCTGTTTGTATGTGGTCTCGTGTTCTTCATCCACGACAATGAGGCCGAGGTTCTTAAGCGGCGCGAAGACCGCGCTGCGCGCCCCGATTACGATGCGCGCGCGCCCGGAATGGATTTTATGCCATTCATCGTGACGCTCGCCCTCGGATAAATGACTGTGCAACACCGCCACGGCGTCCTGCTGCTCCGCGAACCGGCCCTTGAAACGCTCCACTGTTTGAGGCGTTAACGAAATTTCAGGAACGAGAACGATGGCCGTGTATCCGCGATTGAGTGTGGCACGAATCGCCTGCAAATATATTTCCGTTTTCCCGGAACCGGTGACGCCATGCAACAGGATCGGGCGCGACCGTTCAGGTGAATCGAGTGCCCGTGTGATTTCCTCAAGGGCATGAATTTGTTCCTGGTTCAGATTGAGGTTAAATGTGGCGACGAATTGTTCGTCAGCATGGGGATCCCTGACCACGGCTTCTTCCCGGAGCTCTGCCAAACCGCGTTTCACCAACGCTCGAAGTGTCTGGTTATCGAGGGAAGTCTGGCGGAGGAGTTGTGCTGCCTGGATGGGCGCTTTCAGTCGCGCAATGATCTCGAGAAGTTCCGCCTGCCTTGGAGCGCGTCTTCTTAGTTTCTCGAGTTCCTGCTCGTCGATCTCGCGCGCCGGTTGCACAAACAGCTGCTTTTTCCAGCCGACTTGTGCGCGACGGATGACTTGCGGCAACATGCTGCGCATCACCGTTTCAATGGGGCAGCAATAGTACGTGCTGATCCATCTCCCCAGCTCGAGTAATTGTTCGTTTAGGATCGGCGCTTCGCCCACAACCGCTTCAATTGGCCTGATGCCTTTCGCGTCGCTTTGTTCCATAATACCCGCCACTGTCCCAAGAGCGGATTTGTCTCGAAACGGAACGCGCACTCGCGAGCCGACTCCAATGCGGCTCTGCAGGCTCTCCGGCACCGCGTAATCCAGTTCGCGGTGAATTGCTCGATCAATTATGACGCGAACGTAACTGGGTTTCGTCATGGGACCGCGTTAATTTAATTGCTCGGCAGAGCAGGAGCACGAGATTTGATGCCGAAGTGATACGATTCCTGCTCAAATTACTTCTCTGCGTAATGCTAGCCGTGGCGGCAAGTTTCACCTATCTCGCGGTGCGATCCGGCGATCCCGTCTACACATTGTACGAATGGATGAGTCCGGCCAGGTTTCATCAACACGATCGTCTGATTCGCCTTGTGGCCATGGAACATCATCTTGATCCAATGCTTGTGAAGGCCGTGGTTTGGCGTGAGAGCCGCTTTGACCCAGGAAAACAAGGGGCCCACGGAGAACGCGGACTCATGCAAGTGACGGAAAAAGCGGCCAGCGAATGGGCGCGTGAAAACAAAATCGCCACGTTCCAAGTAGACCAGCTTTTTGACGCAAAAACCAATTTGGAAGCTGGAACGTGGTATTTGCATCGGGCATTTGAGCGATGGGCAGCGCAGTCAGATCCAGCGCCTTTTGCGCTCGCTGAATACAACGCAGGGGCAAGTCGCGCTGAGCGCTGGAGCGGTGGAAGCGTCAGTGACATTCCGGTAAAGCAATTTTTACAAAACATCGACTTTCCCGGGACGCGCAAGTATGTCGAGTCCATCATCGGTCGCTATCAATTCTACCAGCGACGGGGGCAAATGTGACTGATTAAACCAAGCCCGACAGTCGACGACGACAGAATTTTTTCAGGTTGTGTAGTAAAAATTATGATCTAAACTCGCGCCTTTCTGAGGACTCAATGCAACAGGTCGTTCTTTTTACACGGAGTGCCATTCTTCTTGCCGTTGGCGGCGCGTTGGCCTGCCTCGCATCCAACCAGAACCTGCTCGCACAAGGTGATTCGCCGGTAACTCGATCCGCATTTGCGGCAGGCGTTGGGACGCACCGAACAGTTGTGGACTCGGAAACCGCTTTGAGTTTTCCGACCGCCACTGAACCAGCGCCAGAAGCTGAGATTGAACCAGGCCGGCCAACGCGGAGCACGTTCATGGCGACGTGGCAGAGTGTGACTAGCGCCCGCGGGTACCTGTTGGATGTTTCCACCGATGCCTCGTTCAACAGTTACATCGACGGTTACCACGGTCTGGATGTCGGAAACGTGACCGCACGGCTTGTGACCGGATTGAACCGCGGCACAACTTACTACTATCGGGTGCGTGCTTACAACGGAAGCGGCCCCGCTGGTTATTCTTCAGTCGCGAGCAATACCACCGAGCCCACCGTCGGGCTGACGATCAACCCAACGTTTGACGGCTCCATTACTGGCAACCAAAACGCCGCAGCAATCGAAGCGATGATTAATCGGGCAATCTCATTTCACGAATCGCTCTTTAGCGATCCGATCACAGCCGAGATTCGTTTCCGCTACTCCACCACCGGCCCGGATGGAACCCCGCTGGACCCGGGCGCCATCGCACAAAGCTTTTTTGTGATCTACCAGATTCCCTGGAGCAGTTACATCGCAGCGTTGCGAGCAGATGCCAAGACGAGCAACGACAATATCGCAAATGCAACTCTCCCGGCGACAGCGTTATCGCCGAACATAAAGCCGGGAAGTGCCGGAGGGCGGGCGGTTGGATTGGATACACCACCGGCGATGCGTGCCGATGGCACGATCGCACCAGATGGACCATACGACGGAATCGTTACGCTAAATTCCTCGGCGCCTTACCAGTTCACTCGGCCTCCGACCGCCAATAACCTGGATGCTCAGCGTTCTGTAGAGCACGAAGTCGATGAGGTTATCGGCCTTGGTTCCCGGCTTGGCCATACTGGGACCGACCTACATCCGCAGGATTTATTCAGTTGGTCTTCTGCCGGCACCAGAAATATTACCAGCAACGGTAACCGGTATTTCTCGATCAATGGCGGTGCCACAAACATCGTTAACTTCAACCAAAATTCGAACGGCGATTTCGGCGATTGGCTGAGTACTACTTGCCCGCAAGCGCATCCATATGTCCAGAACGCATTCACCTGCACGGGACAATATTCCGATATCTCAGCGACATCTCCGGAGGGTATCAATCTGGATGTAGTCGGTTACGACTTAGGAACTGCCCCTGCCGCCGCCCTCACCGCGACCGTAGCTGACTTCAACAATGATGGGCATCCGGATTATGTCGTCCGCAATCCGGGCACGCACCAGACAGCGATCTGGTATCTGAACAATAACGTTTATTTAAGTGGCGTGATAGGGCCCACGATCACAGTGGGTTGGTCTTTGGATGGAGTTGCCGACTTTAATCGCGATGTGCATCCAGATTATGCATTGTTCAATTCCACAACCGATCAGACGGCGATCTGGTACATGTCAGGGCCCACACGCATTGGGA
>DASREH010000142.1:0-31126 GCA_035652195.1 Candidatus Udaeobacter sp. | reverse complement strand
GTGTCGGGCCGTATGCGCCGCGGGCATAAACGTTGTTGTTCAGGTACCAGATCGCCGTCTGACCCGTACCGCGGTTAAACAGTGCATAATCTGGGTAGCCGTTGAGATCAAAATCGGCAGCCGCTACTAATTCCCAGCCGCTGGGCAGTGTCGGGCCGTACGCGCCCCGGGCATAAAAATTGTTGTTCAGGTACCAGATCGCGGTCTGACGCGTACTGGAGTTGTATAATGCATAATCTGGATACCCGTCGCGGTCAAAATCGGCAGCCGCTACTAATTCCCATCCGCTGGGCAGTGTTGGGCCGTATGCGCCGCGGACATAAAAATTGTTGTTCAGGTACCAAATCGCGGTCTGACGCGTAGCGGAATTGAATAATGCATAATCTGGGTAGCCGTTGCGGTCGAAATCGGCAGCCGCTACTAATTCCCAGCCAGTCGCTGGAGGCGGAGTCGGTGTCACCGTAGGCGTCGGTGTCGGGGAACCCCCGCCTCCACATCCATTTTGGGGACCGCACCCGTCTACTCTCCATTCGCAGAATGTATTTGGTCCGCATCCTGCGCTCGGGATGAAATTCACCCAAGGGTACACCGTCTGGAAATCAGGCAAACTTTCGTAAGAAAACCCAATGTAATAGCTTCCAATTTGGCAAAAGCCAGGCGGGGCTAGGGTACAATCTAGGAAAGAATGGAAGACATTTGGATCCCCGGGAACAAATGAACAGTTGGGGTAGAGATTGCCGGGGGTGCGAGTTGCAGGGAATGCGTCAAGCCGATCGACCGCAATCGGAAGGTTGCAGTATACGTCGGATTCGTCGGAAGAAAGCCGGGGTTGCTGAGAATCCTGCCCGGAATGGGGTAATGCCAACAGCATCGTGACCAACGCCGCTGAGAACAGAATCAACACCGCTATTTTTTTAATTCTCGTACTCATATTTGCTTCTTTTCTTTCATCGTAGTTATCCAGAATTCTCGAGAGGAGTTACCGGAAATCTGTAAGTCATTTCCATAAATCCGCTTTGGTCCGTGAAAATCTCAGCCGACTAGAGCATTTTATTTTGTTAGATTAGAAGCACGTACGGTGATCGCAATCGCAACATTGGAGCTCCAATGCTAGCGACGGTTCGGCATTCAAGCTGTGTTGCACCCGCTTAAGGCAGGACCAAGCTCCAGCCGACTGGAAGAGTTGGACCGAAAACACCATTCACATACGCGTTGTTGTTCATGTACCAGATTGCAGTTTGACGCGTGCTCGCGTTGTACAGCGCATAATCGGGATGCTCGTCGCTGTTGAAATCGGCTGTACCCTTCAATTGATAGCCGCTTGCAATCGTTGGTCCATACACACCACGAACAAATGCCCGCCCAGACATATACCAGATCGCACTCTGTCGCATAACCGCGTTGAACAGAAGATAGTCAGCATGCCCGTCCAAATCGAAGTCCCCCACGCCCACTACCTGCCAGCCAACTGGAAGAGTTGGTCCATAGCCACCGCTGAGGTAAACACGGTTGTTCATATACCAAATGGCTGTTTGACGTGAGCCGGGCGCATACAGCACATAATCGGGCTTGCCATCACTGTTGAAATCGCCGGTCGAAACCAGTTGCCAGCCGATCGGTACCGAAGGCCCGTAGCCGCCGCCGACGTAAACATTGCCGTTCAAGTACCAGATCGCTGTTTGGCGTGTGCTCATATTAAACAGCACATAATCAGGCTTGCCGTCTCCATTGAAGTCAGTGGTATTAACTAGACTCCAGCCAAGTGGAAGAGTCGGGCCTATCGCGCCGCTTCGATAAACATTGTTGTTCAAGTACCAAATAGCAGTCTGGAGCGTGCTTGCATTGTAGAGCACATAGTCGGTTTTACCGTCGAGATCGAAGTCGTAAGGCGGAATAGTTATGAAGTTGATCTGCACATCGACAAACTGATGCGGTGGTGAACCGCCTTCAGCCACGGCCTTGATGGTAAAGCCGGCGCTCGGATCGGCAAAAATGCCTCCGATAGGCAACGCCGCGTCAGAAGTATCTACCCCAGGAGTGCTCATGTCGAGTAATTCGCTGCCACGACTGTCATCGTAGCCCCAAAGTATATAGGCGCCGTTCTGCATGGATGGATTGCTCGGGAAAGCACGCCGGGCTCCGACCCAATAGTCACGCGCCCCGCCAGTGATCTTCAGCGCGAGGGAACCCGTAGCGGAGATATCATCGAAGCGGTAAATGCGGTAGATCCCGTTGGCCGTTACATTGGTCACCTGACTGTCAGCAATCCATCCAAGTCGATTTTTGAAGAATTCGTTGTAATCTGGGATTGTATCTGGAGTTTGGAGAAGCAGGTAACCTCCCCCTCCCATAACATCGAACGGATCTCCGTACTCCACATGATGTCCAAATGGGCTTGCGGGGTTGCTGTCGCTTACCTGCCAAAGGTTGGCGTGCCAATTACCGTACGTATGTCCTAACTCATGAGCAGTAAAACTGAGATCGAAGTAGTTATTTATCCAAACGCGTTTGCCGCCTACGTCAGCGATGCCCCAGCCGGTCGATGGATCGTTCAATGAAAACAAGACAATCACGCGATCGTAGGAATCGACGGGATAGTTAGTCCTCGCCAGGTTCTCCGCGTCCGTATGTAGCTGGTCATTTGCGTTGTTCGTAGCGTAGTAAGCAGCGGTCTGCGGCATGCGATACACCCCTTCGGTGACAGTAGTCGTGAGATCAGTTAACCCGTAGGAACTGCGAACAAAGAAGGGAGCTGTCTTAGTATCCATTACACTCTGAATGTCGGCGGCGCTCATTCCTCCCGGCGGACCCGGACGATCAGAGAAATCCACACGGATAACCAGCACTTGTTTTGTCCCGGTCGTCCACGGAAGGGTGCTGGGAACCTGTGGCTGAATCATTAGCTCAGCGAGATTGGCCTTGGACATGACTTCTTCAGCTGATTCACGCGGCTCTGGGCCGGTCTCAGCTTCCGCCGCTTCTAAACTTTCCTCGATATTCTGCAGATGATCGGCCGAACCAAGCCGATAAAATATGTTACCGACTTGGGCAAGAAGTTCTTCCCTCCTTGACCCCGCCGATACGTGGCTGGTTAAATCGATGATCGACCCGGCAACCTCATCCGCCTCAACCCTTCGCAAGACATCTTCGTGCAAGGCCAATTCTCCGTTAATGGCAATACCATGAAGTGGAATTCCCAACTTGCTGGTCTGACCCATCCGACGGCCGTAAACATAAGTGCGATACTCTGCCCCGTTCAGACGCACAATTCGCTGGTAGGGCGGCAGTGCGGGGGCACCTCGGGACGGAAAGTAGGCGAGAACCGAGAAATTACCGATGCCGGAGACGAGCGTCTCGAGCTCATTAACTACCTGTGGTGGCAGGGTTTTGCGGACAGACGCTGGGATCGCTAACGAGATCGCGCGCGCAGGATCACTTCGTATCAGGTTCTCCAAAACGACTCGGCGGGACCTCGCGAGATGAATACCTTCTGACATGAGGGATCCCCTTGACGTTGATCGATCTATGTTGGAGTACTTTACGGTCCAATCTCGGAAAGCTTTTAGCGCAGGGGCCTGCTGCTCACTGTTCCAGTCTTCGCCGAAGCTGAAACTCGTTACGGGAGTGTTGCCGCTGAATGCCTCGAACGGGAGGCTTCCGCTGGCAGCGACAACTATTAGGATGACGAACATCGATGACGTTTTCATAAGGCATTATTTAAAGCCGGCTCTTGCCGTTGAGTTCACTGACAATGCGATCTTCTCGATATGTTTGGGACTCACACTCATAATCCGCTGCTGCCGGTGAGAATCTCAGTCGAGGAGTACCTTTTCTATGGCGGTCGCTCAAGCCCTCGTAGCGCTCCGTGGCCACGTGACCGGCAGCGTGAGCAAGAAAACCGATTGCTGGCAGGCTCAGAACCGGGCAGCAAACTCGAAAAAGCGAACGAACTTGGCGTGCGAATTATCGACGAGACGGGATTCCGAAAAATGCTGTGACCGCCGATTACGAGGCTCTAGGAAACCCGAGCGTTCAACTAACGAGGCAACTTGTGTTCAGGCGATCTGATCTCGCTTACCAGCCGCCAGTGAAGGTGAAAAAACCATTGCCATCATTAGCCCAGCCCAACTGGCGGGCAGCATCATCAACGAGAATGTCAGGCGCGTTATCTGCAGTCATATCGACCAAGCGAATCCAGTCTACCCAAGTCTCAGTATTTCCCATCCATGTACTAAGATCGTGGATCAGCCTCGGTAATGATTCATCTGCAAATACGTGACGGCTTGTTTGCATTACGACTTGGAAATAAAACCCGGTATAGAATGGTACTTGGCCGGTGCGAGTAATCACAAGGTCGCGTGCGCCATCATGATTGATGTCCTCCGAATCGATGTCGATCGCAATACCAAACTGAGCGTCGCTTGGCAGTACAGTTTTGCTCGCATCGCTGTAAAACCCAGTGCCATTTCCCCAGAATATCTCTGTCGGCATCCCATCATATTCATGACCGCTGACGACTAAGTCCAAGTTGTTGTCGTAATCCACGTCAATCAGCTCGCAAGTATACAACAGACTGGTGAAGATACTGGAAGGCACTCGCGTCGTATCGACCGTGAAGTGGCCTTGCCCATCATTCAGTAGAAAATAAGGCGGGGACCCGGGAGGGCCGTTACCTGTTACAAAGATGCTGACATGCCCAGTATGATCAATGTCACCCGCGGTAGCGCCATGGTGAAATCCGACCGGCTCGGTATTAGCGAGTGCGCTCTGGTAAACGAGATGACCCGCGCCGTCGGACAACAACAGCCAGTTGTGATTTCCAGGGAAGGGCGGCTGATCGTAACCGTGATCGGCGATAAAAATGTCAAGCCTGCCGTCTGCATTAAAATCGGCAACGACGGCTTTACGGGGATGAACAGGCGCCGGTACCTCACCTGGGATCACTTGTGTTGTGCCGTCGACGTAGGAACCCCCTGGCTGACCAAGAGCGATGATGATCGGCAATCCGGTAGTCGTTCCGCTAATCGGGCCAAAGACAACGTCCGAGATCCCATCACCGTTGAAGTCCCCGTAGCCAACGGCTAAAGCGTACGCGCTCGCGTAGCCAATCGCCGTCAGAACGGCATGACGATCGATCGAGTATGGAACCTTTGAGTTACTGTACGAGCTGCCAATGTCCGCGGTCAGCGGCGGCGTTGGCCTGGGACCAGGGTTTGGGCGTGGACGTGGAGTCGGCAGAGGCCTGCCATTTGCCGTTACTGCGCCTATAGTGACGATGAAAAATGCAAGCGCAGCCCAAGTGAATTTCGTTATTGTTTTCATGTCTTTTTTCCTGTCCCTCATGCTCATAATCCGCCCGGCCTGCTATTAATCTCAGCGCACGGGAGATTTTTTTTCGTTACAGACCCGCTTCTTTCAGGCGGCAGATGTTTGAGCGCTGGTTCGTGAGTAAGTTGCTCCCCAACCCAAGAAAAGAGGCCGCCGAATCGCAGATGATTTGTCACTGAACAGCAATCACTTCCTTCACCGTGGAGTGGGTCGAGGATGTGGCATCGGCCGAGGCCTCGGCGTAACTCTAGGCGTGGCAGTGGGGCTCACTGTCGCAGTCGGCGAGGGCGTCGGCCCTGCTTCTCCCACGCAGTATCTCCCGCCGGTGTTGAAGCGCGTGAATGATTCATCGCGTCCACCCCATACAATCATTTCACTTTCCATCAGGACAGCGGTGTGAAGGATGCGGGCCTCAGGCGCGTTGGTGCTGTTGGTTGCTGTCCAAATGTCTGTGGAGGGGTCGTATCTCCCACCGGTATTAAAAAAATTCGCGGATTCCCCTCCGCCCCAAACAATCATTTCGCTGCCGGTCCAGACGACGGTATGACCGCTTCGCGCGTCGGGCGGGTTGGTGGTGTTGGTTGCTGTCCAGCTATCTATAGAGGAGTTATACCGCCCTCCGGTATTGAGGTAGACGGCACCGTCGTATCCGCCCCAAACAATCATTTCGCTGCCGGTCCAAACTCCAGTGTGAAACACTCGGGCGGTTGGCGCATTGCTAATGCTAGTAGCTATCCAGCTATCCGTGTCAGGCTCGTAGCGTGCCCCGGTGTTAAGGGAATTAAGGTTATCATCTTCTCCACCCCAGACAATCATTGCTGTGCCGGTCCAGACTGCCGTTTGACCGCTTCGCGCTTCTGGCGCGTTGGTCGTATCCGTCGCAATCCAGCTATCCGTGTCAGGATTGTACCTGCCACCCGTGTTAATAACGGAAAAGGTTTCTCCGGCGCCACCCCAAACGATCATTTCGCTGCCGCTCCAGACCGCGGTATGAACATATCGCGCTTCAGGCGCGTTAGTAGTGCTCGTTGCTGTCCAGCTATCAGTACTTGGGTTGTACCTACCGCCGCTGTTCGTAACAAGAGGAAAATTGTCAGTTTGTCCGGCCCAGACAATCATTTCAGTACCAGTCCAGACGGCGGTGTGGACGTATCTTGCATCGGGAGCATTGATTGTGCTGGTGGGAGTCCAGCTATCGGTAGCGGCGTCGTATCGCCCCCCGGTGTTAACTAAGCCGGCATCGCTAAAGCCCCCCCACACGATCATTTCAACGCCAGTCGAAATCGCGGTGTGATAGGTTCGACCATCAGGCGCATTCGTGGTGCTGGTTGCCCTCCACGTGTCCTCAAGGCATCCGCCCTCTACTCTTTCCGGAAGCTTGTAGTTACTCAGCTGAGCTGTCGTTTGCCTACCTGTCCGATCCTCACCGCTCAGCGGAGAGTCGGAAGCGGCTTTATCGTAGTCGTGTAGATTTATTACCATGCGTTTAGCCAGCAGAGGTCTCGCGAGGCACTCAGCAATGACAAATGGATCGTTGTCGAGGGCCGCAAAAAGTTCGCCCAAAACCTCCGGTTGCTTCGTGTCTTTTGCCATCCGATCCATCTCAGTCTGTAAGTCGTCAGGAGAAATCGGGCGATGCCAGTAGTTCTCCAGTACTTGGGATTTGCTCAGGTAATCTTCCACTTTCTTTTGGATCTGATCTTGCGACATCACTTCATCCAGCAGTGGCTTCGGACCGGCATTCTCTTTTGGCCAGATGCGATGTCGCCAATAGACTTCTTCGATTGCTCGTTGATAAGCCACACGATCTGCTAACGTGAGCGTCCTGGACTGTCGACGCGGCTCTGACAACTTGCCAGACAAGTCGAACGCTGAACAGACGGCTAGAATGACACATAACAGCAGTGTCGCATAAGCTGTACTGCGAATGATGTAGCCTTTAGTTGCAGTGCTTGTCTTCATTTCTTTCTTCCTTTCACCGTTTGTCTGAAGATTTCCCTCGCTAACTTGGGTGCCTTTTTTGGGTTTGCGTGACGCTCATGCTCATTATCCGTTTCGAGCGATGAAAATCTCAGCCGGCACGCAAAATTTCAGACGGCGATCCCCTACTAGAGCCGTGGCGCTGGCCTCGAGTGAGGTGTTGGACGCGGCCTTGGACTTGGCGCTGGCCGTGTCGGCCGCAACACAATGAACGGACTCAATGAGTTCACACTTGCGCAGATCGTTTGCGTCGCAGGATCCTTGGAGGAAGTGACATCGACAAGACCGGTGCCGTCGTTGTGGAAGATTCTCGCCGCGGCAAAAGTCGCAGGGTCGAGCGATGACAGATCGAAGCAGACCGTGACCGGCGGAGTGTAAGTCGCGGTCGTCCAGACTTCGAAAGCCAGATTGGTCCCGACGATTTGATAGCCAGGTGGCAATTCACCGGCCCATTCCGGATCGATCAGCTCGACGCTCGTGGTACCGGCGTTTTGGACGCTGTTAAAATTGACGGTGATATCGTCCGCGCCGCCGTTGCCGCCAAGATCGACAGTGACATCGGTGCCAGGCGGTGTCGGCACACCGGGAGGAAGCAGCAAGCGGAAAAAGGATGGCGAATAACCATTGCCATTGCTATACGGACCGCTCAGCAGGAACGAGCCGTCGGGTTGCCGTTTCAGGTACGCCGGCTGATAATCGTATATTTGGCGAGTGACTGGTGCAATGAAGTCGGGATCGATCGTGCCATCGGGATTCAAGTTGATGATGCCCGGAGCTGGGGTGTTATTGAATGCCTCGAAGGTTCCGGTGAGAAGTAGCTTGTCGTTGAGGCCTACTTCCAGATTGTCCACGCTTGGGTTACCAAGCGTAGTAGGAGGTGGAACCGGCCACTGCGCGCCGTCACCCACGCTGAAGCTCGGATCGAGGGATCCATTAGGGTTGATCCGCAACATGCCGTGCGCAGGCGTGCCGCCATATTGGGCGAATGAGCCCATCAGCACGACTTTGTTGTCTAACACGTTCTTAGCCTGTTTTAGCGGGATATCATCCGGAAAATGCATGTTCACGAATACGGGGTTGCCGTTATCGATAACCTGAGTCCTAAAATAGGAGACTTGCACGGGAAAGGTTTGCCCTTGAAACAACGGGTCCAGCAAGCCATCGCTGGTTAGACGCACAAGGTGATACGATCCATCGCTGTGAAGATAACCAAAAACAATTTTATTATCGGCAGTTAATGTGAGAACACTGCTGCCGATGTACACGTCTGTTAAGGTCCCGCTGCCGTCGCGAACCAGAGTACCAGCCACAATCGCCGGATCTAACTGGAAGGTGTTGTCGAGCGAACCCGTGGCGTTGATACGCTGGACTTCGGTGCCATCGACGGCGGCTTGTGCATTCGGGTTTGCCGGAAGATTCGGATCGTTAAAGCCAGGATCGTATTGGCTCAGCACCACTTTTCCGTCCGCGCGTGGAATCGCGTTGGCAAACCTTACGTTTAAGTCGCCATTGAAACTTGTGTCCTGGGTCCAATCGGGGGGCAACAGCTTCCCGTAATCGGCGGTCGCACCGTTGTACCCGGTGACCAGCACGCCACCGTCAGGAAATGAGGTAAATCCCGTGCTAACAAAATCAGAACCAAGCGGAGGACCAAACGATGCAATGGGATCGAATGTTCCATCCAGAGCCCCCGTTGAGAACAACCGACCGAAGCCATGGGAGATGGCCGGGTAATGTTCTAACGCGGAGCCGCGGGCAAAGCCGATCAGCGTGAACTCATCCGCTTGCCGTAGGAAACTGTTAGGTTCAATTTTCCAACCGGTTCGGCCTGATGTGGTGAAGCTTGTATCGAGTGAGCCATCCGCGGCGCTGAATTTTGCCGCGCCCCAGCGTTCGCCGTTGGATGGACCACCCACATCATCCACATCGCTAAACGCACCACCCACGAATAACCGGGTGCCGCCATCGGCAAAAGCGACATTGAACGCTTCCTGGCAACACTGCTGCCCGAACGCGAATACAGGATTATGAAACGTGTTATCTAAGGAGCCGTCGGTGTTAAAACGCCACATCGAATAGTCCACAGCGATGATCCGGTCGTTTGCGTCTTTCACCAGATTTCGTAGTCCGTACTGGCCATTTTCATTGTTCGGTAAGCAATCCGGGTAGATATAAAGGTCATCCCGGCTGCCATCGGCGTTCAGCCGCACCAGCGGCACTTGGTTATTGCAGTTACCACCGCTAAACCTGCCGCCGATAACAATCTTACCGTCAGATTGAATGGCGATGCCGCGAATCGGAAATGGCACGCCAGCATAGAAACCATACGGGGTAAATCCCGAAGGAACGAACGTTTGATCCAGGCTACCATCGGTGTTAAGGCGTGCCACGCACGTTCGCGGGATGTTTTCTCCGTTCACCTCGATCCCGATAAAATCGCCAGCGATGATGATCTTCCCGTCAGAATCCACCACCGGATCGGCCCAAAGCCCGCAGCTGGGTCCGAATGGAAACTGCGGGCAGGTCATCGCGACCGGTGCGAAGGTTGGATCGAGAGTGCCGTCTGCGAGCAGCCGGACGATGCCGTGTGTGACAGTGTTATTGAATTTCGTAAACAAGCCGCCAATCAAAATCGTACCATCATTGTTCATGGTGACCACACGGACCTCGCCGCCGTCGGTGGTTTGCGCCGGACCGAAGGTTGAATCGATCGAGCCATCGCCATTCAATCGCAGGATGTCGGCAATTTGATGCTGAATGGAGTTCGGTATTCCGTAGATGACCTTGCTTGCACCGACGATGAGTTTTCCATCCGCCGTTGCGCCGACTGGCCCAGCTCCGGCGTAGTCCCTGCTGAACGAGAAGCTGTTATCGTATGAACCGTCCGCGTTGTATCGGATAAGGGGGCCGGTGTTATGATCGGCAGCAGTGTCGATGTTCCAAAACAGGACGTATTTGCCATCAGGCCAGAGAACGCCTCGCGCGGGCGGCACCTGTGTGGCGAAGAACGGCGCGTTGAAGGTTGTATCCAGCAGAATGGAGCTGCCAGACGGCCGCTTCGCAGTTCGCTTGACGGGATGTGCATACGGCAGTGCAAAAAGCAGCGTGACCGACGCCGCCGAGAACAGAGCCAACATCGCTACTTTCTTAATTCTCGCGCTCGTATGGCTTTTCATAGGTTTCTTCCTCTTGCCGTCGTTATCCGAATTTCGGAGACGAAGTTTGTTACTTTTGTCAATTTTTTAGTGCTGCTCACGTCCATAATCCGTTTCCGTGGCCGAAAATCTCAGGCGCCGAGCAAAATTGTTTGCGAAGCTGGCCAACTACTGACTCCGAGGCGTGTTGAAAGACGGCGGCAAACTTTTCGTCCAACATCGGGGGAACTGGCATAAACGGGCGATCTCAGCAGAAATCCTTAGAGCTGTATACCCATACAAGCACGCAAGGCGCTAGGCGGGAGACGGAGAGAAGTCAGAGGTCAGAAATCAGATTCACCACCGAGAATCCAGCGCTGCTCCGCCGCAACCGACTTAGGGGCGAAATGAAAATTCGAATGAGGCCCCGTAGAATTATAGGTCTGGCGTCTGCCTGCGGTTTTGCGTGAAGCTCCAACGCATGAGTCTATCCCAAATCGTGTTCTCAGGTGCTTGAGTTAAGAGCTTTTTGCGTAATTCCAGGCGCTCGCGTGTGGAAACCTGAACCAGCTTTTGCTGTGCGCTGAATGCGAGGCCACCCAGGGCACGAATATAGTCGGGCAGCCACTTCGGCGGCCGTTGGGAACTGGTTGGTATGCGCCAGAGCCGGGCAACCCCATCATTCGTCACAGTAATTACAACTGAGCCACTTGTATTTGCGGTGATTCGACTCACACCGGTCGGGTGCGGCAGGGGGATATACAAACTGTTGTGTGTTTTTATGTCGTAGGAATTGACCTCAAGGTCCTCGATGCCGCCGGTCAGCAATACGTTACCCCCAGCGGTAAAATGCACGGCGGTCGGCCGCCCGGTGAGGTAGAACGGTTCGCCTTGTTGATTGCCAGTAGTAGCTGACCAGATGCGCGCGGTGTGATCGTCGCAGCCAGTGGCAATCAAACGAGCGTCCGGTGAGTAGCACACTGAGATGACCGGGTTAGTGTGCCTTATCTTGCGCGCAACAGGATTTTCACGCGATGTGTCCCAGAGATACAAAAAATCATCCCGGCAACCTGTCGCTATGTTGTTGCCGACTGGAGCGACGGCGAGCGTATCCATTTTCTCGGAATGTTGCAGTCTGGTGCCAATCTGCGTCCCGTTTGGGACTTTCCATTGAAACACCGAGCCGCTGAGGAATGCCGCAAAAATGGAATCGCCCACGGGCGAGAACGAAAGTGACATGATCGTGTCACTTATCGGTTTGGTTTCACCGAGACTCCGGCCTGTCTCGGCATTCCAAAACCGAATGACTCCATTTGAGCCGGCGGTCGCAAATTTCTTGCTCGTAGAATGGAACGCTGCCAAAGAGATCCCGTTGCCGCATCGAATAACTGGACTAACGAAATGATTCCCGCTAAGCGACCATATTCCCGCTTTACCATCGCGTGTGGCAACGAACAGGCGCTCCTCATTTGGTGTGAACTCAATTGAGCAGACTTCGCCGGGGATCGGCATGACTTCACCCGGCGGCGGCGGCGGGTCCACGTCCCAAAGATAGGCCGCGCTATCCCAACCTGCCGAAAGTATCTTATTTCCTTGTCGGTTGAAGATGGCGCGAAGAACTGTTTCATCATGTCGCATCGGGTTACCAATCGCTTCGCAGGTGGCGATATTCCAAAGACGAACTGTTTTATCGCGGCTGGCACTAACGAGCCGTTTGCTATCCGGGCTGAAGGCAACCGTATCAACTGGCCCTTCATGCAACATAGGGACGCCTATGGGAGAGCCGTCAGCAAGAGACCAGAGTCTTACCATCTTATCGTAGGACGCAGTGGCAATCAGTCTACCATCAGGGCTAATATCTAATTCCCAGACGAAATCTCCGTGCTGTAATGGTGGACTCAGAGGTTTCGCCGTGTGCCCATCCCAGATACGGGCCGTGTGATCGAGACTGGAAGTGACTATCTTATTGCCATCGGGGGTAAAGATTGATTTCCTTACTGTAGCACCATGTGCCATAGGAGCGCCGATAGGTTGGAAGGAAGTTGCGTCCCAGAGCATGGCGCCGCCATACCAGTAACAAGTCAGGATCCGTGTCCCATCCGGGCTAAATACGGCATCAGCTACCCGGTGCGGATTGATCAGTTCGGCAATCTCCTTTCCGGACACTGCATCCCAAAGCCGTGCCGTATGGTCGTACGAACCAGTGAGGATTTGCCTGCCATCTGAACTAAACACTGCGCCTGTGGCCACACTCAAGACATCGAGATCGGGCCGGCCATGCCGCAGCCTAACTAGAGGTTCGCCCGTTTGCACGTCCCAAAGCATCACCAATCCGTCTTCTCCCACCGTTAGTAATTTACGACCATCTGGACTGAAGTTTGCCACAGTGCATGGCCCGGACTGGTTCAACGTTTTGCCAATTTGAGCACCCGAGGCTGCGTCCCAAATTCGTGTAGTGTGATCGTAGCTGGCGGTCGCGAAATATCGACCATCGGGGCTAAAGACGGCTTGATTAATTGCGCCCTGATGCAGCACGCCGAAAATCGGCAACTTGTCGCGATCGCCCCGGCCAAAGGCAATTGCGCTCAGCAGATAGTTAGCTGCTGCACGGTTTTCCGGCCAGAAAGTAAGCGAGCGTCCAAGCAGTGCCAATCCCTCCCGCCATGCGCCTGCGCGAAACCGGTGCCGTGCAGCTTCGAGATCAGCCTCGCTTGCACTGTGGAGCGTAAGACGAAGCACTTCGTTACTTTGGAGAGTAGCTTGTCGCTCGTATAGACTGATTCCAGTAGCTGCGAGTAAAATGGCGAAGATCGCCCCGGTTGACCCGAAAAGTATTTTGTTACGGGCGACGAGTAACCTGAATTGTTTCCACGCACCAGCTCGCTCCGCCGTGGTCGCACGACCGGCCTGGTAAGCCGCTACGTCAGCTTGCAGTTTTTTCACACTTACGTAGCGATCGTTAGCTCGCAGTGCCATTGCTTTGAGCACGACGTAGACTAACGAGTCGGGCACCGGATGGCCAATCTTCTGCCGTGCCGATCGCTCGCTTAAAAGCGGAGCAACGTGGCAATGAAATCTGTGAACTACGTCTTTGCCATCGTCTAACTCGCTCTCGAACTGCCGCGCCTGCGCGCGCGTGAGTCTGACTGGCGCCTCCCATGTCAGGAGTGCATAGAGGATTCCACCCAGCGCATAGATGTCCGTTCGCTCGTCCGCCCTGGCGGCATCTCCGCGAGCTTGTTCCGGAGCCATGTAACCCGGCGTACCCATGACGCTGCCAGCTTGCGTAACAAACAGATCAGTCGGCGGTTCACCATTTTTTGCAGCTTCGTTTGCCTGTGCAGAATTGCGTGGTTCTGCGATTATGCAATCTGCGTGCAGGATCTTTGCTGCACCCCAGTCCATCACGAGCACCTCGCCGTAGTCTCCAACCATGATGTTCTCGGGTTTGAGATCGCGGTGAATAACAGGCTCCGGCTGGCTGTGTGCGAATGCGACCGCATCGCATACCTTTTGGAAGATCGTTAGCAGCGTCGACAACGGATACCGTCGAAGCGCCTCGGCGTCCCGTCGCGCCAAATTTTGGAGAATCTCAAGGAGGGTTACTCCTCGAACGAGCTTCATCGTGTAAAACAGTTGCCCGTTTTGGTCGATGTTAAGCTCATGAACGGGGACGATACTGGGGTGCTGTAACTCGCCGGTAATGCGCGCTTCACGAATGAAGCGTTTTTGGCTTTCCTCGTCCCCCGGCCGGGCAAGTACTTTGAGAGCAACGCTGCGGCGGAGTGGCTTATCGATGGCTTCAAGTATCTTGCCCATGCCTCCGCGACCAATCTCTCGCGCAGCCTCGTAGCGCCCGTGTTCGGCTTCTTGCAAAAGATTCGCCACGGCCGGGCAGCACACGTGCCGAGGGCTCATCACCGTAGGTGACTCGCTCTGGGGAAACTCAAGCATCTCCAAATATTTCAGTTCCAATTGGACCTTAACGAGCCAAAGGTTGACAAGCGAGACTAAAATTGGCTGCAATATTTCGCCTCTCGGATGATCATTACACAGTACAGCCTAGTGGCGCGACTCAAGGAGCGTCCTTGCGATTCGGATTGGGAAAAGTTCTATCGCATCTACGAGAACCCAATATTAGCGATTGCCGCCGCCCGAGGACTTAGCGAACCGGATTGCAAGGATGTTCTGCAGGAAACCATGGTTCGAATGTGCCGTCATGGATTTCTCCGTTACGATCCTACTCGCAGATTTACGCCATTTCTGTTCGGAATTGCGAAAGATTGCGCCGTCGATGCGCTGAGGCGAAGATCCCGGCGAGATTCCCGTGAACTGCCGATGAACGCTTCGAGCGCAATTTCGTCTTATCGCCAAAGGGAGTCCACTGACAGGCAGGTGAATCCTGCAGAGGCCGCGGAAATGGACGGGCAGCGCGCGCTTATAGGGATCGCGCTCGATTTCCTTTTGGAGCACGAAGCTTTTGCCCCGAAGACGGTAGAGATATTTAAGGCCCTTGTTTTCGAACAGCGAAATCCAAATGATGTAGCCAAAACTTTCGATACTTCTCGCGGAAATGTCGATCAGGCCAAGTCCACAATCCTAAAGAAGCTTCGCCCGATGTATGACGCTTTAGACAAAGGGCTCGATCTTGAAGCTGCATTGCACAGCGCAAAGCGATTATGACACAAGACCCGAACAGTTTGCCATCTCGACTTAGCGATGATGCGCTTGCGAAAATTATTTCTGAAGAGCGAACGACTGTTCGCGACATTCCGACATCCAGCCGTGACGTGGCGGACCGGCTTGCGCAGTTCAATGAGCTTTACGACGCGCTAACTACAAAACCGGATGATGCCGCATTGATCTATACAGATCCGCTTACGGGATCAGCTAAGTGGAGCGCAATCGGGAATCGATTATTGGTTGGCCGGTTTCCAAAGTCTGCCAGTAACGCTGTCTCTACCCTCGAAATCCAAGACAAAGAAATGAGCAGGCAACACTTTGAAATTGTGCTGACAAGTGATGGTCTTTATCTGTTGAACGATCTGAATTCGCTCAACGGGACATACGTTGATCGTGCCAGACAAGAGATAGCCGTTTTGATTGGCGGTTCGGAGATCAGAGCGGGAAATACAACCTTTATTTTTACCGGGAGGTGAACAATGGCACGCCTGGCGACGACGAAGTATCGCGCCGCTGAATCGTGCTGCCAGACGAACTGAAACAGCCAACTTACGGCGACGGCTGTACTTCGGAACTAAGCGACAGTGGGAGTCCCTGCTGATTCATTGCGGGCGTACCCGGCGCAGCGAGCAATAGCCCCGTGCGGCTGGCAGGATGCATGGTTGCCTGCACGTTGAATGTCAGTTTTTCGTTCCCGCGCATGACTGTGATGGGCACGACGTCACCGGCGGTAATGAAAAATGAAGCATCGAGGACGTCTTCCGGCTGAGTTACTTTTTTCCGGCCCACCTGTAACAAGATGTCGCCGGGCTTGATTCCCGAGCGAGCTGCGGGCGTGTCCTGCATTATTTGCGTCATCTCAGCCATGGAACCTGCTACCGGTTGACGCGCCAGCGATACATTAATTCCAACCCAACCGTGCCTGGCCTCACCGAAACGCATGAAATCGCTGCGAATCTTCTCGGCTGCTTCAATCGGCACGGCATAGCACGAAGAGTTGTTTTCAAGGCTGCTTACAACGATGCCCACAACCTCGCCTTTCATGTTCAGAAGCGGCGCGCCGGCTTCTCCCCGTTGAGACGGAAGATTCAGACGCATGTGGGTAGTAGAAAAATAACGGCCCAGATATTTTCGATCGAAGCCGGCCACCATGCCAAAATTCGGAGTCTCTGGCAGATCAAGAGGGTAACCGATGGACAGGACTGGCGTAGCTACCTCCATTTGTTCAGATTTGCCGATGGGCAGAGCCGGAGTGGCTTCGTCGATTTTCAACATTGCGGTGCCACTGCGAATGTCCGCCAGAAGCTGGCGCGCAGGGTATTTTTTTCCTCCGAATTCGATGGTGAAATTCCCGGCTTCTCCTCCCACAGTATATGCGGTGTACAGGGTGCCCGTGGGATCGATAAAGAAGCCAGTGCCACAGATCTCGCTGTGTTCATCAACACCGTGAATCTTTACGACCGCTTTCGCAGCGCGAGCGAAAATATCCTTAATTTGCTGGCTGACCGTTGTTGCCGATTCCGCGCGGCTCAGGGCGCGCTCAAACATCTGTTTCGTCTTATCACGAGTCGCTTTTGCGGACTGGTCCTCTGCGAGAAGCGGGCCGGCGCTTAGACAAAAAATTAGCGCGAAGACGGCGTGAGGAGACATAGCGGAGCGGAGATTCTTAACTTGCGATGCTGGGACGCGCAAGCGTGAGGCGCGCCGCAGTACGCGCCGGCTAAAATCTGAAAGTTGGCTCATAACTCACAGGGACGCTATCGAGCACGTACCGCGGCGGGGCTGCGGCTCGGTGAGTCTGGGCGCTTCCATTAAAACTGCGAACCGGCTGCGTTCTAAAGATCGGCTGAGCGACCGGAGAGGCCAGGCTCCATTCTCCGTCCGTGCTCGTCGGCATCGACAAAGCCGGCGGACTCTGCAGGGCTACCCGGGTCGCCTCTGGTTGCTGATAAACTTTTAACGAAATCACTGCGGCGCATACCAAAACGGCCGCGACTGCAGCGGGATACGAGGCAAGAGCTCGGCCATCCAGGCGGAGCATGAAACCGTGCGCGCGTTCGAGGCAAATTCGCCACAACGGCTGGCGGAGCATCTCGTCGCGCTGCCGCCGATGGAATTCATGCATGAAATTCTCGAAATAGCCCGGTGGCGGCTGTTCATACCGCTTCAATCGAAGCAGCCTCGCGATTTCGTTATCGTCAAACTCATTCATTTTCAGCGCGGATTAGGAAACAGGATTTTTCCGAAATTCGTCCAGATAATTCTGTAGTTGTCGATTCGCGTAGAAGAGCCTCGAACGTACCGTTCCTTCCGAGACGCGCAAGATTTTACTGATCTCTGCGTGGGGCATCCCCTGAATGTGGAACATGGTAACCACGGCTCTGTGTTCATCAGACAATTTCATCATGGCCTCGTTCAATCTTCGCTGCAGCTCGGACAGATCCGCTTCGCGCACTGGACTGCTCGTAGCGGTGCTTTCCAGAAATTCCTTGTCGTTTTGAATACTGGCATCGATGTCGTCCAGGCTCAGTTGAAAGCGACGGCCCCGTTTCTTGAGAAAATTGAGGGTCATGTTGACAGCAATGGAATGAATCCATGTGTAAAACGAGGATTTTCCGCGGAAGCCGCGGATTGCACGGTAGGCTTTCGCGAAGATGTCCTGCAAAAGATCGTTAGTGTCCTCGTGGTTCGAGGTCATGTTGTAAACCAGCCCGTAGAGACGCGGAGTATATTTGACGACCAATTCATCGAAGGCGCCGGCATCTCCGGATTGGGTGCGTTTTACCAACTCCTGATCTGGATCGACCCGCGGCTGGTCCATTGTCTCGCGCCTAGACTTAGCACGAGCCCCGACACCGGACGACAACAAATCGGAAATTCGTCGAGCAGGTAAGGCGAGAACGGAATCCATGATCGCAGTCGATTACCGCCGGTCGCGGATCGACATCAGCCAGAGCAAGTTCCCAAGCGCAGCAATGAACGCTGCCACGTACGTAAGCGCAGCCGCATTCAGGACTTTGTTCACGCCGGCGACTTCCTGGCCGGGCTGCACGATACCCATTTGTTGCAAAATGATTTTTGCGCGACGGGAGGCGTCAAACTCGACCGGCAGCGTGATCAGCTGGAAAATCAGTAATACCAAATAGCAATAAATGCCGATGGTGATGAGTCCCGTTATGTGAAAAAACAATCCACCGAGGATCACAAACGGTAGCATCTGCGATGCGACCATTGTGACCGGCACGATCGCCATGCGCGCTTTCAGTGGCGCATACGCCTTCGCGTGCTGAATGGCGTGACCGGTTTCATGCGCAGCAATACCCAGTGCCGCTACTGATGGTGTATTATAGACAGCGCTGGACAGGTGCAGCTTCTTGTCTCTGGGGTCGTAATGGTCCCCGAGAAAATCATTCGTCTCTACAACTTCCACATCCGGAATGTGCGCAGCTTGCAAAATCTCCCGGGCGCATTCCGCGCCGGTGATGTTCGAGCTCGCCCGCACCTCACCCCATTTACGGAACGCTCCGGTAACGCGGATTTGCGCCCATATCCCAATGATCAAGGGCACGCCGATGTACAGCAGCCAATTAGATCCAAGACCGAAACCGTACGGATACATAGCGGAGGTTTAATTTAATGCATCGAAACCAGTTGTCACTTTAATGGCTGGAACAAATTAGACGCGAAACCGTCTGTTTCGTTCATTTCAAAGATCGGATTACGGGGCCCAAAGTTGGGCACCCCGACACCGAGTCATTCGATTACAGTTCAAGGCCCCGCCCTGCCTTAGATCTCCAATTGCTTCGGAAATCGCGAAAGAATTCTGCAACCGTTTTTGGTGACCAGAACCACGTCTTCGATCCTTACGCCGCCCAACCCCGGATAATACAACCCGGGCTCGACGGTCACTACTTGTCGGTCTTTCAGGATGACTTTTTGCAAACGCGGATATTCATGAATTTCCAATCCAAGACCGTGCCCGGTTCCGTGGAAGAATCCGACTCGTCGCCCTTTGCGCACTCCCGTTGAATAACCACGACTGTCGAATAATTGCTGGATGGCCTTGTGAATGGTCATTCCATCGACTCCGGCCTTGATTCGCTGCAACGCTAACGCCTGGCCAGCCTTCACGGTACTCCAAAGCTTTCTTTGCGCCTCGCTGGCTCGTCCCCGCAACACCGTTCGAGTCATGTCGCCAAAATACCCCGTCTTCGCGTCACGAGGAAAAACGTCGAGAATAATGAGCGAGTCCGCGTAAAGAGGACCGTAGCCCCGTTCATGGGGGTCACACGCCTGATCGCCACCGGCAACAATTGTGCCGGCTGGAACGCCGCCTGCGCGCAAAATCGTTGAATCGATTTCGGCTCGAAGGATCTCCGACGTCAAGGTCTTGCCGTTCCAGCGCAATCGTTTCCCACTACCCGGCTTCGATGCTTTTAAAATTTCAATGCCGCGCTTCAGCCCCTTCTCAGTAATCCGCAGAGCCTGGCTAATCATTGCGACTTCCTTCTCCGATTTCCCCTCGCGCTCCGGCCAGAACGATCCATCGGTGGTGCGAACCCGGATGTTGTTTGCGGCGAGTTCCTCCGCGTAACCGAGCGCAAAATTCGCAGGAACGACGACCGATTTTACGCCGCGTCTTTTCAGGAAATGGGCAAGCACCTTTTCATAGGGCGGAGCCTTCCTGGATTTTCCCTGCACTTCGCGCTCGAGCTCGCTAAACATGACGAACTCATCTGCGTCAGCTTGCTTGCGACCGCGATCGATTTCCAAATCGCTCAGGACAAGGGTGCGTTTTCCATTGCGTTGCAGAAAAATGAACGGATCAGGCGCCCAAAACTTCGTCGCGTAAAGCATGTCGGCGTCGGTGTCGCTCGTCGCGACGATGAGGCGGGCTGTGCCGTTTCGGGTTTCGGATTTCGGATTTCGGATTTTTGTTTTCATTAGCTTGTTCGCACCTTGAGTTCTCTTCGCAGAATCCAGTGCAGCACCGCAAGCAATCCCAGCGTGGATAAAATCAAGACTGCTGTATTGAAGAAAAATACGCCAAACTTCATCCCGAAATACCGCTTCTGCGCGCCAAAGAACACGTTTGGCTTGTTCCCGCGACGATAGTCACTCTGGTCCATCTCGGCGTTTGACATCAAATCGGACACCTTCTGATTGACGTAGATTTGCTCGGCTGTGACAGGACCGTTCGCCCCCTTGAAAAGGGCGCGCTGGAATTGCCTTTTGCCATTCAGGATTTGATCGACCAAACCGAGATAATGATCCAGGTCGCGAGCGGATTTCGCCTCCAAACCGGAAAGCAGAGCCAGCGTTTCTTTTAAGTCGTCCAAACGTTTCGCGGCTTCGGGATCTGTCCGATGTTGCGCCACAAGTCGGTCGATCTCGCGCTGTGTGCGGTCCTGTCGCCGGGTCAGCGGATTGAGCTTGGCCTGCGCCACAATCATCTCCTCGTAGGACCAGCGCATCGCGATGAACTGACAGACAAAAGGAACCTGCAGCTTGCTCTCGGTCTTTCTGTTCTTGTCTGCGCTGGGATGTTCGGAAAACCAGTGGGAAAGCGAATAAAGCAACCCCAGGTTTCGATTCATGTCCTCGTACTTGATCAGTGCGCCGCCCATGATGATCTGCGGAATCAAAACCAACGGAACGATGTTCGCTGCTGTTTTCGGGTCGGCCACCAGCGACGAGATGAGAAGCCCGAGCGCCACACCGCCCATGGCGGTCATGAACATGATGGCCAGGTCGAGCCAGAACATTCCGCGAATTTCCAGGATGTAATTACCGATGAGGACAAAGAGGATGCATTGCACGAGGGCAAAAATGCCTAACGTGAGCGTTTTGGAGACGACGTAGTAGGACAAACGAACATTTACATTTCGCTCCCGCTGCAACACTGGCCGATCCCGGATGATATCATCGGCGCTGTTGGTCAGACCGAGGAACATGGCCACGATCAAGCCCAGGAACAAGAAGGTCGGAATGTGATAGGCCGAGGCAAAATCGTATGTCCCATTTTCCGAATACCGCAGAATCGTCGCGATCAACAGCGCAAGTATGGGCGAAACACCGATGGTGATTACCAAGTTAGCGCGGTTGCGAAGCTTGCTTACGAAAGCGCGGCGCAAGACCGTGCGAAATTGCGTCCATTCATCGTGCCAGCGGAATGGCAACCGCCTTTTCTCGACCGGCTCCGCAGGTAACGCAGATGGCTCTTCTTTTCGGAGGGAAACCTGTTTGACGTCCTGAATCAGGCGAAACGCTTCATATTTGTCCCGCCAAAACTCCGGTGAATAACGGCGCGAAGCGACCAACTGCCCGCGGCTGTTTTCTTCGTAGATAATGTCGCCACTCAGATCGCGCAGCGGCGTTTCCAAGACATCGAAAATAAATTCCGGCCGGGTCGTTCCACACGCCGGACACGCGCCGAGCTCGGCGCCGAACTGATGCTGGTGCTCCGCTTCGGCAAAATAACGAAGCATGTCCGAAGGCGTCCCGAAGAAGACGAGGCGGCCTCCTTTGTCGAGCAGGATCGCCTTGTGAAACATTTGGAAAATTTTTGAGCTCGGCTGGTGGATCGTGACGATAACGATCTTGTTGTGCGCCATGCTCCGAATGATTTCCATGACGTGTTCCGAGTCCTTTGAAGAAAGGCCCGAAGTCGGTTCGTCGAACAAATAGATGTCGGACATCCCAATCATGTCGAGGCCGATGTTCAGGCGTTTTCGCTCGCCACCGCTGAGCGTTTTGCTCTCGGGACTACCGACCACGGCATCACGCCGTTCGCCGAGGCCAAGCTCGACTAATTTAGCGTCGAGGCGCCGGCTGCGATCCCGGCGGGAGAGATGCGGCGCGCGGATTGCGGCCGCAAACAACAGGTTTTCGCCGATGGTAAGGTGTTCATCGAACGCGTCCTGCTGAGGCATATAGCTGACGTAGTGCTTCAATGCATCGAGATTCTGATAAAGCGATTGCCCGTTGAGTAGAACTTGTCCGCTGGTGGGCTGAAGTTGTCCTGCCAGTACCCGCATCAACGTGCTTTTCCCCGAGCCGCTGGCGCCCATAACGCAAACCAGCTCGCCACGGGCGATGCTAAAGGAAATCCCCTCGAGACCGATCCGACCTTTGCTAAAACGATGCGTGATCTCGTTCGCTTCGAGAACGCGAATGATATTTCGCTCTTCCTCGATGATTCGTTCCGAAAAATTGCATCGCAGAAATTGGCCGATGTCGATGCGAATGGTATCGCCATCGTTGAGCTGAGCCGTATTGCGCACCACAGTCTCGCCGACCATGATCGGCCGATCCGCTTCAATGACCTCCAGCTGACCAACCCGCCGGTCGTAGTCGCAAAAAATCTTGAGCAGGACGTCTCCGCTTGTACCTGGCGAAAGAAGAATATCATCCGCTTGCAACCGACTCGGATCATTCGACACGAGATACTCCGACTTCGAAGCTTTGAGTTGGAACCGGCCACCCAAAGCGCGGGCGCGCCGGCGGAGGTCGTTCAAGTCCATCTCGCTGTTGTTGCGGAAAACAATTTTGTCTTCCAATGCAGCCTCTACCTGAGTGCCGGCTTTTAATTTTACGCCCTTGAGTTCGGCATCGACGTCACGCAGCGCCGTCACGCGAACCTTTAACCCAAAAGTGACGCGAAGCGCGCTTTCGCGGGTTCGCGAGCGTTCCAATCCGACTTCGTCGGAGTCCCTGTTTACACGGATGAAAATCTGCGGAAGCGAGACATTCTTTTTTGCATTGAAATACTGCGCCAGCTCTTGATAACTCAGCACCTGGTCGCCTATCAGGATGCGCTGTCCCGGATAAATTCGGCAGAAACCTCCGCGCACCAGCGGCCTGCCCCGCACCGACACGTTTTGGTCGCTATAATTCTTCAGCAAAATAAGTTCGTGATAGCGAAAAGCCATCAATCGGTCGGTATCGTTCAGATTCTTTAGCGTCACATCGGCTTTCCCGTCGGGACCAAAAGAAAGTGACTCCAACGGCGACGCACCGTGCTGGTATATCGACGGATCAGAATCCTCCGAGGCGTTCAGTTGATACACGATGTCGATAGCCTGCGCAGCCATTCCCATCTGCGACATGAAGGAATAGAACGCGACGACTTGTTCCTGTTTCAAACCAGCCTGAGAAATGAGATCGTACAACTGAACTCCCAGCATGATCTTACGATCTGCGCTAAGTTGGGCGCCGAGTTTTTGCGCCATTGCAGCGAGATCTTGCTGTTCGTAAAGCGCTTGCCGGAACAACTGCCGCAATTCGGAGTAAACCGCCTCCGGGTAATCGTACCGCAGAAAACCCAGGCTCGAGTCAATCTCCTCCTCCAGTAATACGCCATCCGCCTTGGTGAAACTTGCCAGCACCTGAATCAGCACCGGCAGCATGTTAGGCCCCTCCGCCATGCTGCGGGGTTTACGCAACGCCCGGCGCATCCATCGGCGCCCGGTCCGACGGACCCGATACGCAAGTGGCGTCACGCGCTGGACGGCGCGATCAATCTTATCAGCGACTGAGGAGACAAGCTCTGTCATGTTGGAGGTTGGGGGCGAATTTTACGCGAAACCCCCGAGCGACGCAATGCGCAGCCACGAATCTGAAGTGTGAGAAATAAAAGAAACTCCGAACGCGAAACAGCTCAGGCAAGTCAAAACGATTTGAAATAGTGAACCAGTTAAATGCCTCAACAATCGCCCCAATCGAGCTGGGTTTCCCCCGTTTTGCATTGGCAATTTGTTCATGGTAACCTTCTAATGGGCTAAAAGCCCCTTTTCCTTATGGCTCAATTCGATCGTAACTCACAACGAGACAATAGGTCTCGCGGCAACGAGCCCAATTTTAACTGGCGCGGGGTCATTCTTATCGTGATCGCCTTCAGCCTGATCGCGATGGCCATGCTCTTTTACCGGGGTGGAATGCAGCCGGTTGAGGATGTGCCGTACAACCGGTTTCTGGAGCTGCTGGAGAACAAGCAAATCGTTAACGACAAAAACTACCCGCTCCAATTGGTGGTAGAGGATGGTCGGCCAACGCAGACTTTGCGCGGCGCTTACGTCAAGCAGGGAATGGGATCTGCGCCGTCACAGCAGGTACCGTTTCGGACAACAGTCTATTTAAGTTTCACCAACAACTTGCAGGAGAAACTGGCCGCAGCCGGCATTCAGCCCGCCATTAAGACTGAATCCAACATGCTTGCCCAAACCGTGGTCGGTTTTCTGCCGATCGCGCTTTTCTTGTTGGTACTTTATTTTCTGTTCCGGCAGCAGATCCGCATGGCCGGAAAAGGCGCGCTCAATTTCGGCAAATCCAAAGCGCGAATGCTTGCCCGCGACAAAAATAAAATCACATTTCGCGACGTCGCCGGGGTCGAGGAAGCAAAAGATGAAGTGCAGGAGCTCGTCGAGTTTCTGCGCGACCCGAAGAAATTCCAAAAACTCGGCGGGCGCATTCCAAAGGGCGTGTTGCTGGTAGGCCCTCCGGGCACTGGTAAGACTCTGCTTGCGCGGGCTATCGCCGGGGAAGCGGATGTTCCATTCTTTTCGATCAGCGGTTCTGATTTTGTTGAGATGTTTGTCGGTGTCGGTGCCTCGCGTGTGCGGGACATGTTCGACCAGGGTAAAAAGTCTGCGCCGTGCATTATCTTTATCGATGAGATCGACGCGGTAGGGCGTCATCGAGGCCACGGCGTGGGCGGTGGCCACGACGAACGGGAGCAAACTTTGAATGCGCTGCTCGTGGAGATGGATGGATTCGATACGCAGGAGGGCGTGATCATCATCGCCGCTACGAATCGCCCCGATGTTCTGGATCCCGCATTATTGCGGCCCGGGCGTTTCGATCGCCAGATCACGGTCAACCTGCCGGACGTAAAGGGACGCGAAGAAATCCTGCGCGTTCACGCGAAGAAAGTGAAACTCGCAGAGGGCGTCGATCTTGCAGTAGTGGCGCGTGGCACTCCCGGCTATTCAGGCGCCGAACTCGCCAATGTAATCAACGAAGCGGCCTTGCTCGCCGCACGGCGTGGCTTAAAGGGAATCACCCTCGCCGAGCTGGAGGAGGCCCGGGACAAAGTACGATGGGGCAAGGAGCGCCGCAGTCTCGCGCTTAGCGAAAAGGAAAAGGAAAACACCGCGTATCACGAAGCCGGGCACGCGTTGTTGCTCGAGCTTCTTCCGCACACTGAGCCGCTGCACAAGGTCACCATCATCCCGCGTGGACCATCTCTCGGGTCAACCATGTGGTTGCCTGAGGAGGACAAATACACAAACCGCAAAAACGAATTGCTTGCCGGTCTTGCCGTCAGCATGGGCGGCCGCGTTGCCGAGGAAATTGTGTTCGGCGACATTACGAACGGCGCCCGTGGTGACATCAAAACGGCAACGGCCATTGCGCGACGCATGGTTTGCGAATGGGGAATGAGCGAGAAAATGGGCATGGTCGAATACGGCGACCACGAAGATTATGTTTTCCTCGGGCGCGATATTTCACGCGCTCGCGATTACAGCGAAGCGACTGCCGAACAAATCGACCAGGAAGTGCGCAAACTTCTTGATGACGCCTATCTTCTGGCGAAGGAAACGCTGATCGCAAATCGCGATAAGCTCGAAGTCATCGCGAAAGCATTGCTTGAGTTCGAAACTTTGGATGGCTCGCAAATCAAAGAGATCGTTGAACACGGTCGCCTGATCAATCCACCGCCAGGACCATCGTCGCCGCCCGGCAAGAAAATGCCGGCCGAAAAACCGCCCAAGCAGGTGGTAGCCCCCGAGGTCACTCCGCCTCTCCCCGGTGCACTCGGCGGCGCTCCAGCGTAAAGCCGGCTTCCTGAGCTTCCAGTCTGCTTCTCGTTAGTCAATACGAACGGACGCGGCAATTATTCGCCCGATAGGTTAAACCTTATCCCGTTGGCGAATCGCGATCCAGGCTTTCGCCGAGCAATTGGGCCAACCTCCAGCGACCTTTACAATCAAAAGAAACAAATGAATCTGCGTGCCCTTAGGTTATAGGACAAAACAAATGAAGAGAGAATTTGTTGTCACGGCTGCATTGATAACAATGCTTTCGACAATTGTCGTTGGAAGCATTTTCGCCACAGAGAACGGAGCGCAGATCGTCGGCTTAACCGCCGAACAAATTCGATGGTTTACACCCTCCTACTATAACGATGGACGGCAGCGAGCCCACTTGTTAGGCGATTCCAGCAAAGGTGGTACTTGGGTCGATCGAGTGCGGATCCCAGCTGGCGTGAAAGTTCTCCCCCACACGCATTCGCAAGACGAACAGGTCACAGTTATTCAGGGAACGTGGTATCTGGGCGAAGGCCAAAGATTCAATGCAACCAGGCTCAAAAGCTATCCGGCAGGCAGCTTCATTATAATCCCCGCAGGCGTCCCTCACTTCGCTGCGGCGAAGAACGGACCCGTGATAGTTCAGTTGAGCGGCAGGGGCAAGTTTGCGACGCGTTATCTGGGGAAATAAGCGCACCCAAAAATTTTCCGTCCCGGAATCGAAGTGGCAGGAATTGTCCGCAATTCTCCGTCGTCTTGCTCAGGGCGTGCAGGCGTGATAGGACCACGAGGAATGGGAAAGGGAGAAGAGGCCGAAGCAGTCGGGGCCGTACCGACGATCCGTTGAGAGGAAGAAAGCCAACAAGTCATGAACGGATGACTGGGGAGCCGTGGGATGCGTCGTATCACCATGGCCCTGCCCCATGGGATATTGGGGAGCCGCAGCAAGCCATCGTGCGGTTAGGGACTGAAGGTGGATTCTCGGGAGCGGTGCTGGATGCCGGATGCGGTAGCGGCGAGAACACTCTTTACATCGCCTCGTTAGGCTTGCAGGTCATGGGTTTTGACGTCGCGGAGACGGCTCTATCGATGGCGCGAGCCAAAGCAGCAAACCGCGGGATTGAAGCGGAGTTTGTCGCGGCAGACGCGCTCAAACTGGAGCGTTTGGGTCGCCGATTCGATACGGTACTGGACTGCGGATTGTTCCACACATTCAATGCTGACGAACGATCCAGATATGCGGTGAGTCTCGCGACGGTAACCAAACACAGCGGAACGTTGCATGTGTTATGCTTCAGTGATGTCGGTTCCGATACCGGTCCACATCCGATAAGTCAGGAGCAGCTGAGAGCTGCATTCAATCGCCGGAATGGATGGGATATCGCCACCATCGTGGCAGAGCGGATTCAGACGCGATTCCATGAGCACGGTGCGCCCGCCTGGCTTGCGTCAATCACACGGATTTAAAATTGAGTGCGGCAAGCGGTACAGCCTCTGCGCGGGAAAGCACCCTCTTAGAAGCGCCATGTCGCCGCCTCAGGCTCGTGCAACGGCGCCTTATCAAAAATTGCGCAGAATCCGTGACTGTAATAGCGAAGGCGCCAGCCATGCTTTTTGGCGAATGACGCGATTTCGATTTCGCGCCTTTGAGGATCAGGCCAGACGCGTGTCAGTTCCGGTTCGTAGACGGCGCAGTGCTTCGCATTCTTCAATTCCTTTGCGATTACAGTCGCGAGTACTTTCATAAACGCGGCAAACCGTTGAAAAATTAAAGTTTGATTTTGCGATTTAACGCCAGTTTTAGCAGCGAGAATGCCAGGAGATCCACTGGCGCGTAAGATCGACAAATCCTTGGAACTGAAATTATTTCGATGGTAGACACGGAAGCTGGGACGCGGTTTGATCGCGCGATCTGACACAGCATCTCACCGTCGCCCGAGACAAATTGACATAGGTCGGGATGCAATTGCTCTGGCGGCCTCATGTATTCTCCAAGCGTTTGCCTCTACTCTCCATTCTCTGATACGTTCTCATCCCCCGGGCACTGACAAATTCGGAAAATGACAAAGAGGACCTCGTCGTTTGATTATCCCCTCGGCAATACTGATGCCGAACACGACCGACTGATCAGGCAGGCTCTCCGCGTTGCTCCTACCACCGAGAGATTTTTTCGCGACGCAGGTATCGAACGCGGGCAACGCGTTTTGGACATTGGATCTGGTGTAGGAGACGTGGCAATGCTGCTGGCTCAGCTGGTTGGTCCCGCGGGAGAAATTGTAGGCATCGAGCGAGATCCAAAGTCAATTGCCAAAGCCCGCGCTCGCGTGATTGAAGCAGGCCTTCACAATGTGATTTTCGAACAGTCGGATGTTGGTGAAATCCCTGAAACAAGACCCTTCGATGCCGCCGTAGGCCGTTTTATCCTAATGTACCTTCCCGACCCAATTGCAGCGTTACGCTCGATTTCAGAATTCGTACGGCCGGGAGGGGTGTTCGCCTTTCAAGAACCCTACTGGCTTCCGGTTCTTGCGCACTTGTCAAAGTTACCTCTTTGGTTCGCAACAGCCTCTCTCATTGACAAAGCAATGCGCGCCGCCTCGGCCAACCATGAAATGGGAACGGATCTTTACCGGACTTTCGTCGAGGCTGGATTGCCAGAGCCTGAAATGCGCATGGAACTGCGTTTCGGGAAAGAACCTGACCTGGCGCAATGGTATCACGATACGCTGCGCAGTTTAGTACCCCAGATCGAGCAGTTGCACCTTCCCATTGAGCGGTTGGGTAGCCTTGGCACTCTCGTGGAGAGACTGCAAGCCGAGGTCGCGGAATCGCAGACTGTTGCGTGTTGGTTTGCATCTGTTGGCGCGTGGTGCCGGAAGCGTTAGATGCCCGTGCTCCCAGGATTCCCGGTTCTCAAATAATAATGACCCGACAAAAACAGCTATGGCAGAAGCGAAGATCCCGTATCAACGGCGTCGGATTATTCGCTGCTTCAGCAATCAAAACCGGTACTCCGATCATCGAATTCAAAGGCCGGATCATCCCTTGGGACGAAGGCGCGGTTATGTTATTGCGCGGCGCAAATCACGTTATCAAGTTCGATGCTAAGCACGACATGGACGCTCGCCCGCAATGGAGTCCGGCAGGCCATGTCAACCATGGTTGTTATCCAAATTGCGCTATCAAAAAGACACGTGGCGGCCTTTGGCTCACCAGTATCCGTACAATCAAAAAGGACGAAGAACTGCTGATCGACTACGATTTCGATTTGGGCGAGGAATTTGGACCGTGCAAGTGCAGTCATCCGCGTTGTCGCGGATTGATGCTAAGGAAAAAAGACTGGCCGAAGCTGCGTAGACTGATGTCGAAAGTTCTCAAACAGAACCAGGGGCGCAAGCACATCGGATCACGCAAATGAATCGATCTACTTCGGTGCGGCGGCGGACGCGTGAAAATGCAAGCTTTGCCTAAGTGACCGGCTCGCGTACCACTGTTTGTTGGGTCCAATAGTAGCAACGATAACACCCATGAGACATGATTACCTCAATTCATACCTTGATTTATTCCGACGATGCTAACGCGACACGAGCGTTCCTTCGGGACGTGCTTGGATGGAAGTACGTCGCCGAAGATTTCGATCACGATTGGCTAATCTTCCAATCCGGGCCAAGTGAGATGGGTGTGCACCCGACGCACAGCGAGTGGCAAGACCAAACGTACAACTACTCACGGCATCACGCGATCGCACTGATGTGTGACAATATCGATGAGACGATCGCCGAGTTACAGGCGAAGGGAGCACGTTTCCGGGGCCCGGTTGAGCAACGCGAATACGGTCGCGTTGTCATGTTGATTGTGCCCGGCGCAGACGATATCCAGCTTTATCAACCCACCCATAAGCTCGCCTATAATCTTTAGGATGCTGACAAGGATGCCGTAAGTCCGATGGAGACCCTCACGGACAATTGCGATCTCGCCACGACCGGACCCGAGTTATCAATCGGTACGCGCCGGATACGGGTCAACGATGTCGATTTGAACGTTGTCATTCAAGGGGAAGGATCTCCAGTGCTACTCGTGCATGGCTTTCCGGATGATCACACTGTCTGGCGCAATCAAATTCCGGCGCTGGTCAATGGCGGTTTTCGCGTCATCGCGGTCGACACACGCGGGTGCGGAGAGAGCGAGATCAAGCCGCGCGTGAGCGACTATGCTATTGACAAACTCGTGGCCGACCTTGTGGGGTTGGTCGATGCACTCGGGATCGAGAAGGTCCGAGTCGTGGGCCACGACTGGGGAGCGTTGCAGGCCTGGTTTTTCGCCATGCAGCATCCGGAGCGCATGGAACGCTGCATCGCCTTATCACTCGGACATCCTTCGGCTTATCTCAGCGCGGGCGTCACACAGAAGATGAAGGGCTATTACCTGTTCTTCATTCAACTCCGCGGATTCATTGAGTTCCTGGTCAGGCAATTCAATTGGTTGCTGTTCCGCGTGGTAATTCACTATCCCGTCGAGTTTCCCAACATCAGGGAGCGGCTATCGCGTCCCGGCCGACTCACAGCAGGTTTCAATTATTACCGCGCGAATCTGCATCTTATGCGGAGCAGGCTGTTTGGACACGTGGAAGTTCCGGTTGTGGGCATCTGGAGTGACGGCGACCGCTTTCTCACTGAGAATCAGGTGCGCGATTCGGCATGTTATTGCGACGCGGGTTTCCGCTACTTCCGAATTACCGGCGCGAATCATTGGCCGCAATTAACAGCCCCTGCCAAACTCAATTCGCTGCTATTGAAAGTTCTACAATGAGTCGAAGAAACACCGAGTGAAAGGAAGATATCGTTTCGAATGGGTTCTCGGCGCCGCCTTAGCCGCGATGTTCGTCTCCTTTTGGATTTGGCAAACTCCAGGCAACCTCCGGAAGCTAAGCTCTGCTGATGTCGACTCCTACCTGCATCGGATGGAGGGTAAACTACCGGGGGACCCGTCGGTACAGGCCGCATTCCTGGAGCGCATGCGCGCTTTCGGTCTTTCTGATGACGGCCGCCCTGTTTACATGCTGAACGCAATGCGGTATTACCCCGAGCTAAAGCGCGGACCGGGCATGGACGATGTGCGGGGTACGCCAGCAGAAGCGAACGCGATTTACGAGAAAGCCGTGATGCCGCTCTTATTTCGCCTCGGTGCGTACCC
>DASREH010000141.1:0-12494 GCA_035652195.1 Candidatus Udaeobacter sp. | reverse complement strand
ACTATCTAGCGCTCCGATTTGATTTTCACCGTCACTTCGCGAGCTCGTAAAGGTATTGGACAAAAGACATCACCGCGCCGTCAAATCCCTGGACCTTCGGGTTGGCCGATTCGACGAGGTAATATTCGTCTGGGGCATGCGCCCCGCTGCCGTGGCCCAGGCCAAAATGACCCGCGGCAAGCTTCAGCGGTTCGCCCGTGAAAACGTATCCTGGATACGAACCCGCATTGCGGGGCCAGAGCAGCGGGTCGATGCCGAATTGTTTGTAAGTTGCCAGTTGCGCCTGGATCAATGCCGAATCTTTAGATGTTGCCGTCGGGTCATAGCCGCCGGTCATGTTCGCTTCGATGTCCCCAAAGCCTTGCTTGGCCAAATGCGCTTTCAACGCCGCGAGGGCTTCGGCCGCTTTCATGTCAGGCACCAGTCGCAAATCAAGCTTGGCTACCGCGCGATGCGGTAAAATTGTTTTGCCGCCGGGTCCAGTATAACCGCCAACTAACCCTTCAATGTTTACAGTCGGCTGCGACTCGAGCCGTTCGTTTGCTTGTTCCCATGGAAGATCGTCGATCCAGTGCTGCACACCATAGAGCTTCTTCGCTTGCGCTTCGTTTCGCACTTTCGAGACTTTTTGGATCATTGCCTTTTCTTCTACGCTCAGTGGCTGGGGTTTCGGATAGTTGTCGATTTTGATTTCATTTCCGTCTTCCGAGACAAGGGTGTTGAGTGCTTTGACCAAATGCCATGCAGGGCTGTCCACCATGGCCTTGAGCGATGAATGAATATCTTTGGTGGGACCGCGTCCCCACTTTTCGCCGCTCGACACGAGCTCCAGCTCAATTACCCCTTTCGATCCGAGGTTAACCGTGACAATGCCATCCAAATCCTGGGCGGCAAACGGCATGAACACGCCTTCACATTTCTTTAGCGCAGCCAGCACTTCCGGACGCCTAACGAGTTGTGGGATGTGCGGTGAACCGATTTCTTCTTCGCCCTCGGCGACCAACACAAGATTTACGGGCATCTTCTTTCCTGCGCCGCGAATCGCATGCAAGGCTGCAAGAAATGCAGCTTCCGGACCCTTCTGGTTCACCGCGCCCCGGCCAATTATTACTTTGCCGAGCGGCGGTTTATCTACAATTCGCGCTTCAGTTGGCGGGGAGGTCCACTCCGCCGGATCGAACTGTTTCACGTCATACATGAAGTAAAGCCCGATCGTTTTCGGCGCCCCCGCGTCCAGCGTGGCGAACACACCCGGTTTCCCATCCGTGTTGATTACCGTGGCCTGCTGAAATCCGGCGTCACGCGCGAGTTTCGCCATGTACTCCGCGCCCTCGGGATAGCCGCGATTTTCCGCGGCAATGGAAACCTGGCTGATCCAGTCCTGTAACCGTTTCACCGCCTCGTCATGGCGTTTGGTTACTTCGGATTTGATTGCGACGAGATCCGCGTCCGCAGCGTGACAATTGAAGTCAACCGCCCACAGCAGAATAAAAGCGATAACAGCTGAAGAAAAAAATCGGGTCCTTGTCATGGGTCTTCATGCGACACCGTACCTGTTGTTTCAACAAAAAAGTGTCGCGGTAATCCGCAGTACAACTAATGCCGACTTATTCGTTGTTTCTCGCCACCGTTACCTGTCGAGGTCTTTGAGCAGCATTTAACAACGGAATGCCGGCCGTTCCAACTCAGTGCACAAGTGTTTGAACAGCTTTCGATCTCACAACACAAAGCCGGAGCACGCGAACCACGTGCTCCGGCCCAAAGAAAAACTCCTACAACTCTGCGTTGATTATTCGCAGCGCAAGGTGCTAAAGCTCACCGCATCGGTAGCCTGGCGTTGGCCTTTCACAGCCCGGACTACCGCCGTGACGTTAACCTCGTCAGGATAACGGCGGTTGACCGTTGGGTTGGGACTGAGCGGGGTGTCAAAGATCCCATCATTATTAAAGTCCCATTGAAACCGCACGTTTTGCTGGGGCGGGTTGATTGTGGCCGTCAACGTGACGTTGACGAAGTCTCCACCCCGGCACTGTTGATTCTGAACCAGGGCAGTTAATGTCACCGCAGGAGCAGTTTGTCCAGCTGGCACCGCAACGCCTAAGAGCACCAGGGCCAGAAGCGCCGCTCCACCTATTTTGAACCATATTTTGTTTCTCATATCAGATTTTCTCCTTTCGTATTTTGAACGCGCTATTGGTGTGTTTCAGAGGAATAACGGTTGGTTCGTTCAGATTGGATTGCGGTAACTGACAGGTCTAGAAATGAAAAGGTTCGGGAGTTGTTACTTTTTGAATCCGCAACGAAAACAGCCAGCCCGCGGTGGACACCTGCTGGCGGTTCAGTGATCCGTGGTTACTGATGATTACGTGATAGCTTCCCGTCGTTAAGTGAGCGCGGCAGCCGCATCCGCATTTCTGTCCAAGTACTATCAGAGCGTACCAGCTCAACATCTCCTCCGTGTGCTCGGGCAAGCTCTCGCGAAAGGCTTAAACCGAGTCCGTGTCCTGGCACGCGTCCATCCGCTCGCACGCGGTAAAAGCGTTCGAATAGTTGCCCCGTGCGATCTTTGGGAATCCCTTCGCCCGTGTTGCCAACGATCATTTCCACGCTGCTATTAACCGTTCGCGCTTCCACGCGGATGCGACCGCCGGGGATGTTATATTTGGCCGCGTTTTCCATCAGGTTCTGCGCGATCATGGCAACAAAAGTACGATCAGCAATCAGCCGCAAATCCTTTTGAATATCTGCTTCAACCTCCAAGCCGAGGGGCTCAGCCAGAATGTGCGCGTCGTCGAGAACGCCTTCGAGTACTTCGCCCAGGTCGAACTCGGTCTTCAACAATTCAAGGCGACCGGCATCTGCCCGGGAAAGCAAAAGCAAATTGTCTACAACGGAACTGATATGATGAGTGCGCTGTAACAGCGCCTCCGCGCAGGCCTGAGTATTTTCACTGCAGGTGGCATCAGCGAGGATCTCTTCTACACCGGCGCGCAAAACGGCGATCGGCGTTTTCAAATGATGCGAAGCGTCGGCAGAAAAACGAACCGATTGTTCGAAGCTGCGCTGCAACCGTTCAAAGGTCTCGTTTAAGACTTCGATTAATCCTGCGATCTCGTCCTTGGTCGGAGGAACAGGCAACCGCTGGTCGAGTCGCTGCGCGGTGATCGTCCGGGCAGCCTGGCGGATTTCTTCGACGGGTGCGATCGCCTTGCCGGCTACCCACGCCGAACCGAACAATGTTATCAAGAGTACCGTGGGGATCGCTCCGAGCATGGCCAGAAAAATCTCCCAGCCGATTTGGTTGATTTGCGTAAGATCATCACCAGCGAGAAGGGTCAATCCGTTTTGGGTAAACTCCGCCACGCGCACGGTTTTGCCCTGTATCCTATGGTTATGAAACTCTTTGATGCCATCACGTGGGAATGGCTTGTGCAATCGCGGCGACAAATAGAGCAGGGTGCCGTTTGAGTCAGTCACCTCAACCAGGTGCTTGCGCAGCGAGAGCGGCACTAACACCTCATTAAACACAAATCCGCTGGTCGTCCGACTACCTTCGAAATGTTCGACGTCTCGAAAAAATTCGTCGGCGTCAAGCGTCAGGCGCCGATCGAAAGCGGCGATCTCCGCATGGCGCATGACGAACCAGGTGGTCACTGCGCCGCCAAGCGTGGCGGCTATTGCGAGCAACGCAGAGTAAAGCGCAATCTTCCACCGTAAGGGCCAATGTTTCATTCTGGCTCACGAATCGTGTAGCCCAAGTGTCGTACGGTGTGAATGAGCGGCGGCGAATCAATCTTTTTGCGCAGCCGGCTGATGAAAGCTTCCACCAGTTTCACACCATACTCATGTTCCCGTTCCCACACCCGCTCGGACAGCTCAGTGCGACTAAAGATGCGGCCCGGTTCGCGCATCAGCACGCGCAACAAGGTGAGTTCTCGCGACGAAAGGTCGATCCGCCGCGTCCCGCGGTACAGAGCTCTGTCCGCTAAATTCAAAACCAAATCTCCGACTTGCAGCATCATCGGCGCTTTCTCTGGAAACCGCCGCCCCAAAGCAGTGACCCGTGCAACGAGTTCCTGCATCGCGAAGGGTTTGGCCAGGTAATCGTCCGCTCCCAATCCGAGCCCAGTGACCCGGTCGCTCACTTCACCGCGAGCCGTCAAAATCAGCACGCGCGTCTCCATCTTTGCCTTACGCAAACGTCGCAGCACTTCGAAGCCGTCCATCCCCGGCAGCATCACATCGAGCACGATAAGATCGTAGTGCCTGGCTTCCGCTTCTCCCAAGGCTGTTTCGCCATCGTGCACGATGGCAAGCTCATGGCTGTCGAGCGTCAGGGCGCGAGAGATATGGTGCGCAAGCCCGACCTCATCTTCGACAACTAATATTTGCATACATCCATTGTTGTTAACGCTGCACCGTTCGACAGATCCGGGTTGACTTTACCGTCGCAAACAGTTCGCCGCGCAACGGAATTTGATCACAACCCTGTAATGCAGATCAACATCTCAAAATTGCGGTAATAAATGGGTCACAGGCCGCTGCTACTCGACTTACCTGACGGTGACCGTGCGGGTTGCTTGGCCGCCAAAATTGCTGCGAACTGTGATGTTCTGCGGATTGACAGGCCAGGAGAATTCACCGCGGAACCGTCCCCCGCCCTGGTTCGAAAGAGTGCCAATCAGCTGTCCGGTAGACGTGACAAAGGTCTGCAAGGTAGCCGTTGGACGCGTACTGGTTGCCTGTACCCGCAGGCGGCGATTGCCGGTTGCGTATTCTGCGCGCGTGATTGAAACCGTGTCGCCGGCGCCGCCAGTGGTGTTGGTTAACACGTCAAGCGCCGCACTTGCACCGCCGACCACAAAAGCCACGTCCGGTTTCGCATCGCCATTCCAATCCCCGCCAACCATGGCAATCCCACCGACACTCGACAGTGGCGGCGGCACCAGGTAACGATTCGGCGCTTGAAATGTGCCGTCGCCGTTTCCTCTTAAGATCTGCATCAATCCGTTCGTGCCGTCTCCCATCGTTCGAGCGATGTCGAGCAAACCATCGCGGTTGTAGTCGGCCACCACTGCGTGCAGCGGGGCAAACGTTTCATCGATCTGTATGCGAGACCTTACCTGGAACGTGCCGTTTCCATTGCCGATCAGAATTGCATTTCCGCGGCCGTTACCAAGCGGAATGACCAAATCCTGAATACCGTCGCGATTCAGGTCGCCGAAACCGATATCATTGCACGCAGAAAAGAGATCGCCACCGGTCACCAAGGTAACAACCGGCTGGCGCGTGAATGTTCCATTGCCGACGCCAAGCAAAATGGAGAGCTCGGTGTTGCCTCCGCCAATTGCTACATCCTTGATTCCGTCGCGATTCAAATCAAGTACTGCCATGGCCATGGGCCCGGTTCCAACCTCAACCTCGCTTGGGGTTTGAAACGTGCCATCTCCGTTACCAAGTAAAATCGTGATGCTATGCGCGGCCCGGCAGGGCGCCGTGTAACAAGAGATGGTATGCATCACCACCAGATCCAGTTTGCTATCTCCGTTGAGATCGGTTGCCGCTATTGCGGGAGAATCGAATCCAGAAGTGTTAGGGAACAGAGTTGGTGCGTTGAATGTCCCCGTGCCTGTCCCTGTGAGCAGTGCGAGGCTCAGCTGAGGACTGTTCAGTGTGACTATCAAATCCACCTTTCCGTCGCTGTTGAAGTCCCCTGGGGCAACCGCTTGCGTCTGTATTCCGATCGGGAAATCGGTTTTCGGGCGGAACGTTCCGTCACCATTTCCTAACATCACCGACACGGCGTTGCCACCTGCGCCAGCGAGATCGGCTTTCCCATCGGCATTGAGATCGTCACCAATGTGGGTATTGCCGAGCAGCGGATACTGCTGAGTGGTGAACGTCGCGACTTGCGCCGAAACTTCTCCGAACGTCATTGCGCATACAACAGCCAAAACAAACAGATCGATCGCGGGATGCGCGCCTCTCAACTTTGCAACTTTGTGGGTCAGCATACGTGAGGAAAATGAAAAACGGAGAAACGATCAGCAATTTTCAAAAGGTTCTGAGTTTGTTACCTTTCCTGACTCAAACTTCGCTTTAGCAGTGGCGTGTTGCCGCAGGAACAGAGTTAATTAAACTTCGAAGTGAGGTATGTTTGGCTCCAATTACATACGTGCCTGCGTCGTTCTCGCATTCTTCCTGTGCCTAACGATTAACGCTGCCGAGCCATTGTACGATGGACTCGGCACATACTCGCGCAAGATCACAACAAAAAACGCAAAGGCGCAGCGTTATTTCGATCAGGGGTTGGCTTTGCTTCACGGCTTCAATCATGCAGGCGCGATCCGATCGTTCCAGGAAGCAGCGCGGCTCGATCCCCAATGCGCGATGGCTCACTGGGGCATCGCTCTAGCGGCCGGTCCCCACATCAATTACGCAGTCGTGCCACCGCCAATGGCAGAACTCGCGTGGAAAGAACTTACGCTTGCGAAACAGTACGCGTCGAGCGGTACAGAAGTCGAACAAGCGCTCATCGACGCCTTAAGCAAACGTTACGCTTATCCGCAGCCCGAAGACCGCAGTTCGTTAGACCAGGCCTATGCGGACGCAATGCGGGAAGTCTGGAAGAGATTCCCCGATGACCCGGATGTGGGTGCCCTCTTCGCTGAAGCAATGATGGACCTTCGGCCCTGGGATCAATGGACCGTTGACGGACAACCAAATGAGGGCACGGAGGAAATCATCGCCACGCTGGACGCGGTGTTAAAGCTGAACCCGCGACATCCTCTTGCGAACCATCTCTATATTCATGCTGTCGAAGCTTCGCCGCATCCGGAGCGTGCTGATGCGCCAGCTGATCGGCTGCGCGACCTGCAACCAGGTCTCGCTCATAACGTGCACATGCCTTCGCACATCGATATTCGTCGCGGCCGATGGCATGAGGCCATCGCTCAGAACACAAAGGCCGTTCAAGCAGACACGCGCTATCGGAAAGCCACTGGGAATCGGTCGCTTGGACTATTCCACATGTACGCAGCGCACAATCAACACATGCTCGTGTACGCCGCGCTCATGACCGGCCAAAGTAAACTGGCCATGCGTTACGCGCGCCAAATGATGAAAGATCTGCCGAAGGAGTTCGTGAAAGAAAATGCGACGTTGGTCGAGGCTTTTGGCGCAGTTCCGATGGAAGTCATGATGCGCTTTGGAAAATGGGACGAGATACTGGCCGAGCCAGAAAATTACCCCGATTACATGCCATTCACGCGCGCGTTCCATCACGGCGCGCGTGCAGTCGCGTTCGCCGCCAAGGGAGATATGGATAATGCCCGTAAGGCGCAGTCCAGGTTCCGCGAACTTGCCAAGCGCGTACCAAAAGAAACTGCAGTCAGCAACAACACCGCTGAATCGATAATCGCACTGGCCAGTCGAATGATCGAAGGCGAACTACTGATAGCCGAACGGAAGCTCGATGCGGGCCTCGACGAACTCCGCGCTGCTCTGACGCTGGAAGATGGGCTCAAATATGACGAGCCTCCATCGTGGATGATTCCATTACGACATACCATCGGTGCAAACCTGTTAGCGGCTGGTCGGTTCGCAGAAGCGGAGCAAGTTTATCGGGACGACTTAAAACGTCTGCCCGAAAATGGCTGGGCGTTGCTTGGACTCTCGCAAGCACTTGCTGCTCAGGAAAAGCAGGGGAACGAACTTGAAGCAACGCGCGCTCAATTTAAAAAAGTCTGGGCCAAAGCGGACGTAAAAATTACGAGCTCCTGCCTCTGCCGGCCAAATTTGACCAACTGCCACCTGAACCGCACTCCCACTCTCCTCCTCTCCGCCGACTAAAGCGCCAGGCTGCCCTGCTTTGGAGCCGAAGCCGCTTCTTTGATGCCGCCGAATTTTTTGACCAGTTCGTCGAGCTTCGCCACGTAGTAGTCGACGTTTTCGTCGCGATTTTGAGGATCGAAGTCCGAGGCAAGTTTTGCAGCTTCGTATGCCGCAACCTTCTTGGGCGTAGCCTTGATATAATAACTGATCTGATCACCCGGCTTGTAATTGCGGCCGCTGGCGAGAGCGAGCTCGTACGCAGCCGCGCGATTGCGGGCGGAACCTGCGATTTTCGCACGATATTTGTCGAGGGAATCCTGAAGCGTGTCTGTCTTCATCAGCATGTCAATTTTCCATTCGCCGCCGCGAATTTTTTTCTCAAATTCATTCCGCAATTCGGCGATCGCTTCCGGTTTTCCTTCCATGATGAGCTTGATCACCTCCTCGAGAAACACCCGCTGAAATTTCTCCAGTCCACGCGATTTAAGAGCGCCGCCTTTGATGACCACTTCACCCTCTTTGGTAAGAAGTGCGTAGTTCTTGGCCTTGTAGCTGAACATTGCGTCGAATTGCTCGTCGAAATCGATTTCAATTCCCTCCGGCAATTCCTTCGCCAAACCATCGCGGAGGCGATCGATGGCATTCTCTGTAGCCCCGAAAGCTTTCGGGGTGCCGGCTGCTTTTGCCTTTTTCGCAGGCGACACGGTCCGAGCCGGACCGGCGTTTGCCTCTACAGAATCCGGCGGAACGAAGTAGATCCCATCGGTATCTACTTCAATGACTTTGGCACCCTGCGCGCCTAACCAGTCGATCATCTTCTTAAGCAGGTCGCGTCCGATCTGCGTCACGCGCGCTGCCGCGTCGAAATCCGCGAAATGCCCCTGTGCGAAACCAAGATATCCATAAAAGCTATTTAGCAGAATCTTGAAAGTGTTTTGCAGCGCCTGGAGATGATGCTGCTTTGCCGGATCTTTCTCTGCCCGCATTTCTGCCTTGGCCTGAAGCCGGAATGTGCGCAGATCCGTAAGCAAATGCCGGAAAATCTGCAACTGATCGGTCGCGGGAAAACAATCGAATTTCAACATGATGGATGGGTAAAGCGAAGCGACGTCGCAATGCCAGACGTTGTGCGCGACTCCCGTGAAGAAGATATCCGTGTAACCGCCCTCAAATGAGCGCACCATCGGTAGCTCGGGAATGGAATGGCGCTCCCGAAAATATTCGCGGAGAAACAGGGCATTGATCCTGGTGGCATTGCCACGGACGATCACATCCTGGTAGTTGTACGGGAAAATCTGCGCCTGGATAAAGTAGCTGGCGCTTAATAGTTCAGACAACGCCCGCGTCTCCCGGATGCCGCACAACGCGCGCCGCCGAAAATCTTCTGAGTTGTCGAGGTATGCGCGCTGCAATTCCTTGCCGGTAAGCGCGGAGATTTCATGACTATCGCAAAGATCAAAATGCCGGGCCACATCAGTCCGTTCGAAACCGGCAAGCGAGCGCATCCCAACGTCGTAAAATTGCGCCAGTAAAAAAGTGTCCACGAAGTGGCGGCCACCGACAGTGAACTTCGGATAATCGATTGTCTTTTCAGCGATTTGAAGCCGTGACGGGCGCGACCGCAAAAATCCATTGTTGCGTCCCCAATCAAGCTTGGTTTTTACCTTTTTGGCTCGGGCTACGAGGAATGGCAGATCGAAACGAAAGAGGTTGTGGCCTTCGATCACATCCGGATCTCGCTCCTTAATGATTCCGGTCAGCCGTTTCAATACCGCGTGCTCCGATTCTTCGAGATTCTGTGGATCGACAATCAGGAGTTCCTCCCAACCGGTGTTATCCGACACGGCGATGCTCATGATGTGCTCACCGCGACCGGAATCAGCGCTCCCGGCTACCACGTCTTCGGATGTGAGAACTTCGATCTGCAGGCGTTTCAGTTCTTCAAATTGAAGATCTTTGAACAAGGTGCGCCCGGTCGCCGTGAGGTAATGCTGCACTGGATCGCTGAACGCGAAGAAATCGCGTCCGGCGCTTTTCAGGCCGTTCCGTAAAGCGATGAGTTCTTTCCAGCTGTCGACCGTCACCATCCAGCCATATTTGAGATCGCTTCGAAGTTTTTCAGCTTCGATGCCAAGATCGACCACGTCGGAGTCGCACCACACGAACGGGTGGAAAGGCTCAACCTCTGTAATGGTCGCTCCGCCGGGTTCCCGGCGATAAACCGTGACCGTTCCTGTCTCGCCCAACTCAATCGCCACAATGCGTGGTGTTGGATCAGCACCAAACAGCAACGTGTTCTTCTCGAATTCCATGCGTGACTCAACCTAGATCGAACGACGCAGACCGTCGCGGCCCAAATTTAGGCCGTTGGCGATTTTCCGAGCATCATCTTCGGAGAAGCCGTTCCATCCGCGTGACGCCAATGAAGCGCGTCGTTCTCAACACGTTTCAAATAAACACGCCTGTGGCGCCAAATTTCTGCTATAAATCCGCCATGAGAATTTCGTTTTGGTCGATCCTGGCCTTGTCGATCTCGTCGATTATTCCAGCAGTCGCGCAGCAAACGCCTCAATCACTGGCGGATTCTGAACTGGCTTCGTTGCTCGCCATTTACAAAGACATTCACGCTCACCCGGAATTATCCGGACAAGAAGAGCGCACCGCGGCAATTGTCGCGAAAGAGTTGCGCGCCGCCGGCTGTGAAGTCACCGAGCATGTTGGAAGATATCAGAACCCGAAGCTCAGGGGCTACGGAGTGGTAGGCGTGATGAAGAATGGCGACGGCCCGACTGTGCTTGTGCGAACTGACATGGACGCTTTGCCGGTGCAGGAAGAGACCGGTTTACCCTATGCCAGCGAGATCACGGCCAAAAACGAGGACGGCAAAGACGTGCCTGTCATGCACGCCTGCGGGCACGATGCCCACATAGCCGCATTCATCGGCACGGCACGCGCCCTCGAAAAGTTAAAAGATCTGTGGCACGGCACCATTTTGTTTGTAGCCCAACCAGCGGAGGAACTCGGTAGCGGTGCGCGTGCGCTGCTTCACGATGGCCTTTACGAAAAATTCGGAAAACCGAACTTTGCCCTGGGATTCCACGACAAGGCAGATCTTGAAACCGGCCACATTGGTGTCACTGAAGGTTACACCTATGCGAATGTCGATTCCGTCGATGTCACCGTTCGCGGTGTGGGCGGACACGGAGCCTACCCGCATAAGACAAAGGACCCGATCGTGCTGGCCGCGGAAATGATCAACGACTGGCAGACGATCGCAAGCCGGGAAAATAACCCACTCGATCCAATCGTTGTCACTGTCGGTTCGATCCACGGCGGTACAAAACACAACATTATCCCCGACGAAGTAAAAATGCAGTTAACAGTGCGGACTTATAAACCTGAAACACGCGCCCGTGTATTGGCCGCGATCGAAAGAATCGCCAAAGGAATCGCCGCCGCAGGCGGAGTTCCACCAGACCGCGCGCCGATTGTCACCGTATCCAAAGAGTTGTTTTGTCCTGCAACTTATAATAACCCGGAACTCACAAAACGGTTGATCGCTGTCTGGAAAAACTCGTTAGGCAACGATAATATCGATCTTGTCGATCCGACGATGGGTGGCGAGGATTTTTCGGAGTACAGTCTCCCGGACCATTCCATTCCGGCAGTTGATTTTCACATCGGCTCAGTGGACCCGGCCAAGATAGCGAAGTACAAACAAGAAGGAAAAGAATTGCCCAGCCTTCATTCGAGCAAGTTCGCGCCCGTTCCGGAACCAACGATTCGCGTTGGGATCATCGGGATGACAAGCGCAGTGCTAGACCTGATGAAGAAGTGACGGCAAACGCCGGTTATCGTTAAATCGTTAAATCGTTAAAGCGTTGAAGCGGCGAAGCGCACCTCGGGTAATTCGTACTTCGTGATTCGGGATTCAGCCGAATCTCGATTTAACGAATTACGACTTAATCGCAGCCTTACTTCATCTTCATTTTCTTCCGCAGATAAGTCGGCACATCGAGGTCTTCGCCTTCGACAATTGTTGGCTCGCTTTTCGATCCAGCTACTCGTCCCGTTGCGGCGGCGGCCTGCTCACTAGAATATCACGAGGCCAAAATAGTGTTGATGCAGAGGAAACGAATTCGATAAAAGAACCACTGAAAAAGTCACTATACATTTTCCAACTCCAAACCTCTAAAGCAAATCAACGCCATCAAACCTTTCTCTTCTCCCTATGAACTTTAAAGCATGCCGTTCTTACATTTTTAAATCTGTTCTTTGTATTGCCGGTGTTTTTTTCGTGCTTTTACCGCTGCATTTTCCGACGCCGTCTGTCACAGCAGCGGAGGGATACCCAACTCCCACCCCAAACTGTGCCGTGACACCGATGCCGAGTTCATCTCCGCTGGTCGCTCTGCCCACTTGCACGGTCAGCCCGACGCCATACCAAGACGGAGAAACACTGATCCCTACTAACTACCAGCCTCCAGCTCCATACACGGCGCAATTGGGGTGGCTAGTCTTCACTCCCACGCCTGCCCCAAGTGCGTCTCCACCGGGGATCATCGTTATTCACGGCGGCGGCTACCGTTTTGGAAATGCGCAGCAGGTCTCCGACGCATGCCAGGACCTTGCAAACGCCGGATACTATGTTGTGTCGGTCG
>DASREH010000140.1:0-7976 GCA_035652195.1 Candidatus Udaeobacter sp. | reverse complement strand
ACGCATTGCTACTGGCGCGAAGCCGGAGCTGAGTTCAAAAATGTAAATATTATGGCCGTGGCCCACGGCACGGACAAACAGCTATTACTCGATCACAAAGCAGCTATCGATGGACATCTTCTTTCGTGTGGCATCCCGGTGTCGTACACAAATGTTTTTTGGGGTGGGCGCAGCGAGATTAAACCGTCGGAAATTTCACCAAACATCTACCGCAATTGGCTTGCGCGGCAGTCGAAAAGCTAAAGATCTTGGCGCGGAATTAATTGCCCGGCCTCCCGGCGAACCGGCGCTCACTGTTAGCGAGTTACAGGGTCGCCGTGACAAATTTGTCGCGATATGTGCGATCCAATTGTCGCAACAGAATGATAGCAAAACTTTGACGGTCCACTTCTTTGCCGAGCGCCATAGCGATCGAGATTGCGCGGTGTCGTAGTTCCTTCGGAAAATCCTCGGGAGATTGATTCAAATTGACGCCGATACCGACAATTGCCAGGTGTGGAGCCTTTTGCTGGGCCTTCATTTCCACCAGGACACCGGCAACCTTGCCTCCGTTAATTTCTACGTCGTTAGGTGGCTTGATCGTGGGGGTAAGGCCAAACTCGTTTTGAATCGTGTCCGAAACGGATTTTGCCGCCCAGGCAGTGAGTTCGGGAGAATTCGCCAGAGCGATCAGCGGACGCAAAAGAATCGAAAACCACAAGCCTTTTCCTGCCGCTGATTCCCATCGATTGCCGCGTTGGCCGCGTCCGGCGGTTTGCTGCTCAGCGAAGACCACCAAACCTTCTTTTGAGTTCGTACCCGGGATTTGTAAGATCGCATCATTTGTCGAACCCACCTGGTCCAGGACAATAATTTTCCGCCCGATTAAGTCACTGGCGAGATCCGCCTGCAATTGCTCAGGGATGAGCCTGACTGGCATTCTCGATTCTCAGCCCGGCACCTGGGTCATTTCCAATGCAATATCAATTGCTCGCGCGGCGTTTGTCAGGCCACCGATGGAAATGTAGTCGACGCCCGTGGCTGCGATCCGCTTTACATTTTTCAACGTAATCCCGCCACTTGCTTCGAACTGAATACGATTTTTCCTCAGGGCTATTGCCTCTCGCATTTGAGCGGGCGCCATGTTGTCGAGAAGAATGACGTCTATGCCCGCAACCTCAACGAACGCGCGTGCTTGCTCCAGATCATCAGCTTCTACTTCAATACGGATGTCTGGTCGCTCTGCGCGAAGCTGTCGAATCCGATCTGCAAAGCTGGAAAGGCCCCCGAAGGTCGCCAGGTGGTTGTCCTTAACGAGCACCATGTCGTACAAGCCGAACCGGTGATTAACGCCACCTCCTGCCGCCACGGCCGCCTTTTCCAGTGCGCGCAGACCGGGTGTCGTTTTACGCGTATCCAGAATCTTGGCTGGGTGATTTCCAATGGCATCAACAAATTGCCGGGTAAGAGTTGCGATGCCGCAGAGACGCTGCAAAAAATTTAGCGCGGTCCGCTCTGCCTTCAGAATTGAACGTGCCAAACCCCGCACTTCCATAATGATGTCCCCGGCGCCAACTTCCTCGCCGTCCTTGTGCAGAATCTGAACGTCGATTGATGGGTCGACTTGTCGAAAAACTTCGGCTGCGGTTTCCGTGCCAGCCACAACCGCGTTTTCACGAGCAATTAGGCGCCCGGTTGCATGAAGTGTCTCCGGAACAAAAAAATCGGTGGTGATATCCCCCTGCCCGATGTCTTCCTTGAGAGCTGCGGCAATTGGATCGTAGCGGTCTGACTTCATCGAAACTTTTGCGTGAGCGATCTCCTGCACAAACCAACGCCCGGATTCAAAAGTTCCGCGGCGAGGCAGGAACGATAACGCGAAACTGAAAGACGTCTATCAAACGGCAGTCGGCGTCGTGCGAGGCGCGAAAAAACCATGCCGAGATAGGCACGCAGCGCGGGCAGAGCACCAGCAAAAAAGATTCGGGCAGCGCACGCTAAGGAGAAACAACGAATATAAGAAAACGTGCAACTACCCGAATCGCCTTAACCTGTTAAATTTGACAGCCGATTTACGACGCACGTTCAAGTTTTTTACGAAAATTCCGTGTCTGTGCGGTAAATGTTTGAAATCAGAATGTTAGCTGTCGAAATCTGGTTCGAATTACAGCAGGTTCGGCTGCCCGCCATTGCTCGATAGCGCTGCTTCGTCGCGAATTTCCTGCAACAGAGATTTGAATTCGCACTGCTCTAAGACACGGATGAGATTCGGAAAATCAGGCGTGATCCGGAGCTCATCAATCGGGACAGGCAGCTCCAGATCGCAATCCAGATCAACCATTCTTCGATTTTGCAAAATCTGCTGCCGAGCGTTTGCAAGCTTGTCGCGGGTGCGAGCGTTTTTCACTTTGTCGAGATTGGCCAGCAATGGCTCAAGCCCGCCGAATTCACGAATCAACGCGGCAGCAGTTTTGCGCCCCAATCCAATTCCCGGAATGTTATCTACTGAATCACCGGCCAAAGCCAGGACGTCTCCGATCAGGTTTGGTTGAACCTCCCACTTTGCGGTTACGTGATCTTCGTTCAGTAATGCGAATGCGTCTTTTGGCGACGCCAGGTCGGCTTTGGCCGTGGTATAAACCTTCACGCAAGGTCCTACGAGCTGGTAAAGATCCTTGTCATTCGTGGCGAGTATTACCTCCATCTGAGGGCGCCTGCAGGCCGCGATAGCGTAACAGCCCATCAGGTCGTCCGCCTCTGTGTTAGGGAGCGAAATATTCCGGAAACCTAAATATGGCGTGAGTTTTTGTATGAAATCCAGTTGCGGCACCATTGGCTTGGGCATTTCCTTGCGGGTCTCCTTATAGGCGGGCTGGAGTTTCACTCGCCGTTCAGGCATGCCTTCGTCCCAAAAAACCGCGCCCAGTTCCGGCTGCAGGTGCTTGAGCATCAGCCGCAATGTTTTCGTAAAACCGAAAATTGCGTTTGTCGGTTCGCCCTTGGAATTTGAAAGATTCGGGATAGCGAAAAACGACCGGTAAACGTAATAGTGACCATCAATTAGCAGCAGTTTCATCGTAGAGAGCGATTACAGATTCTGAATGCATGATACGGGATGATCAAGATATGACCGAAGAATGGATCGTGCGTGTTGCCGGCAGGGAATATGGACCTGCCAACATCGACACGCTTCGTGAGTGGAAGGCCGAGGGCCGGGTAATTCCCACAAACGAAGCCCGGCGCGCGAGCGCCAAACTCTGGACCTTAGCAGCTGAAATCCCGGGATTATTCGGAGGCGAATCGCTGTCTACAGTGAATACTCCGCCGCCGCTCGATTCTGTTGTCTCAAGCTCCCTTTCGCCGACGATGACCGCTCGCGGCTTTGGTGGAATATTGGCCGAGACGTTTCGAATCTACCTGCGGGGCCTTTTTCAATTCATTCCACTCACCCTTCTTGTACTTTTGCCCTCGGTATGCGGCCAGCTCATCGCCTTGTGGATGGAACCCGTGCAGGCTTCCGACGCTGACTTTCGCGTCGTCGCTGCGGGTGGGTTTGCCTTCTTGATGTTCGTCTTCTCGCTGGTGATGTGGCCGATTTACGTAGCTGGGATTCAAATTTTCGCCGCCGAAATTGCCGCGGGCCGCCGTTTAGGATTTTTCGCCGGGCTTAACGAAGCGGTGCGATTCTGGCCGCGGGTCGCCGGATTGTGCCTCTTCGTTTACGGCGTTTTCTTCCTGCTGACTTTATTTGCCTTGTTAATCGCAGCGATGATTGCCGCCGGCGGATCTTCGGTTTTCGTCATTTTTCTCGCGCTGGCGTTGCTTGGTCTGCAGGTCTGGATGTTCGGCCGTTTCTTCGTGAATGTGCTTTTCTGGCAACAGTTTGCCGTGTTGGAGAACCTGGGAGCGATGGACTCATTGCGGGAAAGTCGAAACCTGGCCCACAGCCGGCGCGACCTTCCATGGTTTCAACGGCCATCATGGCGAGGTGCCTTCATGGCTTCGCTCTGGTTTGCGGTTGTGATGGCGGTGACGCTCGGGCCACAGTGGGGAACGTTTCAACATTACTTCAATCAAATAATGACGACCCAGGATCCCCAGGCGCTCGTGCAACAAATGACTGAGGCGCAGAAAGCGAGCGGCTTTAATGTTTCTGCCTTCGTTTTGGGTATTGTGGAAAAACTTCTCCACCCATTGTTGGGCATCGCCTTCGTCGTGCTTTATCTAGACAGCATGACCGACCTGCATTCACACGCGGCACCAGTGGCACGTGACGATGACCCAATTGGCTAAGACGTCCGAGGCTGTTTTCGGCTGTTAACCCGGGGTATCGTGGGCGCCGGTTTTTGCCCGCCATTCTGAACGCGCTTGCGCAATTAAAGGCGCGATTTTGCTATAAAAGATTACGACGTACGACAGATATCCGCCGAAAGCGATCAGTTGCAGAGCGATCAGCCAGATATGTCCCTGTCGAGCCAGAAAAAAATCTGGCCAGAGATGAATCGCCGCCGCGAACCCAACATTTACCAGGAAGAAGCCAGGCAATAACAACCCCAGATTGAGCCATTGGTCGCGTACCAAAAGGGTGTACAGCCGGTTGCTGACGTTCCCAGTACGATCTCGCATCCGCATGTGAATGATGCGCAGATCATACGCAAACAGCAGCCAGCCGATGGCGAGAAATGCTGCTACGAACGCGAACCACCGAGCAGGGTTGCCAAGCTGCGCAAATGAAAACGCCTCCACAAGCGCACAAGCGATATAGAGAAAATTATGCCCGAATTCTAACGGCCACCGTATGACAGTGAGAATGTGCAGCACCACACGCGACCAGAAGACCAGGATGACGATGAGTCCAGAAAACACGTACGGCCACATCACCCAATCCAGCTGCGCGATGACCTCACGCGAGGTTTCGATCAGCACAGTGAGCGCGACTCCTTGAATGATGCTGACCAGCGTCAATTCGACATCTGCTGTCATCGCATCGAGTTCGGGCCGACTTTCGCTCGACGAGCTCACGGTGCGACTCGTAGCCGTTCCATCACCGGCGTGTCAAGATTTGCCTGACACCCGGAAGTTCTTCACGCGAGTTACGTGCAATTGTGTCTCACTCGCTCGGCGGGCGCGGCTCGAGCCTGTGTCAGATTTTCCAGCGCACAGGAGCTATCCTTGGGCGTCGCGAAATGTAAGCGGCTCTTATATTTTGGCTTACAGCATGCTGGTCTTCCATCCAAGCGTGGCATGACACCAGCTAGTCCGTTGGATTGGAATTTCAAAGAAAGGATATCTACTATGACTCTAATTCAATACCAACGTCCAGAATTTGCACCGCGGTTCGCAGCGGATCGCTGGAGCAATTTGAGGGATGAACTTAACTCACTTTTCGACTTGCCGTTTTCGTCGAACTTCGCGCGTGCGGAACAACTTTTTAATGGTTGGTCACCGGCGCTCGATCTTTACCAGAGCAATGACAATGTCACCGTAGTCGTCGAGCTACCCGGAATGCGCAAAGAGGACATCGAAATCTCTTTGCACGACGGGGCGCTGACGATCAGTGGTGAGCGTAAGCGAGAAAGCGAGAGCGATGGCGAAAAAGCCGAGCGTACAGAGCGTTATGTTGGCACCTTCCGCCGTAGCATCACGCTGCCGACTCGTGTAGATGCCAGTAAAGTCACCGCCACGTATCAGGACGGGATCCTGACCGTGACATTGCCCAAAGCTGAAGAAGTGAAGCCGAAGCGGATTCAGGTCAGCTAACGAATTGAACCGGAAGGAAAACTTTATGAATACATTAACTCGTGAGAATCATAACTCTGATCGCGCGCAAGCCGAACAGTTCGTGCTGCCTCCGTCACGCGTGATCGAAAGCGGCGACGGTTACACGCTAGAGGTGGAGATGCCCGGGGTAAACAAGGATGGCCTCGACGTTTCCGTTGAGAACAACGAGCTCACCATCATCGGACGGCGCTCACGTGCAGTTGTGGAGGGAACTCTGATGCATCTCGAATCGCGCCCGGAGAACTTCCGGCGCACCTTCGAACTCGATCCATCGATTGACGCAAACAAGATCAGCGCCAGGATTGAGCAAGGTCTGGCAACATTGACTCTGCCCAAGGCAGAACAGGTCAAGCCGCGCAAGATCACGGTTTCCTAAGATCCGCAGTAACGCAAAACTCAGAGGCCGCGAACCGAAATGGTCGCGGCCTTTTGCTTTTTGTCGGAATCTTTTCTGCTTGGCGAATCGGCTGGCTCATCGTAGTTACAGTCTTTTGTTATGGCGGCGAAAACCGAGCAGAAAGCCAGCGAAGACCGAGTCACCGCTGCGCGGAATAAGAATCTTGACCTGGCGATTCAACAAATCGCTAAAGACTATGGCGAAGGAGCCATCATGCGTCTCGGCGACGAGAAAATTGTGGATATCGACGTCATTCCGACCGGCAACATCCTGATAGATCGCGCGCTCGGGGTCGGTGGCCTGCCAAGAGGGCGTGTCGTCGAGGTGTTCGGTCCCGAGTCGTCCGGGAAAACGACGTTAACTTTAACGGTTATTGCGCAAGCGCAAAAACGCGGGGGGCTGGCAGCGTTTATCGACGTCGAACACGCGCTTGATCCGGCGTACGCCAAACGGCTGGGTGTCAATTTGGATGATCTTCTGGTTTCGCAACCCAGTTCCGGCGAAGAAGCGCTGCGAATTTGCGAGACGCTGGTGCGCTCCAATGCTCTGGATGTAATCGTCGTGGATTCGGTGGCCGCCCTCGTAACAAGGGCCGAGCTTGAGGGTGAGATCGGTGATACCACCGTCGGGGCACAAGCGCGATTGATGAGCGCGGCACTGCGAAAGCTCACGTCGCTCATCTCAAAAGCGCGCACCTGCTGCATCTTCACAAACCAAATCCGGGAAAAGATCGGTGTGATGTTTGGCAACCCGGAGACAACTCCCGGAGGCAAGGCGCTAAAATTTTATGCCAGTGTTCGCGTCGACATCCGACGCATTGGGGCGATCAAGCAGACCGACGGAGTCGTCACGGGCAATCGGACGCGCATCAAAGTCGTAAAGAACAAAGTCGCGCCTCCCTTCACCGAAGCGGAGTTCGACATCATGTATAATGAGGGGATTTCATCAACTGGCGCTCTGCTCGATCTGGCATTGGAAAAACAAGTGATCGAAAAACGCGGTTCCTGGCTGAGCTACAAGGGCACACAGCTGGCGCAGGGCCGCGACGCCGCGAAAGAAGCGCTAAAGAACGACCCCGCGCTATACGAAGAGATCGAAGCTGCGGTCAAAGCCAGGCTTGACGAAGAGAAACGTTAGGGGAGCGGCGGCCTAAGGATTCAGCCCGTCAGCGAGCACTGGCGCAGTCGGCTCCGATCCAGTGTCGACGGGCGCGGCCCCGGATCGGCGCGCCGGTTTTCTCATCCAAAGGCAACGAGGTTCGCTTTGCTGCTCGAATCTATCCCGACGTGTCGAGACAAAATCCTTGCAGAGAGCTGTCGCTTTACCGAGGAAAACGGCCGAGGTAATCTGCTCAGGTGATGACGAGTACCGAGGTTCGCCAGAGCTTTCTCGATTTCTTTCGCGAGAAAAAGCACAGCATTGTGCCGTCGTCGTCACTATTGCCGAATGCACCGAATCTGCTTTTCACCAATGCGGGCATGAACCAGTTCGTGCCGATCTTCCTGGGGCAGCAAAAGCCGATATGGGTTCCACCGCGGGTGGCAGATACACAGAAATGCATTCGCGCCGGTGGCAAACACAACGACCTCGAAGACGTTGGACTGGACACCTACCATCACACGTTTTTTGAAATGCTCGGCAACTGGAGCTTCGGCGACTATTTCAAAAAGGAAGCAATCGAATGGGCGTGGGAATTACTGGTCGAACGCTGGAAATTTCCGGCCCAACGGCTCTACGCCACCGTCTATAAGCCCGGTCCTGGCGAGCCGAGTGAGTTTGATCAGGAGGCCTACGATCATTGGACGCGTGTATTTCAGGA
>DASREH010000139.1:0-11186 GCA_035652195.1 Candidatus Udaeobacter sp. | reverse complement strand
CGCGGGTTCGCGACTTCAAAGCTCAGCAAAGCCGTCAACGGTTGTGCTTCGATTGGAAATTGAAATGTGGCGCTTTCCTGTGTTTGGCCGTTGATACGGATTGTCTCTGGAGACAAAGTGGCGGTAACGGTCCCAAAATTTTCAACGTCTTCGGGCGGCGCACGCAGTGTTGGCACGGATGAAAACGGTTCAGGAATCATGTCGCGATGCTCGGCGTGCAGTGGATGGACCACCTCGCTGCTGGTCATCCAATCCAAATACGCAGCGCGGACTGTTTTGCCGTCTCCCGGGACTTCGATATCGATCGATGACGCGCCGGTCATCGGAATGAGAACCGAATCCGAACTCGGAAGGTTCATTCCCGCGCCAAGGGTGCCAGATCGCAGAACGTGTGTCCCGGATTCGTCCCACGCGATCAATTCAGGCTGCTGATTTGGCTTGTCATCGAAGAACAGACGAAAGAAAAGCACCTGATAATCCGGCCCCGGTTTCGTCACGCGAATGCGAAAGACGCTTTTGGTCATGGGGGCGCCTTCGGTGCTTTCTGCTGGAAGAAGGCTCAGCCCTTCCACCCAGGTGGGAGCATTTTGCGGCTTCGAATTTTGAGGTGTGCTTTGACGTAGATCGAGCCACGCGCTCTCTGGGAGGGGCTGATCCACAGTTGCGGTGTCAACCGTCGCTGGAAAGGCGTCAGTGAACGCTTCCTGCGCGCCAAGGCGGGAAATCGTGGCGAACAGGATCGCAAAGACGACGCGAACTAACATTGGGCGTCCGAGGTTATTCGAGCACACGTTCACTTGCAAGCGGTCAATTTCAGTGTGGTCTGAACTGCAAGCTGTGCGTCATCTCAAACACTGCTGAGAGGATGCTGAAAACAACAAGTCCGACCAGAGCAGCAATAACCACGATGATGACAGGCGGAATCAATTGCGAGATTAAGCCGACTGTCCGATCGAGTTCGCGCTCATAAACATCGGCTATGGCCTGCATGGTCTCAGCAAAATGCCCTGTTTGCTCTCCTACCGACATCATGTCTGTGAACAAATCGGGGAACAGTTTTTGTGCTTGAAGAGCATTGGAGAGCGTGGCGCCATCAATCACGGCTTTACGCACTTCTACCAGCTTCTGCTCAAGGAATCGGTTCCCGGCAATTTCAGTCACTAGATCCAAGGCTCGCAGCAAAGGTATGCCATTTTCGATCAATGTTCCCAGCGTACGCGAGAATTGCGCGTAGTAACGATGCCGAATGACCCTTCCATATCCGGGAATCATCAGGCGGAAACGATCCCAACCGATGCGTCCCTCGTCGCTGCGAACCAGCGCGCGAAATCCGATGACTCCGCCGACCACCAGCAGCAGGCCTACCCACCAATAACTCGTGATTGCATGATGAAGATGCAGCAGAATTCGCGTCGGCAACGGAAGTGCGCCACCTGTTTGCGCCATGAACGACGTCAACTGAGGCACCATAAAGGTGATAAAAATCGTAATGAGCACAGCGCCGGCCAGAGCCAGAAAGGCTGGATAAATGAGCGCTTGTTGCACCCGATCCCGCAGCTCCTTGGCTTGCATCAGGTGTTTAACCAATCGGAGCAGAATCTCAGGTAGAGCGCCGCTCGCCTCGCCGGCAGCAACCAGGTTGACATACAGCGGTGGAAAAATCCGCGGAAGCTCACTTAGAGCTTGGGAGAAGCTGCGACCATCGATCAGAGCCTGATGAAGCGACTGCGTCATCTGCTGGACGCGGGGCTGCTTCAAACGTTTTTGCAAGACCGACAAGCCTTCATCCAGCGTCATCCCTGCTTGCAGCAAATGGGCAAGCTGTTCGGTAAAAACGAGCAACTGACCGTGCGGAATTTTAAGGTTTTGAGTGGGAGCGGTCGGCGCGGCGGCGGCTTCTCGCTGCGCCGTTTTGGCATCCGCTCCGACTAACTCAATCCGAACCGGAATGCACTTTTGCAATTCGATTTGTCGAATGGCGACCGCTCGATCCGGGCAATCGAGCACGCCCTCGACCAAGCTTCCCTGTGCGTCGCGAGCACGGTATGCGAACTGTGGCATCGGCGTGGAAAATTAGTCGGAAACCCGAGATCGCAAACTAGAATCTGCGTCGCACGGTCACCGGTGAAATCCAACAGGTTGTTGAAGCGCCGGCGGATTTCAATGAATGCTGGCTTTTGCAGGCGCTGGAATTAATTACCGTGATCGCGAAAAAATTTACTTGCCATGAATCGTGATCTTGGTAAGAGCGCGGACATGAAGTGTGTAGCACTATCCATCATGATCTCCATTGGATTTGCATCGCAAGCGCTTGCAGTTTTGCGGCCGCTCTTCCCGGCGAAACCGGCGCCACCGTTCAGGGGTGGTTCGATTTCCATAGGCGATCACTGGGGTCGGCATCCGGGCTGGAGTTCTGTCGGGCCGAAATAAAACGGCCATTCAGTCGCAAGGCTCGGCTTTTTACCTTGCAGTTTGTCCGAGACGCAACGTACAAAGTTGCGCCACGATAATGAGAACTCTGCGCGAGTGTCGACTGTACGGCATTATTGATCTGGGTTACGTCCCGCAAGCGCGGGATTGCAATCGTATTGCCGAACAAATGGTGAGCGGCGGTGTCGATATCATTCAGCTTCGCGGCAAAGGAAAATCATTCGAAGAGCTGGTGAATCTCGCTTCCGCGATTCATGAAATCACGGTGCCCTCAGATACGCCTTTGATTGTGAATGATTATGCGGAGGTCGCAGCAAGAGTTCCATTGGAAGGCGTGCATGTGGGGCAGGACGACGATTCAGTTCCAGTTGCACGCCAAAAGGCGGGACGAAATTTGATTGTTGGTAAATCCACACACAATCTCGAACAGGCACATGCGGCACAGAGCGAAGGAGCCGACTATATCGGATTTGGTCCAATTTTCGCTACACCGACGAAACCGGAATACGAACCGATCGGGTTGGACACAATCAAGGAAGTCTGTCGAGGCGCGAATGTGCCGGTCTTCTGCATAGGGGGCATCAACATCGACAACCTTCAGCACGTCATCGACGCTGGAGCGAACCGCGTGGTCATGGTGTCGGCGCTGCTCCACGCCCACAGCATTGTAGATTACGCCCGGTGTGCCACCGATATGCTTGCCTAGCAATCCCAGTACCTTGCGACCGCTGCTTTCAACTTGATAACTCTGTTTTTATTTTAGCTGATTATGTCTGTTCTTGTCGTCGGCTCCATTGCAATTGACACAGTCAAGACCCCGGTCGAGCAACATTCCGAGTTGTTAGGCGGATCTGCTTCCTACGCCGCGCTGGGTGCCAGTTTCTTTTCACCGGTTCGCTTGGTGGGAATTGTGGGCAATGATTTTCCAGAATCTGAATTTCAGTTTTGGAAATCGCGCAAGATCGACAGCGAAGGCGTGCAGCGAGCGCATGGAAAAACATTCCGCTGGTCCGGCGAGTATTCATGGGATTTGAATACCCGGGAAACACGTTCCATTGCGCTGAACGTATTCGAGGATTTCAAGCCGGTATTGCCGAATTCATATCGTGAGACCGATTTCGTTTTGCTGGCCAACATTGCTCCTTCCCTGCAGGCGCATGTGCTCGACCAGATGAAACGACCGCGTTTTGTCGTGGCTGATACCATGGATCTGTGGATCGAGACTGCCAGAGCGGACCTCGATGCCCTGCTTCGACGTGTGAATCTTCTTATTTTAAATGATAGCGAAGCGCGCGAAATCACGAAGCAAACAAGTCTGATCAAGGCCGGCCGGATGATTCGCAAAATGGGTCCCGGGTACGTCGCTATCAAAAAAGGTGAACACGGCGCGCTACTCTTTGGTGAAGATGGCCAATTTTTCAGCTGCGGGGCCTTTCCGCTGGAAGATATTCACGACCCTACTGGTGCGGGAGATACATTTGCGGGTGGTATAGCGGGCTATCTGGCGGGCACGGTGAAGAAGGTGCACTTCAACGATCTGCGGCGGGCAATGATTTACGGCAGCGTATTGGCAAGTTTCTGTGTCGAGGCATTCAGTCTGGAGCGGCTGCGCACCCTATCGGTGCAGGAAATCAAAAAGCGGTACGAGACATTTAAGCTGATGAGCCAATTCGAGATGCCAGCGGCATGACAATTCCCGAACCCGACTATCGCAGGTTGCTGAACCGAACGATAATCATCACCGCTTTGTGCATCGTCGCCGTATTAATCTGTTATTTCTGGGTTGATCGGCCCGTCGCGTTCTTTGTCTACCATCATGGCAGCGACAAAGTCAGAGTATTTCGTTGGCTCACTTACCCACCGCCGGAAGTACAGAATTGGTCGGCTCTTGTGTTGACCATTCTGATGGTTCGACGCGCATGGGGAAGATTTCTCCACTGGCAGAAGACATTGTTCGTGGCCTGTCTCAGTCTCATTGTTGCCGATGACTTTCGCATTTCGTTAGGCGATGTCTGCGGGCGGTATTGGCCGAACACCTGGACCCATGATAATCCATCGCTGATTGGTACCGGTGCGTACGGCTTCCATCCGTTTCAGCGTGGCGACGATGTAGGCAGTTTTCCATCTGGCCATGCTGCCCGGATTCTGGCCTTCGGAACCGTGTGGTGGATCGCCATGCCGCACTCTCGAGCCGTGCAGATCTTTATCGTTGTTGTTGGTGGCTCCATGCTGGTGAGCCTTGTGGCTATGAATTATCACTTCGTCAGCGACGTCATTGCAGGAGGCGTATTGGGAGGAATTATCGCGATGTATGGAGCGCGGTTAGGGCAATTGCAACACGCCTGAATGGCCTGCCTCTGAGATATGATCCCTCGTTACGCATCGACAACTGAGCGATTAAGCCAACTGCGCAAAGAGACCTGGCTCGCTGTTTTGGCCATCCTCTGCGCGGCGATTGCCCACGTTGACGCACGCGAGTCTAAAGATTGGATCGTCCTGCAAAATTGCCGCCTGATTTCCAACCCGGCGAATGATGGTGACAGTTTTCACGCCCGCGCTGGCGCGAGAGAATATATTTTCCGTCTCTACATGGTCGACGCGCCTGAAACGGACGCAATGAGCCCGTCCCGACTGGTCGAACAGGCGAAATACTTTTCCACCAGTGTGCCGCAAGCCATCGACGCTGGCGTCGCTGCGAAGGAATTTGCCCGGGCCAAATTAACGGAGCCGTTCACGGTGTTCACCCGCATGTCTGATGCGATGGGTCACAGCAGGCTCGAGCGTTTTTACGCTTTTGTGCAGACCAAAGACGGCGATCTCGGCGAGCAATTGGTTCGGAATGGACTAGCCCGGGTCTATGGATTTAAAGCTGTGCCGCCGGGATTAAAAAACTCACGCGTGGAGTTGGAAAAACTTCAACAATTCGAAGACGCAGCGAGGCATGAAAAAATTGGAGTCTGGGGCGTGAATGCCGGTCGACTCAACGTATCTCCTCAAAAGCCGGAGTCTTTCACCGTTTTCAGCGTCGAACAGACCGCTTTAGCTCAGCCGCTTGCTTCTAGCTTCCATCGAACATCTGGGCCGCGTCGGACAACGAAGCGCGCGTCGCGTGAGGTCACAAATCCGCGCGCAAAGCAAGATATTGAGCCTGGCAGGATCGACATCAACACAGCGACAGAGAAAGAATTGAGAATGATTCCTGGCGTTGGACCGGTCATGGCGGCTCGAATCATCGCCGCACGTCCTTTTCACAGCGCTGACGACTTGAAGAAGGTCACGGGAATCGGTGACAAGAAATACGCTGCCATGAGGCCGTATTTTCAGTGAAGCATTTCGAACGGGTGTGGATAGGTGCAAACGCGCGCCCGAGAGGATTCGAACCACTAACCTTCTGATCCGTAGTCAGATGCTCTATCCAGTTGAGCTACGGGCGCAAATTACCAACTTTTTAAATAAATCTTCTCACGTTTTTTCTACGGTTTTGCGCTCTGCCGGTCAAAACGAGAAAAACCTGGGACGTAGACAAGGGCGAGGCTCACAAATTTCCTTCGTCATACGCAGGCGTTACTATCCCATAGGTTACGTAGGCTGCAAGGAAGTTTGGGAATCGCCCAGCCCCTCGCATTCAGTGTGGCTGAACAAGCGATGCGATATAAAAACTTTGGGAAAGGCAAAAGAAGCGTTGACGTATCTCCGATATTTCGGCTACAACCAACATTCCAGAACCTCTCCGCTGTAGCCTGGGCGAAGGCGGGGATCAAACCTCCATTCCACCGCCGCTTATGAAAAAGAAATCCACTTCGCAATCCGCATTCTTAAATCTGCGTCTCTTAATCGGTCTCGTTGTATCTTTGACCGGAGCCTCGCTACTGGCTATCGGCGCCTTTGCTACAGGCAAGCCATTAGCACGTGCCGCACAAGCAAAGCACGTGGTCGATACTTCGGCCGCCAAATATCAGGTTAGAACCAAGCCAGGAATTAGTCCGCTAATTCCTGCGATGTTCGATTGCTCCAAGATTCGCCAGTTTGGAATCGACAAGATGGAAAACTTCCGGGCTGGAGCGATCATGATTTTCTGCGGCCAGGCAAAAGGAGGGGATCCTGAAACGGGTCTGGCGAATTCCAGCGCTTTTTCGAAACTGGTGCAAAACCTCACGGCGCCCTTGGTATACGGCAGCACCGACGTGGATTTGGTTACGGGCACCGAAAATTTCCCTAACATCACGCAATCGGAAACGTTCAGTACGGCTAATCCCGATGACCCCAACCAGGTGGTGGTCGCATACAATGATTCGCGAGGCATCAATGCCAATCCACTTGTCATCTCGTCCCTGTCAGTCTCAAGCGATGGTGGCACCACCTTCACCCGGGTGACCAATGCCAGCGGTCAAAGCCCGTTTCCAAATACGTTCGGGGACCCGGTTGTTCTCTACAACAAGCCAACCCAGACTTGGTTTACGGTGTGGTTGGATGGAAATGGGGGCTGCACCCTTGGCGGATTTAAGTCCACCGATCCGGCGGATCCCGATAGTTGGACGCATTTTTGCGTTCACCCCAGCGGGGGCGACGACCGAGAGTCTGGCTGGGCAGATAATGACCCATCTTCTCCGTTCTTTGGGAACATGTATATTTCGTGGAACGACTTTAACGTCGGTGCGGGCGCGTTGGTGGTTAGTCGCTCCACTGACAACGGCAGCACATGGAGCAGCGCCATAACCGTGGCGAATACCGGCACGTTTATCCGTAACACGCAGATCACGGGCGATCTGGCAGGCAGTGGGACACTTTACATCGCTGGTATGGACGAAGGCGGCGGTGGTTTTCCTCATAATGACACGAACCTGATCTTCAAGTCCACCGACGGCGGTGCCACTTGGAGCAACACTTACACCGGCCCTCCCTTTCCGGGGCCGGGCGTGACGTCTGCGGGTTATTTTGCCTGTATGTTCAATGACATCAACATCGGGCCTTACTGGCGGCACGAGGGCTGGGGTGAGCCTGCTGCGCACGGTAATTTCGTGCACCTGGTCTATTCTCAACATGGCGCTGGCAGCGACCCCGGTGACGTGTTTTACATTCGTTCCACTGATGGTGGTGTGACCTTTGGCACGCCGCTCAAGTTGAACACCGATTCTACCACACGTCCTCAGTGGCAGGCAAACCTATCGGTGAGCCCGAGTGGGACACTTCTGGCGACTTGGTATGACGCCCGCGAAAGCACCGATTGTATCGTCGGTGATGAGAACACCCCGTGTTACCGGATGTTTTCGCGAAAATCCAACGACAATGGCGGGAGCTGGCTGCCTGACGACACGTTCTCGGACGTAGTCAGTCCTTTGCCGGCCCAACCTGATCCGGGCATCGTCTCAGTCTATGTAGGTGACTACGACTACGGCTCGGCCATAACCACGAAGCATGTGACTTCCTGGGCTGATGGCCGAGTAGTTATCAATGGCGTATCGCAACAGGATGCCTTTACAGACAGGGATCTCGTGGGTTTTGCTGTTACTACGGCTGATCCCGCCTGCGGCAGTCTAATTAGCGGTACGCCGCCAACCACCTTTACGGTGCAGCTAAGTGATCCGGTGGATCCTGCCACTGTCCAACCGGGCGACTTCGAGATTAATGGAACTCCGGCGGATGGCAGCATCGTCTCCGGAGATGGTCTTAGCATAGAGTTCGACTTCAATACGTCACCGGTAATACCCGGCGAGAACACGATGCACATTCCTGCCGGTGCCTTTAACCAGGCGTCCAATAACGATCCCGTTCTGGAATTTGAGTGCACGTTCCGTTTTGCTGAAGAACTGCTCACAGTAACGGACACAGATCCACCGGTTGGTGGAACCTTCTCACCGCCGGCACCTGGCTCATATCAGTATGACGTGAACTGGAGCATTCCTGTCGATCCGTCCTCGGTTCAGACAAGTGACTTGCAACTGAGCGGCAACGCCGGCGGCACGGTGACAGCTGTGGAAGTTGTTAATGGCGATATGACGACCAGGTTTACCCTGAATATCGCATTCGGTGGTAACTTGACCGCAACTATCGGTTCCGGAGCAATTACCGATACGCTAGGTAATCCTAACTCCGAGTTCTCCGGGACTTACACAGTAGAGGGTTGTCCACCCAGGCAATACGTCGTAACTCCCGGAACCGACACGATCATTCCAGGCGGTACCGATATCGGCAGTCACTGCGACGACTGCGCAACGCAGGTCAATCTGCCCTTCCCAGTCAACGTATATGGTGTTCCGACTTCTGTGGCTTTTGCCGGTTCGAACGGCACGCTACAGTTCACCGGCACGCCAAGTATCAAGCCGTTCTTTTTCGATCAGTGCGTGCCGGTAAATCCGGATCAAGGCGGTCCGTTTCTGAACACACTGTTTCCGTACTATGATGATATGCGCACGGATGAGCTGGGTACCTGTCCAGATTGTGGCATCTTCACGCAGACAATGGGAAGCCCGCCGAACCAGCAGTTTGTTATCAGGTACAAGACCACGTATTTCAACCATCCAGGGACCGCCGAATTCGAGGTTCTTCTGACCGAAGGCTCTGATACGCTCTCGGTAATTTACGGAGCCAGTGATAACAACGGCGCGGAGGCAGCCACCGGCATCCAGGAAGATCTCACTGGATTCACATCGTTCTCCTGCAACGAAGCCGTTCTGACACCAGACCTGCGTCTGGATTATGCACTGCCAGCCTGTGGAACTCCGACGCCCTCGCCCACAGTAACGCCAACAGTCAGTCCGACCGCAACACCCACCGCGACGGCAACCGTTACGCCCAGCGTGACGCCTAGTGTAACGCCGAGTGTAACACCAAGCGTAACCCCGAGTGTGACACCGACCGCTACACCTAGAGTTACGCCAAGGACACGGCCAACACCGCATCCGCGGCCAACTCCGCCGTAACCGGGTTGGACGTCGCAAGCGTCACAAGCAAACTGTACCAGGAACTCGCGAGCTATCTCGCGAGTTCCTGGCTTTCTACAGCGGCATCTTTTCGGTGCATTCTGACTTGAATCATCTGACTCGAACATTTGATTTGGTGTTGGATCGTACAGCCTCGGAAACCAAAACGGATCATCTGATTTAGAATCAGAAGATCACGGATCAGTTCGATGCCGAGGTCCGGTCACGCGCGACGTCGACAACCTCAGGAATTGCAATCAGATCTGTCTAGCCGTCGTAAGCGCCTCCCGTCCCAGATATAGCACCACTGTGGGAGAACCGGTGCCGCGGCATTTACAACAACGAGAAGGCGCATGCTTGGAAGGAACAGTAGCTTCAGTCGCTATGCATTCCTTACTTAAGGGCCTGTAAGATGGCAGCATCCAGATAGAGGTAGGTCCAAGTGGTAGGATCAGAGGGCGTCGGTGGATTTGGATGCAGGGTTGTCCAACCAGGAATGAAGGATCTGGTCATTGGTGTAAATCCAAAATCCGGAAATACTGTTTGTTCGAAGCTGATTGGAAGCGCATTCGAACCACTGGTTCCTGAATAGGGTGTACGGACAGGTTCAATCTGTTCGTTCTGTCGGAGCATGGAGAGTCGCTTATCCGTGTACCGTAAGAAATATCCTCCCCAATCCATATTGAAAGTGAAAGGGGAAACTGGACATCCTTGCTCGTTAACAAGGTCTTTCGAAGCACTCGCTGGATTAGTATTCGAAGGAAAACTATTGAAGACAGATATAAAGCCAAATTCCCGTCCATCCAAACACCCAACAATCGAAGCTTGAGTACCGTTACCCAGATATCCCGCCTGTGTACCTTCACCAATAAAGTAATTTGGCGCAATATCTCCTGCACTTCTGGAAAAGATATCTGTTACAAAAATCACTTTTGTTCCTTTAAAGACAGAACCAGGGTAGAGCTTTTCATTCAACGAGACATCGAGGTATTGCGATCCTTGAAACTGCCTGGCCGCTTGAGCGACCGTATCTGACGTAAGATAATTTTGAGGCTGCTTTTGCGGATCCTTAAAAACATTGTACGTAAAATAGAGCTGTCGATTGGAGCCCAAAAACTCCGCTATCGATAAGACATCAGGTTCTCCTCCCAAATTACCGACCTGATCGATAATGATTGCTTCACAGCCGATCGAATTGAACCACTGCATCATTTTACTGTAAACAGTCGATAAAGATTCGCGGAAAATGCGGGGATTTGTTGATGTATTTGGATTCTCTGGTGCATAGACGGCACGTTGATCCATATAAGAATTCGGATCCATGAATTTTGAATCTCTCTTATATAGATAACCGATTATTTTCCCTCCTGTCAGGGCTGGGTTGATTTGGCCGAAGTAATGGGCATTCAAATTCAAAGCGTTATCATTGTATGCCCCCATCGTGGCGTAGTTAGGGGGGATATTGGGCTGAATAACTCCATTAATTACGTTCGCCGGGATCACAAGACCTTCAAAATGCGCTCTACCAGCTGATGGATCTTTGATGAATGGATAGTCAATGCCTATACGTTGGTCTGTTGGGTTTGGTTGATCTGGTTCAAGCACGCCACGAATGGTAAAGACTAAATTATGAACGTTAACGAGATAATTACCTAGGGCAGCATCATACTTGAACAGGGAGTTGTAGTAATTAACTGGGTAAGGACAGTTAACCATGTTTTGCAGCCCACCAATGTTTGCTAAGCCCCGGCCGGACACCACGTTCCTGTAGTCATAGAAATTATGGTAGTACCAATTCACATAAGGTTGTCCGAGTCTTACGCTGTCTCCAAACGA
>DASREH010000138.1:0-41164 GCA_035652195.1 Candidatus Udaeobacter sp. | reverse complement strand
CCGAGCAAAGAATGATAGATGCAGGCGGAGAGCGCCATGCTTTGCGCGTCGACGGTGCCGCCGGGCTGAGTGCTCGAGGCACTTGGAGCGACCGCCCTGTCCGACGTAGAGGGGGCGCCGCGTGGTGTAAACGAAAAAATTTCGAAACCCCTCGCGTTTGGATCGTCATTGGTCGCATTGAAATGAATGCTGACGAAAATAGAATCCCGCGCCGCATTTGCGATCTGAGCACGAACTTCGAGGGGCACAAAGTAATCTCCCTCGCGGGTCATAATCACGCGCAATCCCTTTGTCTGTAACCACGGGCGCAGCTTTCGCGCGACATCGAGGGCAAAATCCTTCTCATAACCATAACGGCTAACCTGACCCCTGTCGTAGCCACCGTGTCCCGGATCCAGAACGACTGTTTGCACCTTGCCAGCATTGTGAACGCGATGCGGTCTCACCAGTGGTTCGATGGTTTTGGCCACATCGGTCCGCGAAACGAGATATTTTCCATCCTGCTCAATGACAGGAAAGCACAACCAACTGCGCGCGCCGTTGATTATCACCTCGCGGCTGCCATTGACAAATTCCAGCGGATTTTTCGCCGAATCGCCTTCCACGTTCTCAGCCGAAGCGGCGATTCCGGCCGGCAATCCATAAAACTGCGAGATGTTTTCAACGCTCAGGTAATCGCTGCCGTGCACCTTGATGATCTTCCAATCATCTGCTGCCAACGCTGCGTCTCGGGAACTCGCGATGGCGATAGCGAGAAACGCGATTGCCATCCAACGTTCCACCGGGAGGACCATGCCTGCGCAATTGTATTGCAAACCGTACGAATCTCAAATGCGGGAATTTCTTCGACCGGCCGGTAGTTGGCGCGACGTGCAATTTTAAATTGACGCGTGGGTTTTTCGCGCTAGAGACGGGAAATGTTTTTGGCTCCCCGACGTCCCACCCGCTCCTCTATTACGTCACTGGCGCTCGGTTTGCCGTTGCTGTTTGCGGTCTCAGCTCACGCCACTCAGAAGTTTCCCAAGTGCTGTGTGTGGCGGGTCACCAATGCCAAGGCGCCGTTTTACCTTGTGGGTTCGATTCATGCGCTTAGCAAGAAGGATTACCCGCTCCCCGCTCCGTACGAAATCTCGCTGAGAGAGAGCAAACGTTTCCTGTTCGAGTTCGATCCCACCAAGCACGTAGAATTTGAAAAAAAGTTCGAGGCGGCCGGCAGATATCCGCGCGGACAGGATCTTCGTTCAAAGATCGATCCGGAGCTTTTGGCGTGGCTGCGCCAGAACATCACAACTCTCAGCCCGGAGAACCATCGTGCGAGACGTGAGCGCAAGAGCAGTTTCGATAACGAGTTGGGTTACAAGCCATGGTGGATCGCACAGCATATCGTTGGACCCGCGACGTACACCAAAACTTCCCTGTCACACGGCTTGGACAATTACTTCGTGGACCGCGCGCTGCGGGAGAGAAAGGAAATTGCTGGCTTGGAATCGGTGGATGAACACGTGGCCGTGATGGGCGGCTTGTCCGATCGCGATAGCGAGTTCATTTTGCGCGACACTCTTGAACAGCCAAGGAATGCTGACCGGGAGTTCACCCGCATGTACAAGGCCTGGCGTAAAGGCGATACCAACGCGCTTTGGAAAGGTGACAGCCGGTTGCGCAAACAGGCGCCATGGATCGCGGCGCGTTTTGTCGACGATCGCAACGTAAAATGGATTCCACGGATCGAAGCAGAGTTAAAGAGCGGAAAACCGACGTCGATCGTCGCAGGAGCATTGCATTTCTCCGGTCCAAACAGCGTCATCAAATTGCTGGAGAAGCGCGGCTACAAGATCGAGCAGCTGTAGAGTACCGAGCGAGCGGCTAACTCGCCGCACCCTGACCAGCGTGACGCTGATGCCGGACTAATGTCTCGTAAAGCGCCTTTGTCTTCTGCGCGATTGAAGCCCAACTGAACTGTTCCTCTACGCGTTTGCGCCCTGCTTTGCCAAATTTCTCCCGGAGTTGCCGATCCTTCATCAGGCGATTGACGCTCGCGGCGAGTTCTCGCGCGAATTTCCCGGGGTTTGCCGGCTCAAATGAGCCTTCCTGTGTTTGTTCGAGCGGAACCAGGTAGCCTGTCTCACCGGGGACCACGACCTCTTTAATTCCTCCGACAGCACTCGCCACCACCGGTGTTTCACATGCCATGGCCTCAAGATTGATGATCCCGAACGGTTCGTAGATCGAGGGACAAACGAACACGGCCGCGTGAGAATAAAGTTCGCGTGTAGCCGCCTGATCAACCATCTCATTGATCCAGATAACTCCAGGCCGATGTTCCCTGGCGCGCTCGACAGCGATTTTCATTTCTTCCTGCAACTCCGGCGTATCGGCCGCCGCAGCGCAAAGCACGATTTGAAAACCGGGATCCATGAACTCGATGGCGCGCAGCAAATGTTGAAAACCCTTCTGACGCGCGATGCGTCCGACAAAGAGGAGGTATGGCTTATCGGTGTCGATGCCGTTCCGCTTCAGTGCGGCAATGGAATCGACCTTCCGATACTGATCCAAGTCGATTCCATTATGAATTACGTGCACTCGCGCGGAGTCGACATCAAACAATCGTTCAATGTCGGCTTTGGTCTCACGCGAGACGGCAATGATCGCATCTGCCATCTCCAGGGCCGTCTTCTCAACCCAAAGCGAAAAATCGTAACCACCCGCGAGCTGTTCGCGCTTCCAGGGGCGAAGTGGTTCGAGCGAATGAACGGTGATCACAAGCGGAATCCCGTAATTCTTTTTGGCCAGGATTCCGCCGAAATGCGTGTACCACGTATGGCAATGCACAAGATCAGCATCGATGTTCGTCGTGTTGAAATCAGTGCAGCGCCGCACTGCGCCAAACACGGAACGTAACGGTTTCGGACAGGTGAAGTGACTGGTGTCAATTTCATAGCCGATGACCTTGAGATTGCCTTCGTCAAGACGCTGATCGCCGAAACAACGAACTTCTATCGGCATTGTCTTCGCCAGTTCGCGCGTAAGAAACCCAACGTGAACGCCAGCGCCGCCATAAATGTGCGGCGGATATTCGTTAGTGAGAAACAGCGCTTTCACGAGAGTCCTCACTCGTTGTAGTGAGGCTTGTGTCAAGCCGCAATCGCGAAGTTGACGCTCCCCACAGAGAACACCAGTTGCAGTCAGCCCTGGATTTTCAACAGCAACACCGGCACATCCACTTTGTGCCGCACCTTGTCCACCGTCGCCCCGTAAAGAATGTCACTGATGAAACGGTGGCCATGTGTAGTCATGGCGATGAGATCCACGTTTTTTTCACCCGCGAGTTTTACAATTTCATCCGATGGTTCGCCCAACGCCAGTACGGCGTCACAGGAGAAACCCTCCTCGGTTAGTTCCTGAACTCGCTTTTCCAGGTATGCGCGGTCGTCCTTCATTTCCTGACTCTCGGCCAAATGCAATTGGTTGAAATTCCGCGCCACCCATCCATCCGCGACATGCACCAAAAGCAGTTTCGCACCAGCAATGCGCGCCAGCGGTTTGATATGCGTAAGAATAGTGTCGTCGGCCGGACTGTGTTCGAGCGGAATGAGAATGTGCTGATACATGTTAAAAACGACGAGTGACGAATAACGAACGGGGAAAACGCAACGTGCACGGTTTTGGCATTTGATGATGCGTCATTGCTTCGTCATTCGTATTAGTCACTACTTTGAAACCGGCAGGCGTAACAAACCGTAAAACGCGTCTAGCACCGACTCTGGCAGAAATGTGTCCAGCAGGAGTTTCACGTTCAGCACGATGATAATGCTGGCAGTCGTCCAGCCGAGAATTTTTATCCAGGGCGGGTTCGCGAACTCGCCCATTTTCACCTTCTCGCCTGTGAAACGCATCAGCGGCCAGACAGCAAAACCGAGTTGCATGCTTAAACAGACCTGACTCGCTATCAACAATTCGGTCGTCTTGCCTTCACCAAACAACCCGATCACCACGATTGCCGGAACAATGGCGATTAGTCGAGTGATCAGCCGGCGCAACCATGGCTTGATGCGGAAGTTAAGAAATCCTTCCATCACAATCTGGCCAGCCAATGTGCCGGTAAGGGTCGAGTTTTGGCCGGAAGCCAGCAACGCCACCGCGAAGAGAACACTCGCAGCACCCACACCCAAAAGAGGGCTAAGCAGCCTGTAGGCATCCTGGATCTCCGCCACCTCGTGGTGCCCTGACCAATGAAATACAGCCGCGGCCAAAATCAGAATCGCCGCATTGATAAATAACGCCAGCATGAGCGCGACGCTTGAATCAATCGTGGCAAACTTGATCGCTTCCCGCCGGCCATCCGGTGTTTGTTCAAACCTGCGCGTCTGCACAATGGATGAATGTAAGTACAGATTGTGCGGCATCACCGTCGCGCCGAGGATCCCAATGCTGACGTAGAGCATTTCCTGGTTTGCAAGGATGCGAGGGCCCGGCACAAATCCGAGAAGAATGCCCCCGAGGCTCGGTTTGGAGAAGATCAGTTCAGCGGTGAAGCAACCGCCGATGATGATGATCAGCGTAATGACAATCGCTTCGATGTAGCGGAAACCTTTTGTTTGCAGGTACAACACCAGAAGCACGTCAGATCCAGTGATGACGCAGCCCCACACCAGTGGAATGCCGAAAAGGAGCTGCAAGCCAATCGCCGAGCCGACTACCTCGGCCAAATCGCACGCTGCGATTGCGATCTCACAAAGGATCCACAGAAACCAGACGGTCGGCCTGGCGTAATGATCACGACAAGCCTGGGCGAGGTCGCGCCCCGTGGCGACGCCGAGCTTGATACATAAATGTTGAAGCAGGATCGCCATCAAATTGGAAATCATGATGACTGCCAGGAGCGCGTAACCAAACCGGGCGCCACCGGCCAGGTCGGTAGCCCAATTGCCCGGGTCCATGTAACCGACAGCCACCAGAAATCCCGGACCAGTAAATGCAGCCAGCTTTCTCCAAAACGAGGGTGTGCCGGGAACTACGATGCTGCGGTGGACTTCCGGAAGAGAGACTTGGCCGGCGCTCCTGCGCCATGCTTGATCCGTGTGCTCGCCGGCCATGTGGTTCGACCTCTTCAAAGGTTCATTCGATTCAGTAGAATTAGGTTAATCAAACTTGTTTATATAACATTATTATTTTATTCGTCCACCATTATTTATTGTGTTGACTATTTCTCGATCAATCCTACGTTTCGGGGATGCCGCGAAAAAAAATATCCTATTCAGCGCTCGGCAGCTCCACGGCCGTGGAGGATTATTTGGAGCGCATCCTCGAGTTGATTAATTCGAAGGGATATGCCCGTGTCGTGGATATCGCCGCTGCGCTCAAGATTTCACAGGCAAGCGTAACCAACATGGTCCAGAGACTGGACGCTGAGGGGCTGTTAAAATACGAAAAATATCGCGGATTGATTTTGACGGCGAGCGGCAAGAGCCTGGCCCATAAAATCGCACAACGACATAAACTTCTAACCGATTTCCTGGGCTTGCTGGGCCTCGACGACCGCGTCATTTACCATGACGTGGAGGGAATGGAACACCACATCAGCCCTCCTACTTTGCGCGCAATCGAAGCTCTCACTGCGCAGCTTCGGCGCCGGCCGGCTTTGCTGGCAGAATTGCAAGGCGCAGTCACATAAGCCAAACCAATGGCGAAGAGAAATATTTCATCCCGGCACGCCGCGATTCCGGTTCGAGCGATGGATTTCGTGATGTATAACACGAAAAACATTCGGCGGACCCGCGCGTTCTATCAGAAGCTTTTCGGCCTCAAACGCGGCCGGGAGTGGAATGATTTCTGGAGTGAGTTCACCACCGAACCATTGACACTTTGTCTGAATGGCACGGGACACAAGCGCCATCCTGAATGGGACTGGAGCGGGCCTGCATGCGTCGCCCTGGCTGTAGATGATGTCCGCGCTGCAATTAACATTTGCCGAAAACACCGCGTTAAAGTCCTCATCGAACCGGTTGAAACCAGCGTTTGCTGGATGGCATGGATTGCGGATCCGGACGGCAACCGGATTTGCCTTCATTCCCGCAAAGATGGCACCGCGGGATAACCGCTACCCGTTTCCGGAAGTAGGAACAGGAGCAGAAGTGTTGCTGCCCAATTTCTTGAAGTGCAGCTGCTGCACACGCCGGCCATCGCTTTGAGAAACCGTCACCACATAATTGTCAATCCTGACCTCTTCGCCCTGCTTCGGCAGATGACCGAGTAGATGCGTGACGTATCCGCCAATGGTACTCACATCCGCGCTTTCCAGGTCCAGTTTGGCCAGCTCATTCAACTCGTAAAGACCCAGCGCGCCGTCGACGGAGAATTCATTCGCGCTGATTTTGCGAAACTCTTCTTTTTCGAAATCGAACTCGTCCTGGATATCGCCGACCAATTCTTCGAGCACGTTTTCCAAAGTTACGATTCCAACAGTTCCTCCGAATTCATCGACCACGAGCGCCAGATGGGCGTGCTTACTCAGGAACAGTTTGAGCAATTTCTCCAACGGCATCATCTCGGGCACTGGAATCAATTCGCGTTTGATCTTAAGCAGATCAGGATCCTCCGCGCGCATCAGAGGAAGCAGCTCCTTAATGTGAATCAGGCCGATGGTGTTATCGAGGTTCTCACGACAGAGCGGAAAGCGCGTATGACGTGACTCCATTGCTTTTTTCACGTTGGCGTCAAAGCCGTCTTCGAGATTGAAGTAAACAATGTCTCCTCGTGGCGTCATAATGTCGCGGACGACGCGATCGCGGAGATCCAGCACATTAAACACAAGCTCGCGGCCAAGAGGCGTGACCTCCGCGGATTTTTCGCTTTCCTGAACGATCAATCGCAATTCTTCCTCACTATGAGCCAGTTCTCCTTCCGCGATAGGCTCCACACGAATGACTCGTCGCAGGACCCAATTACTCGCAGCGTTAAGGAACCAGATAGCCGGCTTAAAAATTGCGTAAAACCATCTTAACGGCGCACTGACAAACAGAGCAGCGGCCATGGGTTTCCGGATGGCCAGAATCTTGGGAGCTTGTTCCCCGAGCACGATGTGCAAAAAGGTGATGGCTGAAAACGCCAGTGTAAAAGAAACTGATTTAATTACCGGTGCGGATTGAATTCCGGCCAGCGCGAAAAACGGCTGCAGCATTCGCGCAAGAAAAGGCTCTCCCAACCAACCCAGCCCAAGACTGGCGGCGGTAATTCCGACCTGGCAGGCCGAAAGATAGGCGTTCAGATTGTTTTTGATCTGTTGCACAAACGTTGCCCGCCGTACGCCTTCGTCAGTCAGGGTCTTGATTTGACTGTCGCGGATCTTTACCAGGGCAAATTCGGCAACAACGAAAAACCCATTGAGGAACACGAGGACAACCACGACCAGCAGCTTGCCGATGACGACCATGGCCGGGTCCCACTGATTGGCCACTACATCAGCAATGAACGGTAGAAGAAATAATGAGGGGAAGTTCATCCAATAGATTCGCGCACCAGCCGGTTTGTAGCCGGCCAATTTCGCGCCGCCTGACGACGCAGCTACGCTACAAATTTACCAGCTCGACTTGGTTACGCCAGGAATCAAACCCTGCGAAGCCAGCTCACGAAACGTCAAACGCGACATCTTGAACCGGCGTATAAAAGCACGCCGGCGGCCGGTCACTTCGCATCGATTCACTACTCGGGTCGGACTCGCGTCCCGTGGCAATTGGGAGAGGCCAGCGTAGTCCTTTTTCGCTTTCAACTCAGCGCGCAACGCGGCATATTTTTTCACCGTTGCGCGTTTGCGTTCGTTGCGATTGATCCAGGCAGTTTTAGCCATAAAGAGTGCTGACTATAATGCCACCGGGATGATTTGCAACAGGTCGCAGTCGAAGGCGATCAGCCCACGGCGCTTGTCCGGCGTCGTTGCTTAACCAGCGCATTGGTCGACCGGCGGCTACCTCCTGATGCTGACCCTCGCTTCTGTTTGAGCGATTGCGTCCGGTTCAGGCTGTCCTGCAACACCTTAACGAGGTCCACGACATTCGTCGGCGTAGGCGGTGCCGGCGCTTTGGCTGCAATTTCGCGGTTCTGGGCTTTCTGCTCGATGATCTCCATCAAAGCAGTTCGATATTCGTCCTTGTACTTTTGCGGGTCCCACTCAACCGCCATGCTTTCGATGAGCGCCTGCGCCATCTTTAATTCCTTATCGCTCACGGCTGTAGCCGAACCGTTCTTCAATACGTCGGCGCTTAAAATCTCGCTGGCGAAATGCATCAGCTCCAGAATCAGAAACAATCCATCCGGTTTCACTGCAGCCAGGTGCTCGCGATTGGAGATGACCACCTTGGCGATGCCGATCTTGCCCGTACCCGTGAGTGCCTTGTGCAAAACTGCATAAGCCTTTTCTCCGCCCTTTTGCGGCTCCAGGAAATATGGCTTATAGAAAAATTTCGGATCGACCTGATCCAAATCGACAAAATCGGTGATGTCGATGGAATGTGTAGATTCGATCCGCACTTTTTCGAAGTCCTCGTCCTTCAGAACAACGTAACGACCGCGCTCGTACTCGAAGCCCTTCACGATTTGATCGGCTGAAACTTCCTTTGAGTCTGCCTCGGCCACTTTTTTGTATCTGATAGGGCTGAGATCGCTGGAACGAAGCTGACGAAAACTGATTTTCTCCTCGCGGGTAGCTGGATAAACAGCCACGGGAATGTAAACCAGGCCAAAGCTGATACTGCCTTTCCAGGTAGGACGCATCGAAGGAAATCCTTTTTCCACAGTAGTTTGACCATGTCAACCTCTGAAGCCATGGAGCCGGCATCACAGAATTTGTCTTGAAAGTTCGAGAAAGAGCCTGATGTTGACCTCTAGCGCATGAGCCTCATCGCCAGTTTCATGAATTTGGCAGGGCCGGATCTAATCGTCATCCTGCTCATCATTCTGGTATTATTTGGAGCAAAAAAATTGCCGGAACTTGCCCGTGGAATGGGTCAAGCCGTGAAAGAATTTCAAAAAGCTAAAGACGAATTCAGCGACGAACTTCACAAAGCTGGAAAGTCGGAGCTTGAAGCGGCAAAGCCTGAAGTGAAACCTGCGCCATCAACCGTGGCGCGTGGGGACAACCAGCCTGCAAACAGCGACGGTAACGCGAGCCAAGCGTAAGCGTTTGCCGTTGCTCGCGTAAACGACTGATTGTTTCGCCTTTAAATTGCTAGAGTTGCGGATCGCGATCGCATGCTCATCCGGTACCTCCTGGAATCTGACCGAATTGGAACGCTATTCAATCTGTATGCGTTTGACCAAAGGGACGATTTACGGCAAGATCGCGCCTCGTTTATGGCTGAACCAGATCTACGCGCTCGAATCAAAGAGATGCTTGTAAAAAATTTAATGCTGCAAGTGACCGTCGACCAGATCGGAGACGATCTCCCTCTTTTCGGAGCTAACGGTCTCGGATTGGATTCCATCGATGCGCTGGAACTGGTAGTCAGCATGGAGAAAACTTTTGGAGTCGGAGTGCCGAGTTCGGAAGTCGCCGGCAAAGCGCTTCAAACAGTAAATACAATTCACGATTACATTCTCGAAAAACGTCAGGCAGCCGCATAACTTGAGGTGACGGCGTTCGCTGCCGATCCCGCGTGAATATCCTCTATGTCGAGAGCAGCCGCAGTTGGGGCGGACAGGAGTATCGCACGTGTCTCGAGATCAACTGGCTGAATGGGCACGGACACCAGGCGTGGCTCGTCTGCGATCCAGATAGCCAGGTAAACTCAAAAGCGACCGAGCTTGGCACTCGCGTTCTGACCATGGCCCTCGGGAGCCGCGTTGATCTTGTCGCTTCATGGCGCCTCTGGCGCTTTTGCCGGCAACACGGCATCGACCTTCTCAAGACCTATAGTTCAAAAGATCACTGGCTGTGTCTGCCGCTCTATTTGTGTGGCATCCCACTAAGCCGGGCGCGCTGCATCACTGATCCAATTCGAGGCAGGGGGCGCGCATTTATCTTTAAACACGGCTGCTCGAACATTGTGGCTGACGCGTCAGTGATTAAACGCGATCTGACCCGGAAACACGGTGTTGATCCGGCAAGAATTGAAGTAATCGGTTCAGCCGTCGATTTGGAAAAATTCGCACCACCGCGTGATCGCATGAAATTCCGCAGTGAAATCGGAGTCGGCGCGGGCACTCCTCTCATTGGAAATGTCGGAATGATCCGCCCGGACAAAGGCCAGCTCGTCCTGGTTGATGCGGCCCCGGATGTTTTAGCTGAGCGGCCCGATGCGCGCTTCGTGATAGTTGGTCAGGGCACCGGTATTCTTAAACGTGGGATCAATGTAAGAAACGCGATCGACCGCGCCGGACTCGGCGATCAAATCATCATGGCAGGCTATCGGTGGGACACACCCAATGTTTACGCCGCATGTGACATGATCGTGATCGCTTCCCTGCGCACCGAAGCGTCTCCGATCGTGTTGCGAGAAGCTTTCGCCAGCGGATGCCCAGTCATCGCAACAAAGGTGGGCGACATACCCGAAATCATCGAGGACAGGCAAAATGGGCTTCTTATTGAGCCCGGTGATAGTAAGGCGCTTGCGGGCGCCGTTCTGGAATTCCTCCGCAAGCCGGAGCTGGCAGCGCACTGTGCCACTAATGGCCTTCGCTACGCCAGAGAGCATTTTTCATTTGATGAAATGATGAAAGCAAAGCTTCGCGCCGATGTCGCTCTCGTAAGAAATGGGATCAATCAAAAACCGTCCGCGACTGCGGCGCCTTCGCGGAAAGAAGTTAGTACTGAATCGAAAAATTTACGCAGTTGAAGAAGAATTGATCGCATCGATCAACTGACGAAATCGGCCAAAGTGACTGCGAAATGGCGTCAGAATGAGCCGAGGCAGATCCCAAATCTCAGGCTCATTTTTTTCTTGGGGCAACGCCGTGGATTGAATGATGTCGCCTTTGCGCAGTATATCCGCGAATTGCTTGTTCAGATCAACAATCGCCTGTTTCGACAAACGTTCGTTGATGCGAATGACAAATCGCTCCCCTACCCAGCGCGCCGAATTGTAGATCTTGTAAAAATGCAATATCTCTGTGACCGCTTCGCGGACCGTGTGCGTGATTTTAAAGAAGGAAAGGTCTTCCTCTGAGATCAAGCCTCGCTTGAGCAAGCGATTGACAATAAAATCCATCCAGAGTTCCCAATAGTTTCCCCGTGGCCGATTCAGCAACACTACGGGAATAATCCGCGCTTTGCCGGTTTGCATCAGCGTCAGCACTTCGAACGTTTCATCGAGTGTGCCAAAACCTCCGGGAAACATTGCAAACGCATGCGCTTCCTTCACAAAATTCAGCTTACGCGTGAAGAAATAATTCAATGTAATTAATTTCGGATCGCCTTTGATGAATTCGTTGGCGCGCTGCTCGGATGGCAGACGAATGTTAAGACCAAAACTGTGCGCGCGGCCGGCGCCCTCCTGAGCTGCTCCCATGATGCCGTCGCCACCGCCAGTGACCACCATGAAACCGTGCTTCACGATTTCGTGCGCGAATTGTTTGGCAACGTCATAGGTCGGAGAATCCACCGGGGTCCGTGCCGATCCGAAGACGGCGACTTTACGAAAATGCTGGAATGGCGCGAACAGCTTGGCCGCGTTGCGCATTTCTTTGATGGACCGATTGATCAATTTTAGATCAGCAACGCTCATGCGATCGCGAGCGATCTTCAGAGCAGTAACGATCATCTCCTCGATCAGTTCGGGCGATTCGCTTGCGTTCCAATCGCGAACCAATTGTTTCACGCGGGCATCGAATGGCGGTTGGACGGTCCATTGCCGCCGCGTCGGCTGATCGTGAATGGCGCCGCCTGTAAAGTCTTCTTCCATTGATTAAAATTACTCGCAGTTACCGCCGCCGCATGTTCCGGAGACGGCAAGCTGGAGCCACGTCATTTTAGCGGGTGTGGGATGATTAGCAGGAAATCAGATCGCTGAGGATTTCCCGCATGTGCCGGATGGGTAGCGAATAATGTCCCGCATTATCAACGAACCGCGCTTTGCAGTTGGGTAACTGTTTGGCGACGGCTTCCGCCAAATGTACCGAGAACGCCCGGTCCTGAGTTCCATGCCAAAGCCGGACCGGAATCTGAACATCTTCAAGCGAAAATCCCCATGGTTGGGCGTAAATTTGTGCGTCAACCATTACGCCTTCAGCTGATCCCCGCCAGGCCCGGCGCTGGCTTTCAAAAATTGCTTCGAAGGCAGCCGCATCGCGGAGACTTTCAGCATCGCACGGTCGCAACATTAGCATTTTCAAAAGCAACGGGCGAAGCCGGACGGGCGGCCGCACTGCAAGAATCGGCCGCGCCATGCGAAACAAATTTTGCAAGAGTTGAGGACGCGATCGATAAAACGCCAGCATCCATCGATAAAGTGGCAGCAGGCCGCGCCAATCTTCCAGTTCGGCCATGGGAATTGCGCCGGCTACAACTGCGATTGCCTGCACGCGATTCGGGAACGCGACAGCAGTTGCGTAGGCATAAGGGGCGCCCCCTGAAATTGCGAGCATACGAAATTCTCCCATGCCCAGGTGATCGGCCACGCGTTCGATGGCGCGCGGCCAGTCGGCCAGTTTTCGATCGTGCTGTAGAGTCGATCCACTAATTCCAGGTCTGTCAGGTGAAATGATGCGTATCCCGAGCTCCCGTGCCGGTTCGTCGGTCAATTGCGCCATCGTGCAGGAGCTAGGCCAGCCGTGACAAAAAACCACCGGTAATCCATTGGGATCTCCGAATTCCTGAAGCGCAAGGAGAGCGCACCCATCTAATTGAACAACATGTTCCTTCATCATCTCAGCGGTAGCAGTCGATCGTGTTCACCCCCAAACAAACAAAGATAACACGACCGGCTTTTGAGCACGGTGAAAACGCAGTTTTGGCGCGCCGACGATCTCGCACCTCAGCGTGCGCATCGCACCGCTTCATCATACCGAAACGGCCAGTTTTTTTGCCGCTTGTATTGCAAGGGTCGAACCTGTAGGCCAAAGTATGTGGTGCGAACGAGCCGCCGTGGCCTTTCGCATCAGCGGTTATGAATGATTACTCTCAACCTCCCGCGGGAAAAATTTCGGTGCACGGCAATGGTCTCGGCGCGCCATCCCCCGAGCAAGTGGAAAGACGGGCCAGGGAAATCGCGATGATTGATGAGCGCAACCCTGACGAATTCACCGAAGCCGATTGGAAACAGGCTCGACACGAACTGATGGGAGCGGAAAACAACACGCCACCAGAAGAGACCCCAGACAACGCGGATCTTACGGAGGAATGGAACGTGGTGGCCGGCTCCAAGGGCCATCGGGTCCCACGCCCGGGCACAGAAGAAGAGGAAACCGTGGGCGAACATTGTGTGATCGATGGCCTCGAAGAGGCGGCTCACGATCAGATGCTCGAAGCGCGCAGGGAAGAGCTCGAACAAGAAGGAGAAATTCTGTGAGCCCGGCCTCAGCTGAGGCCGCAACCGGTCAGGTCGCGGCCACGAGATATCATGTTCGTCCGGTCTCGGTGCGCGTTGAGCGGTTGCTGAGCCGGTTTCATCAAATCAGAGATTTCACCAACACGCTATGCGCCAACCTGGAGCCGGAAGACTGCGTCGTTCAATCGATGCCGGATGTAAGCCCGACCAAATGGCACCTCGCGCATACGACCTGGTTTTTCGAAACGTTTATCCTTAAAAAATTCAGCTCGGGATATCGCTCCGAAATCCCGCAGTACGCTTATCTTTTTAATTCGTACTACAACGCTGCCGGCGACATGCACCGGCGTGATCTGCGTGGACTGATCTCACGCCCTACCGTTGAAGAAGCGAAGCGTTATCGCGCGTCGATCGATTCGCACGTCGATAATCTACTTTCCAAAGCGAACGAAAAGCTTCTCGACGAAATGGAGCCGATTCTCGTTCTCGGCTTTCATCATGAGCAGCAACATCAGGAATTACTGATTACGGACATCAAACACGTATTTGCCCAGAATCCGCTCTACCCAGTTTTTCACGCGAATGAGATCCAATCGCCAGGCGGTGCGGTTCCTGCATTGCAATATGTCAATTTCGACGAAGCAATCGTTGAGATTGGCCATGACGGCCGGGGATTCGCATACGATAACGAAGAACCACGCCATCGGGCCCTCGTGCCTGCATTCTCGCTGGCTTCAAGGCCGGTCACGAACGGTGAATATCTGGCATTCATAGCAGACAATGCTTATGCCCGGCCTGAATTTTGGCTGTCGCTGGGTTGGATGACGGTGAATGAACAACGCTGGCAGGCGCCGCTTTACTGGACGAAACACGAAGGCGCTTGGTGGAACTTTACTTTGTCAGGATTTCGCCCGGTGGAAGAATCTGAGCCGGTGACGCACATCAGCTATTTCGAGGCTGACGCCTATGCCAACTGGGCCGGTGCGCGCCTGCCAACAGAGTTCGAATGGGAGCGGGCAGCTGCGGATTGCCCGATTGAAGGAAATTTTGTGGACGCCGGGTTCTTTCATCCGCAGGCCTTATCAAATTCGGCCAATAACAAGGAACTCCATCAAATGTTTGGAGACGTTTGGGAGTGGACGCGCAGCGCGTACTCGCCTTATCCGGGTTACCGCGCTGCACCGGGCGCACTCGGCGAATACAACGGCAAATTTATGTGCAACCAGTATGTTTTGCGCGGCGGCTCGTGCGCTACCTCGCGCAGTCATATCCGCCGAACCTATCGCAACTTCTTCCAACCCGAAAAACGCTGGCAGTTTACAGGAATTAGACTCGCGCGCGATCCACAATAAACCGGTAAGACGCAACCATTGAGGGCGCGCCGACCGAAAATGCCATAATGAGTGCCCATCCAGTAACGGCTACACATCCTGCTTCCGCGGCCGACCAGTCATCCTCCGAGCTGGTGGCAGACGTGACCGCCGGACTTGCTTCCGAACCACGGACCTTGCCCTGCAAATATTTCTACGACGAGCGTGGGGCGGCGTTGTTTCAGAAAATTTGCGACCAGCCCGAGTATTACATCACTCGCACCGAGCTCGATATTCTGGACCGTTATCGCGCTGAGATCGCCTCGCAAATTGGCCCGGATGTAGAGCTGATTGGACTCGGCACAGGCGCGGGAACCAAGACGCGGATCCTCATAGAAGCACTCGAGAAACCGGCGGTTTACGTACCAATCGACATTTCTGAAAAGCAATTGCGCAAATCGAGCATGCTTTTCAGAAAAATTTTCCCAAGCCTGGAGATCCTCCCCGTTTGCGCCGATTACCTTCAGCCGGTCGTTCTGCCTACGCCTCGCCGTGAACCTGCACGCAACGTTGTCTATTTTCCTGGTTCAACCATTGGAAATTTCGAGCCCGGTGAAGCCCTGGAATTTCTGCGGCGCGTCGCCAAAGTCTGCTGTCGAGGCGGCGGGTTACTGGTGGGCGCCGATTTGCAAAAGAATCGCGAGGTGCTCGAGGCTGCCTACAACGACAAGGCCGGCGTGACGGCAGAGTTCAATTTGAACTTACTTACGCACATCAATCGTCAGACCGGCGCAAATTTCGATCTGAGCAGGTGGCGACACCAGGCCATTTACAATGCGGAAGCAGGACGCATCGAAATGTACTTGATCAGCACGGCCGATCAGACGGTTCGCATACAGGATCGAGAGTTTCGGTTCCGCGCCGGAGAAAAGATTCTGACCGAGCATTCGTACAAATACACGCCTGAAGGTTTCACTGCTTTGGCTCGTCAGGCCGGATTTGATGCCGTCAAATTGTGGACCGACGACGCGCGTCTGTTTGGCTTGTTTTACTTCTCTTGTAACGGAGGTCGATGAGCGTTGCCGCGCTCAACGCACGCGGCGTAAACTTGTAGTGCCAACTCTGCGGGCTCAGTGATCAACCGATCACCTGCAGGCCCTCACCTGCTCTACCGAATTTCGCAAATGCCAAATGAGCGCGCTCGTTAAACTGGTTGATGTGAGTAAGCGCTACGCGGATGCGATCGCGCTGCATCCGACCGATCTCTCAATCGAACGAGGCAAGACTACGGTTTTGATCGGCCCCAGTGGCTGTGGAAAATCCACGTTACTTCGGTTGATCATTCGTGTTATCGAACCCAACTCGGGCTCGATCCAGTTCAGCGGCGAACCGATCACGGCCGATACAATCAGAACTTTGCGCAGCCGATTTGGGTACGTGATCCAGGAAGGCGGTTTGTTCCCCCACTTGACCGCCCGGAGCAACGTTCTTTTGATGGCGCGCCACATTGGGAACTCCGAAAATGATGCGCAAAAAAGGCTCGCCGAATTATGCGACTTGACCCGATTCTCGGTCAATTTGCTGTCGCGATATCCTGCCGAGCTTTCCGGCGGTCAACGACAACGTGTTGGATTGATGCGCGCATTGATGCTTTCACCGGAGCTCTTATTACTGGATGAGCCGCTCGGCGCACTCGATCCGCTGGTCCGGGCTGCCTTGCAAAAGGACCTCAAGGCAATTTTCGCGCAATTACAGCAAACCGCGCTCTTCGTTACCCACGATTTGGCCGAGGCGGTTTATTTTGGCGATAAAATTGCCCTCATGAACGATGGCCGAGTCGTCCAAAAAGGTTCGGTCGCCGATCTACGCGAAAGACCGGCCGAGCCTTTCGTTTCGGAATTCATCAACGCCCAACGCGGAGTAGAGCTGGTATGAATTTTATCAGCAGGAACCTTGCGCGACGGCAACGACTCAACTGCATTTCGCTCTTCCTCCTGCTTTCATCGACAACGGTTTTCTCCGCGACAAAGAGTGCGGTCATTGTTGGATCAAAGAAATTTACAGAATCGTATGTTCTCGGAGAAATCGCGCGCCGCGCATTAAGCAATGCAGGCGTGCCGGCAGAGCATCGCCAGGGGATGGGCGGGACGATCATTCTCTGGCAAGCGTTGCGAGGCGGCCAAATTGACGCTTATCCGGAATATACAGGCACAATTGCGCAAGAAATTCTAAAAAGCGGCGGAGAACTATCATTCCAGGAAATTCGAGATGCCTTGGAAAAGTCTGGTGTTGGGATGACGGAACCTCTGGGATTTAACAACACCTATGCCTTGGTCATGCGACGCAGCGAAGCGCAACGCCTGGGCATTCGCACAATCAGCGACCTGCGAAGACATCCGGAGCTTAAGATCGGCCTGACTCATGAATTTCTCGACAGGCAGGATGGCTGGCGCCCACTTCGCCAACGGTACTCTCTTCCTCAACAGAATGTAGCCGGGATAGACCATGCGCTTGGCTATGCCGCACTGGCGAATGCCTCAATCGACGTGAAGGATGCATATTCGACCGACGCAAAAATTGAAGAAAACGACCTGGTAGTTCTCGAGGATGATCTGCGATTTTTTCCAAAATATGATGCTGTTTTCCTGTTTCGATTGTCCATGTCGCCGGATGCAATCAATGCATTACGTCGGATTGAAGGAACGCTCAACGAACAGCGAATGACTCATCTGAACATGGAAGCAGAGCGGACCAGGGACTATGCGTTTGCCGCAAACCTGTATTTTGATGCTGCCGGAGGATCCTCGAGCTCAGGAGGTGAAACGTTTCCGCAAAAGCTTGCGCGCTGGACCGCACGACATCTCGAGCTGGCGGGATTTTCACTGTTGCTCTCAGTCATCGTGGGAATTCCGCTCGGGATTATTGCCAGCCGCGGTGGAGTCATCGGTCATGGAATCCTTGCGTTTGCCAGCATTGTGCAGACGATCCCGTCTTTGGCCCTGCTGGCGTTGCTCGTTCCTGTCCCGTTTTTCGGAATCAGTATTCGGACCGCGATCACTGCCCTGTTTCTGTACGGACTTTTGCCCATCGTGCGAAACACTGCCAGCGGCTTGCAGGATATTCCCAAATCATTACGAGAATCCGCAATTGCACTCGGGCTGCCTCCATTCAGTCGTTTGTGGCAGATATATTTACCGATTGCCTCGCGCTCGATTCTTTCAGGAATCAAAACCAGCGCTGTAATCAATGTCGGTACTGCAACGCTGGCGGCGTTAATTGGCGCTGGAGGTTTGGGCGAGCCGATCCTGAGCGGCCTCAACTTGAACGATCATGTCACGATTTTAGAAGGCGCAATTCCCGCTGCATTGCTCGCTCTGCTTGTACAATGGTTCTTCGATATTCTTGATCGTGTGTTGATTCCGAAGGGCCTGCGGATTTAGCTTCGTCCTTTATCGGCATTGAGTGAATTGCCGTTCCTCTTTGCTCATCTTCACCGACACGTTTAGTTAGACAGATGCCAATTGGTTCGATTAATCCGGCGACCGGTGAAAAGCTGAAGGAATTTCCTGCCTTCGATGATGCCGAAATCGAGAAGCATCTGAAGCGCGCTGATGACGCCTCGCGCAGGTATCGGAGAACTCGGTTTACCACGCGCGCTGAATTAATGGAAGGCGCAGCCGAATTGTTGTTAGTGGAAAAGGAGAGGCTGGCCCGAATCATCACGCTCGAAATGGGAAAATTGTTCACCGCGTCGGTGGAAGAGGTTGAGAAATGTGCACGCGGCTGCCGATTCTATGCCGAAAACGCGGAGCGGTTCCTTGAGGACGAGCCGGCACAAACCGATGCGGCGCGCAGCTATGTCCGTTACGAACCAGTCGGCCCGGTCCTCGCGGTGATGCCGTGGAATTTCCCGTTCTGGCAGGTTTTTCGTTTCGCAGCGCCGGCACTGATGGCTGGGAATGTCTGTTTGCTGAAGCATGCATCAAACGTGCCGCAATGCGCACTTGCCATTGAGCAAATATTTTGCCGTGCAGGATTCGAGGACGGCGTTTTCCAAACGCTTCTCGTCGAACCAGAGCAAGTTGAAAGGATAATCACCGATGCCCGTGTGAAAGGGGTGACGTTGACCGGCAGCGAAAAAGCAGGCAGCGCAGTGGCCAGCGCGGCTGCGCGTGAGATCAAAAAAAGCGTTCTTGAACTAGGCGGCAGCGATGCATTCATCGTCATGCCGACGGCGAATTTCGAGGCGGCGTTGAGGACTGCTGTGAAAGCCCGCACCATTAACGCCGGGCAATCATGCATCGCGGCAAAGCGCCTGTTCATTGCAGATGAAATTTACGCCGAATTTGTAGACCAGTTCGTCGACAGGATGCGCGCCCTGAAAATTGGCGATCCCATGGATCCGGCTACGGAGATCGGCCCGCTCGCCACGGAGCAAATTCGAGAAGGCGTTCATGATCAGGTCCAGAAATCGATTGCAGCAGGTGCGAAATTATTGACTGGCGGAAATCGAATCCATGGTCCCGGGTTTTTCTATGAGCCAACTGTTCTCGTCGACGTTCCGAAGAACGCCCCCGCCTATCGTGAGGAGGTTTTCGGGCCAATCGCATCTATTTTTCGGGTAGGGAGTGCAGCTGAAGCCCTCGAAATGGCCAACGACAGCTCGTTTGGCCTCGGCGCCAGCGCGTGGACAAACGATTCTGAGGAACAAGGGCTTTTCACATCCGACTTGGAGGCTGGGATGGTTTTCATCAATGCCATGGTCGTGTCGGATCCGCGGCTACCGTTTGGTGGCGTGAAGCGTTCTGGATTTGGGCGCGAACTCGCAGCCGCCGGAATTCGCGAGTTTACAAACACGAAGACAATTTGGATCGACTGATTGCAGACGGGATCCGATTCACCAATTCCAAGAGACTCCGCCGTAGAACGAGCGGCCGTCGCCTGGATGGAAAACCTCTGGGGATTCATTGTCGGTTCTTGCATCGGCAATTGCGTCTACTGCAGAAGCGAACCGTTCGTCGGTTAGATTTTTTGCTTCGAAGAAAACCGAAAGCCCGGTCCTGGACCGATAGCCGACTTTGAATCCAAAGAGGGTATACGGATCTGCGAAAAGAGAATTGGCTTCGTCAACCGGGTAGTTACTTAAATTGCACCTGAGATTCGGTCCCGCATAAAAGCCGTTCGCGGCCTGGTACAACAATTCCGCTTCATAAACATGAATCGGAATCCCGGCGATTCGATTGTCGCCGTACACTCGGTCATCGTTGAAATGAAAATCGTTAAGTGTGTAGCTCTGGCTGAGTCTCAACGAGCCTTCAAGTGCTTTGAGTTTTTTTTGGGAAAAAACAGGCCTCAATAGTTCGATGTCCAAACCCGCTTCAATTCCCTGATGATAAGAGCGGTTAACATTAACGTCTCCGAGGTCGTTTCCCTGCGCGTCGTTTAGTTCAAGCAACTCATTGTGCAACCACGAGCGATAAAGAGACAATTCCCACTGGAAACGGCCGCGCTCACCCCGCGTGCCGATTTCCACAGTCAACGCCTGTTGTGGCTGCAGGGGACTGTAAACCTCGGCAGAGCTCGGCCCCTCGGTAAAGTCGACCATGTTATCGAAGGAAGGCGGTTGCCAGCTGCCGCTGAAATTCACAAACAACTGCGTTTGACGATTGACCTCGTAAAGCAGCCCAGTTTTCGGGTTCCATCCGAAGAAGTCTTGTGTGTGCGTCTGATTTCCCACAAAAGGGCTGTCGAATTCGTCTTCGAAATGACGCCGCGCATAAATCAGCTGGATTCCGGACAGAAAGGAAAGTTTATCGGTGAGGTAATGCTGATTTTCTGCGTAAAACGGCGTGTTGATTGAAATTCCCACGTTCCTGGCAGTAGTCGCTCCGGGATGGCCGCCGAGGTTTTGATAGTTTTGGGTTGCCTCTCGTTCGAGTTGAAAGGTGAGCCCGATCGTAAAGATGTTGCGCCGCCCAAACAGTTCGCTGCGACTGATAAAATTCAGACTGAGACCATAGTTGTCCGAGTAAAACTGAGTAATCCCCTCGGCGAATTCAGGCGAAAAAAAGCCGACTTCATCCATGTCCCGATGAAACCAGAAAAGTCCGGCATCGAACTGGTACCCCTCCGATCGGTAGCTAAGTTTGTCGGCCAGACGCATGAACGTCCAATTCTTGTTGAAGTCTTGTTCGACGGCATCCTCGTTAGCTTGTTGCGGATCCTCGTTCAATTGTTCCTTGGTCAAGCTACCCGGCAACTGCCGGTCCGTGCGGTCGAGCGTGAGATAGAATCTGTTCTCAAGGTTCTCATTAAATTTATAACCGAAGTCGCTAAAAAAACGTTCCGTGTTTTCTTCGCTGTGATCGCGAAAACCATCGCGAACACGGCCCATAACCGAGGCGATATAATCAACGGGACCGCTGACGCCTCCAGACGTGATCTGGCCTCGAAAATAGCCGAAACTTCCGCCTTCGAGTCTGACATAAAATGGATCGGCATCATAACCCGTCGCTGTCACCAGATTGATCGCGCCACCCAGCGTGATCGAGCCATAGCGAAGAGCGTCTGCGCCTCTGAACACCTCCGCATATTCGATCGTCGCCAAATCGAAGTCTTCCAGGATTGCTTCGCCGTCCGCCTGGTTAAGGGTCAATCCATCGAGCATGAACTGCACCCCAAGCGGTTCATCTTCCGATTGAATTCCCGATCCGCGAATCGAGATCCTGGTCATCTCCGTTCCGTTGTCTGTTTGAAAAAACACTCCCGGCGTTCGCTGCAGCAAGTCGTCAAAATTTGAAGCTCGCCCAAGCTTCATCTCCTTTGTGTTGCGCAGAGTGAAAGCTCCCGGAACTTCCTTTTTCTGTTCGGCGGCCTGTTGTTCAGACGGCGAAGTTAACGATTCGGGTTCCGATTCTGCGCTGACCACAACTCCCGAGGCACTTGATTCCGGCGGTTCTGCCGAGCGCGAAACATGCACCACCAGAACGAATACCCCAGCCGTTATCAGAGGCGTAAACTGCGAAAAGCTTGTCCGGAAACAATGAGCTTTAAGCATATGAATCTTGGTTCCCGCTAATTCGCAGGTTTCACGGTAATTACCAGTTTGTAATGGATAACAATGACGCTTTCGTCCAGAAGTACAGGGCGTTCTAGACACCCACTCGCCGCTGGCGTTTGTTGCAATTTTGGGCGGCTGTTGAGCGCGACGCCTTAAATTTGGAACACTCCAAGGAGATGCTGCCAAAAAAATACAAACGTTAGATCAAAGCTATATCGAAAGTTGTTTCACGAATCGCCAGCCGTTTCGCGTGTAACCCAGCGACTCATAAAACTTGTGCGCGTCTTCCCGGATCAGCTGCGTATTCAGCGAAACGCGCTGGATTCCTCTTTGAGCCAAATCTTTCTCGGCAGCGGCGATGAGCGCCCGACCGATTCCGCGGCGACGTTGCGCGCTCGATGTTACAAGGGCCAGAATGCGAGCGCCGGGATCGTTGTGTTCGTAACTTGGGTAGACGATTGTCCCGATCATTCCGCAAACAGAGCCATTCACGATCGCGACGAGGGTCCTGTAGGCCGTGTTGGACAAGATTAATTCCAAACGCGCGTCCATTTCGCCGGGCGCGGTTACATAGCCAAGCTCGCACATCAGCTGAGCTAGCGCTGGCCCGTCGTCCCGCTGTGCCTGGCGAATTGTAAGGTCAATATCTCCTACCAGCGGCATGGGTGGATCGGTTTAATGTCCGCAATGCATCACTACGATGCATTGCGGACCAAAACGACTACAACAACAGGGCGTCGCATGCGCTCTGCGTAGCGCCACACTGGAATTACATCTTCGACCGGCTCGTGCGGCACCTATGTAGATAAGGTATTACCCACCCGTCGCGCCGTTGTTGATTCCAATGAACCCTTCCCGTTCCAGATGCAAGATGATCTCCTGCGCGGTTTCTTCGGGTGACAGCTCGCCCGTATCCACAGTCACTTCCGCATCGGTGGGTTCTTCGTAAGGATCCGATATTCCGGTGAACTCCTTCAAAATCCCGGCACGAGCTTTCGCGTAGAGACCTTTTCTGTCGCGCTGCTCGCAAACTTCGACCGGAGTGGAAAGGTGCACCAGGATGAAGCCGCCGAATGGCTCGATCATTTCCCGCACGTCTTTTCGTGTTGAATCGTACGGCGCAATCGGCGCACATATGGCAATGCCACCGTTTTTTGTGATTTCAGACGCAACGTAGCCAATCCGGCGGATGTTGATGTCGCGATGTTCCTTCGAAAACCCGAGCTCTGACGAGAGGTGTTTACGCACGAGATCGCCGTCGAGCAATGTCACCGGGCGGCCGCCCATCTCAAGGAACTTCGTGAGAAGGACGTTGGCAATCGTGGACTTACCTGCACCAGAAAGGCCGGTAAAAAACACCGTTAAACCTTGCTTGTGCCGCGGCGGGAAGGTGCGCCGCAGTTCGCGGGCGATTTCGGGAAAAGTAAACCAAGCTGGAATGTCGCGCCCCTCGTTCAGGCGTCGTCGCAACTCCGTACCTGAGAGGTTGAGTACGCGCGAGTCGGGTGGCACTTCATTTTCAGGAAAATATTTATCCCGGTCTTCCACATAAACCATCATTTGGAAGGGTACCATTTCGACACCAATATCGGCCTGGTGCTTGCGGAATAATTCCTGCGCCTCGTATGGTCCATAAAATGGCTTGCCATCGGCATCCTTGCCTGGGCCAGCATGATCACGTCCTACAATGAGATGGGAGCAGCCATGATTTTTTCGAATGATCGCATGCCAGATTGCTTCACGCGGTCCGCCCATTCGCATCGCTAACGGCAACAACGCGAGCTTCACTGTACCCTGCGGATACTTGGAAGTAAGTAGCTGGTAGCAACGAACACGGGTGAAGTAATCCACATCGCCGGGCCGCGTCATACCGACGGATGGATGAATCAAAAGACTCGCTTCGACCTGTCTCGCAGCGCGAAAGGTCAATTCCACATGCGCTCGGTGCATCGGATTGCGGGTCTGGAACCCGACGATTCGGCGCCAGCCCAGGCGGACGAACTCCGCCCGCAAATCGGACGGTGTGAGCCGAAGAGTCCTGAAATCGTAATGCGTAGGCAGTTGCAAACCTTCGACGCGTCCACCGACGTACCAACCATTCCCTCTGTTGAGGACATAATCGACGCCGGGATGCATTGTGCTGGTCGTTCCCAGTACAGCTTGCACTTCCGCCTTGCGATCGGGTTGCCAGACATCCTCCACATACAACACCGCGAGCATCACGCCCTCGGAATCCCGCAACGCGATTTTGGTGCTCCCCGGCTTGAGGGATTTTGCAAAAGTCTCTGACACATCAAGCGTAATCGGGATGGGCCAAAGCACGCCGTTACTCAATTTCATGTTATGGCAGACGCTCTCGTAATCGTTGCGATTCATGAAACCACGCAGCGGTGAAAACCCGCCGCTGAGTAGAAGCTCGAGATCGCGAATCTGCCGGCTGGTCAGGTCCCAGGAAGGAAAATCTGTAGAACGCGCTTTGAGTTCAGCGGCGTTTTCCGGCGTCAGCCTAAGGTCGACCAGTTCGCCACCGTGCGGAGGTACCAGGTGGCCGTGTGAATGTCCATTGTCTGTATTAGCTATATTCATAATGAAGAGCGCTTCTATACTATTGAGACCCTGTTGCTGCAAACGACTGATGACCGGTTGAGCCGCAGTTTGGCCAACTTCGGATCGACCTTGCGTGCGTTTGCCATTGTTCTAACGTTATTTGTGCCCGAAAGACATGCTGCAGCGTACGATTCTAAGATCGAAGGAAACGTTATCTTCACGCGCTTTGATGCCGCACTTAATTGGGTGCGAAAGAATTCACTTTGGCCAATGCCGATGGGGCTCGCCTGTTGCGCAATCGAGTTGATGGCTGCAGCGGCATCCCGCTTCGACATCGCCCGTTTTGGAGCAGAAGTCATGCGATTCTCCCCGCGCCAATGTGACGTGATGATTGTTGCCGGTACTGTGACCTACAAAATGGCACTCGCAGTAAAGCGAATCTATGAACAAATGCCTGAACCAAAGTGGGTAATCGCCATGGGGGCATGTGCATCTACGGGAGGCATGTACCGTTCCTATGCAGTGTTACAGGGGATCGACCAGCTTCTTCCGGTTGATGTTTATATTTCCGGTTGCCCGCCCCGGCCCGAGGCGTTGCTCGCCGGTTTAATGAAATTGCAGGAGAAAATTTCGCGGGAACGCTCGTTCATAAATCAAAAGCCGGAATTAGCCAAGAGACTTGAAGAAGCTCTCGGATGACGGCATCCGCCTGACAGGCGGCGAAATTCGTTCCAACGCCAAATGAATACAGAGGAGTTGCTCGATTTATTGAGGAACAGATTCGGGGAAAAGATTCAGAATCAGACTGAGTTTCGGGGTGAGTCGACTTATGAGATCGCGGCGAATAATCTTCGTGAGATCGCAATAGTTTGCCGCGACAAACTATTATTCGATTATCTCCTCGATATCACCAGCATCGATAATTTTGAGGCAGAGCCGCGATTCGAGATCGTCTATCACCTCTATTCGATGCCACGCGCGATTCATCTGCGTTTAAAGTTAAAGGTTCCCGATGAAGCGGTTGCAGTTGATACGGTTTCCGACATCTGGCCAACGGCCGATTGGCACGAGCGTGAGATTTACGACATGATGGGAATCAAATTTAACGGACATCCCGATCTTCGCCGTATCTTGATGTGGGATGGCTACCCGTATTTCCCGCTGCGAAAAGATTTCCCGTTGGAAGGACTTTCAAGTGAAATGCCTGATGTCGCTTTCACGAAGGTTACTCCACTTGAGGGTGGTCCCTTCGTAACGGTTCCAAGCACAGCAACCGCCAAAGACCGTGAACCGCGGGCGCGCCCCCCGGAGTTATAACCGGAAATTTCTTTGCCGATCCGGCGATTACGCGCCGACTGTTAAGCTGCCGAGACAGGCGGAGCGCTGTCGGGTTTTCGCGTCGCGACCATCACGTCCGGACGCAACGCTTCGTCTCGCGGAAGGATGGTCGTTGTTGTTTTTTGGCCAGACTTCGGATACGCGATTCGGCTGTGAAGCATCATCAGGAGCGTGAATCGGAAGCGCTCGGCGATAATCTTTAGTTCTCCGAGCGTGAGATCGCAGTCGTCTAATTGCCGGTCGCTGATGCGCTCTTCAATGATTTCGGTAACCAGCGTTTCGATCTTTGCAGGAGTCGGTTTCTCCAGGCTTCGTGAGGCGCTCTCGATGGCATCGGCCAGACTGACAATAGCGCTCTCTTTGGTCTGAGGCTTTGGTCCGGGGTAGCGAAAACTTTCTTCCTTCACTTCGGGGATATCGTCCTCGCGAAGCTTCATGATTTTCCCACCCGCACGTGCATCCTCATGCTGCTGAAGAGCGCGTTGATAAAAGTAACGGACAAGCGACGTGCCGTGGTGTTCCTGGATGATATCGATCATGCGCTGGTTGAGCTTGTACTTCAAAGCCAGATCAACGCCTTCTTTCACATGCGCGATGATAATTAATGCACTCATCGTGGGCGCGAGATCATCGTGTGGGTTGCGCTCAAAGCTCATGTTTTCGGTGTAGTATTCCGGCTTCACCAGCTTCCCCACATCGTGGAAATAGGAGCAAACACGGCAGAGGGTTGCGTTTGCGCCGATCGCTTCGGCCGCAGCCTCCGCGAGATTAGCTACGACGAGGCTGTGATGATATGTGCCCGGCGCTTCGATCGTCATGCGACGCAGCAACGGATGGTTCAAATCGGATGCTTCGAGCCACGAAATATCGGTTGTGATTTCGAAGAGATTTTCCAGCATCGGCAGCGCCCCGCCAACCAGTGTGGCAGTCAAGATTCCGTTGCCGACAGCAAGCGCGCTTTGCAAACCAACCATCCCCCAGTCATTGGCCGTTGGATAAAACCAGTTGATTGGACCTATTAAACCGAACGTCAGAGAGAGCAGCCAAATGGCCAGCCCAACCCAGAATCCTGCACGGATTAAATTGCTGCGCCGCCGAACCTGTAAGGTGAGCGAGACGGCTGTGAATCCGCTGATCAGACTTGTTACCAGCAAAGGCGCATCAATGGGCCCAAACAACATGCTGCTCCAAAGACTTACAAAGAACGCAGCGTACAGCCCATGATGGCGCCCCAGCAAAACGCTCAACACAAGGGGCGCAAAGGCATAGGGCATGATTAACCCAGCCATTTCGGGCTTCAAAAACCGATAGTTACCGCTGTTACAAAGCACGAGCAGCAGCTTTGTGACTGCCAGTTGCACCAGAATGACCGAAAAGATCAGAAGAATGCGGGAGCTGCGCGCAAAACTTTTGGGCTGGTTGATCCAAAGCTGAGTGATCGCGGTGGCCAATACCAGCAGCGCAATAACAAAATTCTTGGTCGGTTCCGGTTGCTGTCCACTAAAAACAAGAAACGCGAGTCCACCGGCAAAAACCGCAAAGATCGCGACCTTCACGAACGGCGAGTATTCCAGATTGCGCTTCAGTTCGCTGCGAGCGCGGCGGCGCCGTGTTTTCCGCGAAGCGAGACCGCGTCTGATGAGTCTTCCGCGTTTCGAAAAGTCGAACATGTTGCTTCTTACTTGCGTGGCGACGGTGCAGGCGAGCGATGCTGTTGGTAAGCCCCAATTATGGCGCGCACCAACTCGTGCCGCACAACGTCGCGCTCCGTAAAATACACGGTGGCGATTCCGGGAACAGACTTTAATGCTTGCAATGCCTCCACAACCCCGGAACGCTTGTTTGCCGGCAGATCGATTTGAGTCACATCCCCGGTGACGACGCATTTGGAATTCAAGCCGATTCGCGTTAGCAGCATAAACATCTGTTCGGTGGTGGTGTTTTGTGCTTCATCCAAAATAACAAAGGCATTGTTTAGCGTGCGCCCGCGCATGTACGCCAGCGGCGCCACTTCAATCGTCTGCCGAGCGATGGCGCGCTCCATCTCCTCCGGGTCCAACATTTCGCGCAAAGCATCATAAAGTGGGCGAAGGTATGGTGTAATTTTTTGTTCGAGGTCGCCGGGAAGGAAACCAAGTGCTTCGCCCGCTTCCACTGCGGGTCGTGTCAAAATAATACGAGCTACTTGATCTTTCTTAAGCGCCGCGACTGCCATGGCCACAGCAAGATAGGTTTTCCCCGTGCCAGCCGGTCCGATTCCAAACACTACGTCGTGTTTTTGGATCGCCTCGACGTACGCACGCTGGTTGGCGCTTCGAGCAACAATCGGCGGTTTACGCGGAGAGGTCGTGATTTTGGTGGACACAACATCGCCCAGATTTTCATCGCGTTCTTCGCTCACGGCCTTAAGCGCATAATTGAACTCGTGCTTTTGAATATCCACGCCCTGCTGGCGGGCTTTCTCCAGTTGCTGAAAAACCTGCTGGGCTTTATCAACGTGGCTCGAATCTCCTTCCAATTTCACCCAGCCTTCGCGCGTCGTTACTTTCACGCCCAGCGAATCCTCCAGGTTTTTCAGGAGCTTAATGTCATTGGCGTAGAGCGACTGCAACGCGCGTGGGCTCTCAAACTGAAGAGTACGAGTTTCAGTCATTGCCGACGCCAACAGTCTATAAACCCGCCGATTGCAATTTCGCTGAAGACAATGTCACGAAACTTCAGCACTACCGGAAACCGTAGACCAGGGCCCAATGGGTGCGTTCCTCTGGTGATTCTTCCACGCTGACGATAATAAAGTAGCTCCCGGTTGCCTTCGGGATGACGTGCGCGGCGGCAAAATGCCCCTTCTCCCAGCTGTCCGGTTCTTCCGCGAGCTTCCCATCGGAATCGTAAATATGAACTGACACCTTTGCCCGATCGACTTCGGTTCCCAACCAAAACCAATATTCGTTCCCTTTAAACAATTGCTGGCGAACCGCTTTCTTTTCACTAGAAGCGAGATCACCTCCCCAGTAATCCTCGCGTACCTGATATCCTTGTTTGACATATGGTTCCGCTGCCTGGAGCGCAAATGACTGTGCGTCATCCACCGAGGCGGAAGCCGCACCTGGCATGAGAATGACAGCTGCCAGGAGCAAGCTGCTGCGGGAAAAAAGTCTCGCGAAACGGTTCATCGAAATTTTTTTAATCTCTGGTGACGATGCCGGTCCCGAGCTTAGTGGTGATCTCGTTGATCTTTTTCACCGATTCTGGCGGAATGCTCCCTTTGCCAACGTCAACGAGAGGCTTCACTTCAACCAGGGCGTCCTGGATTTGATGAATGATCGGAATGTTAAATTCAGGCATGGCTTTCAATCGTGTCTGGAAGTAGGACAAAAGGTCCGGCTGATGCAGAAGCTCGGCCCCCTCGGCAGAGAAATGCTGTTTCACAACCGAAGTCAATACCTCCGTACCTCTTAGCCATCCACCCAGACTGACCAGCTGGGACAACTTTTCGTCGTGCACCTCGTTCATTGCCTGTTGCACGCTGTTTTGGGTTCGGTCCAGTTCCTGCCGCACATTTTCCCAATTACGTTTGTCCGCGGCTTCGATAATCGCCTTGGCATGCGGAGTAATTGAATTACCGACGCCGATGCCCTTGGCCAATGTCATGACTCGTTGACCGATCTCCTTCACGGCTGGAGCGTCTTCCGCCTGGACGGCGATAAAACCGTCTGCGATGACCGCGCCCAACAGCAGGGCAATGCGCGGACGCTCGGTGAAATTCGGGCCCTTATCGCTGCGGACGTGTTCCTTCCAATTGACCCCGCCGAGCTTGTTCAGTGCTCCAAAAATTTCGTTGGGCAACGGCACCACAACGTCTTCCACAGTCGTGGATAATTGATTAATATTGATGTGCTGCGGAGCCTGTGCGCCGTGCGCGCACAGGGAAAGACCACCCACTGCAGCTACAACATACTTCAGATGTCTCGTAAACAGAATCATTGGAAGCTTCGAATGTTGATTTCGAGGTCGTGTCTAGGGTTTAATGAACCGAAACCTTAAACAAAACCGGTGCCATACACAAATCCTCACTCAAAACATTTTGAATAGCCCTAACCGCAACGTATCACTGCCCCGACAGGCCCATTGGCTGTGCTCTTTATGGATCTGACCCGTCTAGAGCAGATCCTCGAACGAGCATCTTCAAGGCAGATCACGGTAATCGGCGATCTGATGCTCGACGAATTTGTTTGGGGAAAAGTGGGCCGCATTTCGCCGGAGGCACCGGTTCCCGTGGTGGAGGTGACCGGCGAATCGTTCTATCCAGGCGGCGCGGCTAACGTTGCCCGCAATTTGCGTGAGTTCGTGGATCGGGTCGCGATCATTGGCCTCGTAGGCAAAGACCGCAGTGGACAGCAACTCAGGGAATTGCTCTCAGAACAAAAGATCGATACTTCGAATGCTGTTGAGGAGCCAAGTTTCCAAACAATCGTCAAAACCCGCATCATTGCTCGACATCAACAGGTTGTTCGTGTGGATCGCGAAAAATTCGTGGGGCCTGCGCCGTCTCAGATTAAAGAGGTGGTTGCCGCAGTCCGAAAGAGTCTTCCACAAGTCGATGCCGTTATCTTTGAAGATTACGGCAAGGGCTTTTTATCAACGGAATTAGTTTCGCAGATCGCACACGCTGCGCGCTCGGCGGGGAAGATCGTCGCGGCGGATCCCAATCCGCGTAATCTGGTCGAATGGCGCGGGCTGACAGTGATCAAGCCCAATCGCAGCGAGGCTTATCTCGCTGCGGGAGTCTCCAACGGTGACGCGGATATCTCTCCCCCTCGAGATCCGGATTTGAAACGGGCTGGCCAAACGCTGCTTAAAAAATGGGAGACGGAGAATGTCCTCATCACTTTGGGCGAACAAGGCATGATGCTTTTCCAAAAGAATGAAGCGCCCCATTATATTCCCACAAAGGCGCGAGAAGTTTTCGATGTATCGGGCGCGGGTGACACAGCCATCGGCCTGTTTACCCTCGGTCTCGCATGTGGCGCAACTCCCATTGAAGCAGCCGAAATCGCTAATCATGCGAGCGCAGTGGTCGTAAGCAAACTGGGAACAGCGACGGTGACGCGAGATGAATTGATGGCCAGCTTTCGAGAGGATCCTAAACGTGGATAACCAGCCTTCAGCGGCCGTTTTTATCGATCGCGACGGCACGATCATGGAGGATGTGAACTATTGTTCGCACCCAAACCAGGTGAAGGTGTATCCCGGAGTTGCTGAGGCTTTACGACGTCTGCAATCAAACGGTTTCAAAATTATTGTCATCACGAACCAAAGCGGGATAGGCCGTGGATATTTCACCGTTGATGAATATCGCGCCATTGAATTGGAAGTCTCTCGTCAACTCGGTGACAGTTTGATCGCTGCCACGTATTTTTGCCCTGACGTTCCTGGCACCGATTCCACGCACAGAAAACCGGCGCCTGGAATGATCCTGCAGGCCGCGCGGGAACACGAAATCGATCTGACACGTTCGTTTTTCATCGGTGACAAGGAGATCGACGTCGAGTGCGGTCACAATGCCGGTGTACGGACGATCCTTGTCCAAACAGGATATGGGCACCACGTCACGCATACCGCTGCGAATTGGATTGCCAAAGATTTCGCAGCTGCGGCGGAAATTATTTTGAAGGAGGCAGCACAAGCCGCGATTTCGTGATGAGTAAAGCGGTGGGAATCATTCCGGCCCGGTGGGGCTCTACCCGATTTCCTGGGAAACCACTGCACCGAATTGATGGAAAACCGCTTCTGCAGCGGGTTTTCGAGCGGTGCCTCCGTGCTAAAAACCTGGATTTGATCGTTATTGCTACCGACGACATGCGAATTGCCTCTGCGGCATTCAGTTGGGGCGCCGAAGTAGCGCTGACTTCACCAAAACACAACAGCGGCACGAACCGAGTCGCGGAAGTGGCAAGCAAATTAAGACAGCACGCGCACGTTGTGAATATCCAGGGTGACGAACCCCTGATCAATCCGCGTCTGATTGACAGGCTCGTCGAAAAATTGCGTTCCGATCGCACGGTGGAAATCGTAACCGCCGCGCATCCATTCGAGAACCCGGCGGACGCCTTTTCTCCGCACCAAGTAAAGGTGGTTCTCGATCTGCGCGGGAATGCTCTTTATTTCTCTCGGTCCCCGATTCCGTTTCAAGCGACCTCGCAGCCCGGCCGCGGGGGAAAAGCGCAAGCTGGCCGTCGCCATAGTCTCTTCCGTCACCAGGGGATTTACGGATTTCGGCGTGAAACATTGCTTCGATTTGTGCGATGGAAACCAAGTCCTTTGGAACGCGTTGAGTCCCTCGAGCAATTGCGCGCACTGGAAAATGGTGTAAAGGTTCATGTGCTCGTTACTGCTAAAGGATTCCCCGGCATCGATACGCCAGAAGATGCGGCTGCGCTGGAGCAAAACCTTGTTCGCGCAAAGCGGAGGATTCGCTCGTGAAATACATCTTCATTACTGGCGGAGTGATTAGTTCTCTTGGCAAGGGACTGACCGCGGCGTCCCTTGGAACCCTGCTGGAAGCGCGCGGTCTCCGCGTTGTGCTTCAGAAGTTCGATCCCTATTTGAACGTAGATCCCGGAACGATGAATCCGTTCCAGCACGGCGAAGTGTATGTTCTCGACGACGGCGCCGAAACCGACCTCGATCTTGGTCATTATGAGCGTTTCACCAATTGCGTTCTCACTCGGCATAATAATCTCACCAGCGGCCAGGTGTACGAGTCCGTGATTTTAAAGGAACGCCGCGGTGATTATCTCGGTAAAACGGTTCAGGTAATTCCGCACGTCACAGACGTCATCAAGGGACGGATCCGTGAGATTTCAGACGAAACAAAATACGACGTGGTCATCACGGAGATCGGAGGCACCACCGGCGACATCGAAGGCTTGCCATTTCTGGAAGCAATTCGTCAATTCATTCTCGAAGTTGGAGCAACGAACGTGCTTAACATGCATGTCACCCTCGTTCCTTATATTAAGGCCGCGCACGAGCTGAAAACCAAACCTACCCAGCAAAGCGTAGCCAAGTTGCGAGAAATCGGTTTGCAACCGCAGGTTTTGATTTGTCGGACGGAACGAATGCTTGATCTCGATTTGCGGCAAAAGCTTTCAATGTTCTGCAGTGTCGCGGAAAAAGCCGTAATCGAAGAACGCGATGTAGCTCACACCATTTACGAAGTGCCATTGACGCTTCACGCCGAAGGCCTGGACCAGTTGGTGTGCGAGCTCCTGGGCCTTAACACACGCCAGCCTGATCTCGGCGATTGGAAAAATTTTGTGAAACGAGTCATTAGCCCTGCAAAACGAATCAGGGTGGCTGTAGTCGGCAAATATATCGATGTCCGCGACGCCTATAAAAGTATCTACGAATCGCTCACCCATGCGGCTGCGAGCGAAGATTGTGGAATCGAACTCGATCTGATTGATGCAGAATCGTTGCAAGACGGCGTTCACGGCCAGTTAAAGGACGTCTCCGGCGTTCTCGTTCCCGGGGGCTTTGGCCCTCGCGGCGTGGAGGGAAAAATCAAAGCGGCGCGGTATGCCAGAGAGCACCAGATCCCATTTCTTGGGCTTTGCCTCGGAATGCAGGTAGCAACGATTGAGTTTGCACGGAACGCGTGCGGCATCAAAGGCGCCAACAGCACCGAGTTTGATAAAAACGCGTCAGAACCTGTCATTTCTTTGCTGGAGGAGCAGCGCGGAGTTAGAAACATGGGCGCCAGCATGCGCCTTGGCACGTGGCCAACCAGGATCGCCAGGGGCACACTCGCCGAAAGAATTTATGGCAGCACCGAAGTGATGGAGCGCCATCGTCACCGATACGAGTTCAACATGAAATACCGCGATCGCATGCAGGAAAAAGGCTTTGTCATTTCCGGCACCTCTCCCGATGGCACGTTAGCTGAACTGATTGAGCTTCGCGATCATCCGTACTTCGTTGGTTGCCAATATCATCCTGAATTTCAAAGCAAACCGAACAAGCCGCACCCTCTTTTCCGAGGGTTTATCCAAGCCTGCCTCGAATATCAGAATCGTGCGACGCACGCTCCAACCGATCAAGAATCGCAGCACCGAGTCCGTGAGAAGGAACTCGTTCTGCAACAATAAGATCGTAATTGAGCTCGTCGAGCTCACGGAGATAACGAAACAAATTGGCAGCCGCTTCGCGCAATTCCTGGCGCTCACTTAAAATTCGGACGGCTGCGAACTTTGCGTCTGGAGAGACCAAATTCCACGCCAGCAATCCGACACGATAGTTTTCCGGAAGTGCAAATGAGTGCGCGTTGTCGACCAACCGAAGCGGGGTCTTCGGCGCGTAATGAACTGGCATTTGCCCGGGTGCGGAGAGTTTCTGAGAGGGTATTGCCGTGTCGATTTCGCCGAAATCCGAGAGTTCTTCGGCAGTGATTGGGCCGCGGCGCAGGATGCGAATCTGGTTGTCGTTCACAGCGATAATTGTCGATTCGATACCGTGCCGCGTCGGGCCTGCGTCGACGATCAATGAGATGCGTCCGTGTAACTCGTCGCAGACGTGCTGAGCAGTCGTAGGACTGATCCGGCCAAAGCGATTTGCGCTGGGCGCCGCTAGCGGTTTTGCAAACGCCGAAACAATCTGCGCAAAAACTGGGTGCGAGCTCATTCGCACAGCGACTGTGTCAAGGCCAGCAGTTACGATGTCGGGAACGATGGACTGCCGGGCCAAAACCAATGTGAGCGGTCCTGGCCAGAACCGTGAAATCAGTTTTTCGATTCGTGACCGGGAACGGTTATCGATCTGCGCAACGCGCTCGAGCCACTCCTCACCAGGCAGGTGCACAATAAGCGGATCGAAAAATGGTCGCGCTTTTGCCTCGAAAATTTTTGCTACAGCAACAGGATTCAGAGCATCCGCCGCGAGCCCGTACACGGTCTCCGTTGGAACCGCGACAACTTCACCCGAACGTAACAGCTCAACTGCGTGCCGTATCGCGGCGGCCTGCTTGTCGCGTAGCAGCGTCGCCGCTACAGTTTCGGTTTTCACCTTGGCAGTTTCGCCGCCAATACCGTCTCGGATTGTCTCTTGCGAAAATCTTCCAATTTTTTCCGAATTACTTCGTCGGAAGTGGCAAGGATGGCCGCCGCAAGAAGCGCGGCATTTTTGGCGCCTGCTTCGCCGATAGCTAGCGTCCCTACAGGAATGCCGCCAGGCATTTGGGCAGTCGAGAGCAGCGAATCCAATCCGTGCAGCTTCGATTGAATTGGCACTCCCAAAACCGGGAGCAAAGTATGCGCAGCAATCACTCCAGCCAAATGCGCTGCCCCACCTGCACCGGCAATGACAACGCGTAATCCTCGCGCGGCCGCACCCCGTGCAAATTCGGCAGTGGCCTCCGGCGTGCGGTGCGCAGAAAGAACGTGCGCCTCGTTGGGCACTCCGAGTGCGTCGAGCGTTTCCGTGGCATGCCGCATTGTTTCCCAATCGGATTTGCTACCCATGATTACCGCAACTAACGACTTCGAGTCAGACATAGTCGGATTTTAGGGCGGTTGATCGATTCGCGCCAGCAAACTCACACATTTGCGCTTCACGTCCTGATCGGGCGTCATCGCCGGCTCCTTTCAGCGAAATTCCGGTTGACTATGACATACGCGATTCTTGGATCGGCTAGATGCCTCCAGGCGAGTTAATGCGATATTGTGCGTATGAATCGCTCTGCCCGATCAATTGTTCTCATCGGAATGATGGGAGCGGGCAAATCCGCGGTGGGCACCTGTTTGCAGCGGCGGTTTGGTTTCTCGCGATTCGATATCGATGAAATGGTGGTATCAAAATTCGGCATGCCGATCCCGGAAATATTCGCGCAACATGGCGAGGACGAATTCCGGGAAGCCGAAACAGAAACACTTCGCACGCTGCCGATCAGCGGGTTGGCCGTGATCGTAACGGGAGGCGGAATTGTATTGCGCGAACAGAACCGTGCGTTGCTGAAACGGCTTGGCGCAGTGGTGTGGCTCAAAGCAGACGAAGCAACGCTCTTCAAACGAGCTTCACAAAGCGGCGATCGGCCCTTATTGCACCACAAAAACCCACGGAACGCGTTTGCCCAAACGTTACATGCACGGTTGCCTCTATACGCGAAAATTGCAGACATCCGGGTAGATACATCCGCGCTCACAGGCGAAGAAGTCACTTTGGCAATCCTGAACAAGGTCAAAAGGCACTGTCAGCAATGAAAGCTCGTCGAGTAATGACTGAAGCACCACCTGCACGCAGTTTAGATCACCAAATCTCCGCCTCTGAGGTGAAGCATCGATTGCTCACATTTGCGCGTGCCATTGGGTTTGATTCCTGTCGCATAGCGGCCTGCGGTTCCCCTCCACATAAGGAGGAATTCCAAAACTGGCTCGATGAAGGCGGACATGGAGAGATGAGCTACATGCAGCGCGGCAAGGAAAAACGCTGCGATCCGCAAAAGGTCTTGCCAGGCGCCTCCTCGATCGTCGTTGTCGCGTTGAATTATTTTCAGGGACAAATCCAACCAAGCCGCACATCCGGACCGACAGGAAGAATTGCGCGATACGCGTGGGGCGATGATTATCACGACCTCATTACGAACAGGCTGGAGAAGATCGATGAGTTTCTTCGCGGTTTTGGTGGGCAGCAGAAATATTATGTCGATACGGGCCCCGTTTTAGAACGCGACTATGCGGCCGAGGCCGGCACCGGCTGGCATGGCAAAAGCACAATGTTAATCGACCAACGACTCGGCACCTGGTTTTTTCTAGCGGAAGTTTTAACGACGCTCGAGCTCCCCCCTGATGCGCCGGTGTCAGATCGCTGCGGCACGTGCGACCGCTGTATCAGGGCCTGTCCGACGGGCGCAATCATGGGCCCGCATCGCCTTGATGCACGTCGCTGTGTTTCTTATCTGACAATTGAACTCAAGGGCTCGATTCCATTGGATCTTCGATCAATGGTCGGAGATCGAATCTTCGGTTGCGATGATTGTCTCGATGCGTGCCCATGGAATCGTTTTGCCAAAGTGTCGCGCGAAACCGCATTCTCTGCGCGTCCATCCACCATTGGCGTGCGACTGCGTGATTATCTCGGTTTGAGCGATGAAGATTTCCGCGTCCTTTTTAGAGGTTCCCCGATCAAACGTATCAAGCGGCGTGGCTTTCTCCGCAACGTCTGTGTTGCACTGGGTAATGTTGGCGATCCATCGGATTTGCCTGCTCTCGAGCTGGCCGCAGCTGATCGCGAACCGATTATCGCAGAACACGCGCAATGGGCCATTCAACGGATTCGAGTCCGGCATAAGGGTGCCATTGACCGTTCCTGGCAACGGCCGAATTCGCCCGAGCCCGCGGCGATTCACTAGCGCCAAAAGCCTTTACCGGGCCGCACCCCTGGATTTGTTATGAACGGGATTTCGTTTGCAAGAGTCAAACAAGCAACTGATTCTGACCCCTCCAGCCCAAGGACAGCTTCCCTGATGCACCAAACCGTAAGTACACCTGCGCCGGCCGCGTTGACCACCAAGCAACGTCGTGCGCGCCGTAAAAGACAAATCATATACGGATCGATCGGCTTGATCGTGCTCTGGATCGTCCTGTCGATCATTTGGAGCAAGCGCGAGAAACCCATTCCAGTTACTACCGAAACGGCTATTCGAAAAACAATTGTTCAAACAGTCTCGGCTACGGGGAAAATACAACCTGAGGTTGAAGTGAAAATCTCGCCCGAGGTCGCCGGCGAGATTATCGAATTGCCAGTCGAGGACGGGATGCGCGTCAAAAAGGGTGATCTGCTGGTTAAAATCAAACCCGATTCCTACAAGGCACTTGTGGAACAGCAAGAAGCTGCGATCAGCGCGGCGAAAGCGACCAATCTCCAGCAAAAGGCCACTATGATGAAGACCGAGCAGGACCTGAAGCGAGCGGAGGATTTGTTCGGTAAGAAATTAATCTCAGAGCAGGAATATAATGCGGCGGAAGCTGCTCACGACGTGGCAAAAAACACGTACGAAAGTTCTCTGCACGAGATCGAACGCGCCGAAGCGGGCTCGAGTCAGGCGCGCGATCAATTATCCAAAACGACGATTTATTCACCCATCGACGGGACGATCACTGTTCTCAACAGCAAATCGGGCGAACGGCTGGTGGCAACGGGACAGTTCGCCGGGACAGAAGTGATGCGGGTGGCGGACCTTGGTCACATGGAAGCCCGCGTGGACGTAAACGAGAACGACGTCGTCAACGTGAAGATCGGCGACAAGGCCGATATAAAAATTGACGCTTACGGCGATCGCAAATTTAAAGGCCATGTTTATCAAATCGGTAATACTGGCAAGACAACAGGCGCCGGCACACAGGAAGAAGTCACCAATTTCGAGGTGAAAATTCGGATTGAAGACCATGACGTGGAACTCAAACCCGCGCTCAGCTGTACCGCCGAAATTCAAACCAACGAAGTCAAAGATGCCGTGGCCGTGCCGATGCAAGCAGTGACCATCCGAACCGGGGACAGCAATCTCAGTCCGGAAGAGATCGAAAAGAAAAAGCAGAAGGCCGTACAGCGAGATAAGGGGGATAACAACGCCGAGTTCGTGGATGGGCGCGCCGAAAAGGCGGCACAGAAGGAAGAACGTGAAAGACTCGCGAAGGTCGTGTTTCTCAAGAAAGGCGGCAAGGCTGAAATGGTGAAGGTGACGACCGGGATTTCGGATGACACGTATACGGAAATCAAGAGCGGTATTAAACCTGGCGACGAAGTGATCTCGGGTAGTTACAGCGCCATTAGCCGGAAATTAAAGGAAGGTGCGAAGGTCACGCTCGACAAAGAAGGCATGAAATAGTCTCGAAAGCGCCTGTCGAGTTGCGATGCAAATTCGAAATTCAAACCGCCCGCCCGGTCCGGTGGTGATAGACATTGAGAATATTACCAAAGACTATGTTATGGGCGAGGAAGTGGTGCACGCCCTGCGCGGTGTGACCTTGCAAATACGGCGCAACGAATATCTGGCCATCATGGGGCCAAGCGGCAGCGGAAAATCGACGCTGATGAACATGCTCGGTTGTCTTGATACCCCGAGTTCCGGCCGCTACGAATTCAACGGAAAGAATGTGGCCGAAATGGACGATGATGAGCTCGCCGCCGTCCGCAATCGTGAGATCGGCTTCGTGTTTCAAACGTTCAATTTGCTGCCGAGATCGACATCATTGCGTAACGTCGAGCTCCCGCTCATTTATGCCGGCATCGATCCGGAGCGGCGTGAAGCACGCGCCACTCAGGCACTGACAGATGTCGGTCTGGGCGATCGCATACACCACAAACCCAATGAACTTTCTGGCGGCCAACGCCAGCGCGTGGCAATCGCCCGGGCGCTCGTTAACCAGCCATCGATCATTCTGGCCGATGAGCCAACCGGTAATCTGGATTCGAAAACAGGCGATGAGATCATGGAGTTGTTTGAGAATTTATATCAGCGTGGAAATACAATAATCCTCGTGACGCACGAGCGAGACATCGCTGCCCACGCCCGTCGCACCGTTCATTTGCGCGACGGACTTATCGAGATGGATCACGTGGGGTTTATTCCCGAACTCGACGTTCCGGTTGCAGGATAAACAGACGTGAAACGCTTTGTCTACGAGCTGACTGAAAGCTGGAAAATCGCAGCCGCGCAGATGCGTTCGAACCTGACCCGCTCAACGCTGACAGCACTCGGTGTGATCATCGGAATTATTGCGGTGACGCTAATGGGTACCGCCGTAAACGGAATCTCCATAGGCTTCGACAAAAGCATGGCTGTGCTCGGCGATGATGTTCTCTATGTCACCCAATGGCCATGGAAGCCCGTGGATGATTGGTGGAACTATCGCGACCGCAAAAGAATCAAAACCGAATACGCCGAAACGTTGAACCGGATGATTGCGGCGACTCCAAACTCAAATCTGGTCGTGGCAGTACCTACATCGAACTTCATGAGGTCGGTCAAATACGGCGGCAATCAGGTGGACAACGTTTTTGTTCTCGGGACGACGTCGGATTTTATCGTGACCTCGACGATCGATTGCACCGAAGGCCGATTCTTTAATGAACTCGAATCCCGCGGCGGCGCTAACGTGGTGGTAATCGGTTACGACATCGCCGATGCACTTTTTCCTTCCGAGAACCCGATCAATAAATCGGTGCTGATTAACGGTCAGCTATTCAAAGTCATCGGAGTCAACACACGACAGGGGACATTTCTCGGTCTTTTTAGCTGGGATTCCATGGTGGCCATGCCGTTGGCCGCATTTAACAAATATTTTTCCGCCAAGAGTGAATCGGATGTGCGCGTGAAAGTTAAAGACAAGACAAAGCTCCCCGAAGCCAAGGACGAGCTCACCGGTTTAATGCGGCGCGTGCGCGGATTGCCGCCGGAGAAAAAGGACGATTTCTCGATCAACGAACAGCAGGCATTTAAGAGCACGCTCGATCCGGTAAAGAACTCCATTGCGATTGCCGGATTGTTTATCACTGGCTTGTCACTCTTCGTCGGCGCAATCGGCATCATGAATATCACGTTTGTCAGCGTGAAAGAGCGCACAAAAGAAATCGGAACACGCAAGGCGCTGGGTGCGCGACGGCGGACCATCCTGCTGCAATTTCTGATCGAATCGACAGCACTTTGCCTGCTCGGTGGCTTTATAGGTCTCGCGTTTGCTTACCTCATGTGCTTCGGCATCGGTAAAGTTTTTCCCTCGTTCCCAATTCATTTTTCGGTCGGGTTGGTGCTTGTCAGCATGGTGGTTTCCATATTAACAGGTTTGTTTTCAGGATTCGCGCCGGCATGGACGGCGTCACGTCTCGATCCAGTAGCGGCCCTTCGCTATGAATAGTCGTAGGATGATGAACTGCCGGTTCTGGGCGCATAGCAGCGCAGCTGCGTCGGCACCCTTCGCTCCCTCCGTTGCTTCCTTGTGGGAGTTTTGAAACACCATGCTCTTCGGAGAAATCATCAAGATGGCGTCCGCTTCGCTCGGCGCGAACAAGCTGCGTTCTGCGCTGACAATGCTCGGCATCACCATCGGCGTCTTTTCGGTAATTTCAGTCATGACCGCAATCGGCGCTTTGCAGTACTCGGTCGAGAACGGCATCAGCTTTCTCGGTTCCAACATCTTTCAGTTTGCCAAATATCCGGCAAACGTCAGCGCCAGCGGAGACGTGCAGGAGAAATTCCGGAACCGGCACAACATCACCTATAAACAGGCGCTGCATTACTATCGGTTGATGGAAGGCGAAGCGCGCGAGATCTGCCTCAAAACTTTCGGTTACGAAGTCAAAGGCCAGGCGGTTTACAACGGTGTCAAGACAACGCCAAGTCTTCTGATCGTCGGAAGTAACAAAAGTTTTCTCACCGCGAA